>NZ_QKTA01000006.1:0-168039 GCF_003234395.1 Curtobacterium sp. MCLR17_051
ACAGGTGTATAAGTGACAGGTGGTGGCACGTACACGGCGCGGCGGGGCGCGGCGCCGCCGCCCGACCCCCCGGCCCCGCCGCGCGCGCCCGTGCGACGGCGCCCGCCCGCGCACCACGCCCCCGCGTACCGTTGGTGCCATGAGCAACTCCTTCGCGATCACCGGTGCCCACGTCGTCCCCGTCTCCGCTCCAGCCTTCGACGGCGGCGCGGTCGTCGTCGAGGAGGGCCGGATCACCGCGATCGGTCCGGACGTCTCCCCGCCCGAGGGGATGACGGTCATCGACGCCACCGGTTCGTGGCTGGTGCCCGGGTTCGTCGAGGCGCACGGCCATGTCGGCATCCACGAGGAGGCCAACGGCGAGGCCGGCAACGACACGAACGAGATGACCGCCCCGAACATGGCCGGCGTCCGCGCGATCGACGCGATCGACATCGACGACGAGGGCTTCCGGGACGCCCTGGCCGGTGGGATCACGAGCATCGTCGTCAAGCCCGGCTCCGGCAACCCGATCGGCGGGCAGAGCGTCGCCATCAAGACCTGGGGCGGCCGGACGATCGACGAGCAGCTCATCTCCGACTCGGTGAGCGTGAAGAGCGCCCTCGGCGAGAACCCGAAGCGCGTCTACGGCGGCAAGGGCCAGACACCCTCGACCCGGCTCGGTGTCGCGAAGATCATCCGCGACGCCTTCGTCGAGGCGCAGAACTACAAGGCCGCCCGCGACGCCGCAGCCGCGAAGGACGAGCCGTTCGCCCGCGACCTGACGAAGGAGACGCTCGTCCGGGTGCTCGACGGCGAGCTCGTCTGGGACCAGCACACCCACCGCCACGACGACATCGCCACCGCGATCCGCCTGTCCGAGGAGTTCGGCTACCGCCTCGTCGTGAACCACGGCACCGAGGCGCACAAGATCGCCGACGTGCTGGCCGCCAAGGACATCCCGGTCATCTACGGCCCGCTCTTCACCAGCCGCTCGAAGGTCGAGCTCCGCGACCGCGGCATCCCGAACCTCGCCACGATCGCGGCGGCCGGGGTCCGGGTCGCGATCACGACGGACGCGCCGGTCGTGCCGATCAACATGCTCGTCGACCAGGCGACCGCTGCCGTGAAGGAGGGCCTGCCCGCCCAGACCGCACTCGAGGCCCTCACCGTCAACCCGGCCGAGTTCCTCGGGTTCGGGGACCGCGTCGGTCGGCTGGCCGAGGGCTACGACGCCGACCTCGTGCTGTGGGACGGCGACCCGCTCGACGCGACCAGCCGCGCGACGCGCGTCTGGATCGACGGCAAGCCCGTCTTCGCGTGGGCCGACGGGGCCGGCGTCACCACCCCGCGCTGGTAGCGGGTGCACAGCCGGGAGGCCCGGATCGCGACGTGCCTGCGGGTCGCGATCCGGGCCTCCAGGCCGTTGCGCCGGGGGCGCCGCGTGCTCAGACCTCGCGCGCCAGCAGGAAGTCGTTGATCCGCGTCGTGAGCTCGGCGTCGATCGGACGCGCGTCGCCGTTCACCGAGCGGATCGGCGCAGCCTGCCGCACGCTCGACACGAGCCAGAGCGCGTCCGCCGCCGCTAGGTCGGCGAGGGTGACGAGCTCGTAGGCGGTTTCGATGCCCTCCTGCTCGGCGAAGCGGAACACGTCGGCCTGCGTCGTGCCGGCCAGGATCCCGATGTCGGTGCGGGGCGTGACGAGCCGGTCGCCGACCTTCATGATCAGGTTGGCGCGCGTGCCCTCGAGCACGTAGCCGTCGCTCGAGACGAACAGGGCGTCGTCGGCGCCGCGGCGGACGGCCTCGCGCAGGGCGGCCATGTTGACGCCGTACGACAGCGTCTTCGCGCCCTGCAGCAACCACGGCGAGGTGCGCTCGACGTCGTGCCGGTACCCGCGGTCCAGGACGACGACGGAGATGCCCTCGGTGCGGGCGGCCGTGGAGTCACCCGACGGCGCGGCGTAGACCCACCCGGTCGGACGGTCGGTGCCCTCGACCCCGCGGGTCAGGACGGTCTTGGCGAAGGCCTCGCGCACCGGGTCGAGGCGGGCGCAGACGGCCTCGATGGCCTGGCGCCAGGCCTCCGGGTCGGGCGCGGGCAGGTCGAGCATCGCGGCGGAGCGGCCGAAGCGGGCGAGGTGCGCCTCGAGGGCCTGGGGCCGACCGTCGATCACCGTGATCGTCTCGAACACGCCGTCGCCACGCGTGACGCCGAGGTCCTGCACCTGCACGTGCTCCTCGAGCGGCTTCGCCCAGGTGAAGGCGTCGGCCGCGGGGTCGTGCGGCGCGGCGTCGCGGGAGGGCTGGTTGAGGACGGCGAGCACGGTTTCGGTCATGCGTCCATCCAACCGCAGCTCAGCCGGCTTCGGGCAGCGCGCCCAGCAGCTTCCACACGGCGGGCGTCAGCTCGGGGTGCTGCAGCGCGATCCGGCGCAGCCGGTGGTACTCCTCGCCCAGCTTGGTGCCCTGCCCGGACGCCGGGTGGCTCGACCACTGTGCGTGCCGCTTGCCGATCGCCTCGTCCAGGTCGACGGCGTCCGCGCGCAGGATCAGCACGACCTGCTCGTCGACGGTGGGGAGCGTCGGCATGAACTCCCACGGGTCCTCACCCTGACGGCTCCGGTGCTCGACGAGCATCGAGATCTCCTCGGCGGCCTCGGCGCGCAGCACTTCGAGGCTGCGCCCGGTCCTGCGGGGCTCAGCCATGGTGCCCCCGCAGCACGCCTGCCATGGGAAAAGCGTACGACACTCCATCGGTCACACTGGACGCGTGACCCTTCGCGACGAGAGCAAGTCCCAGCATCCCCGGGTGGTGGTCGTGTACCTGCTGCGCGACGGCGAGGCAGGCCCCGAGGTGCTGCTGGGGGAGAAGCGCCGCGGTCTCGGCACGGGCCGTCTGGTCGGCCCAGGCGGCAAGCGCGAGCCCGGTGAGTCGGCGGTCGAGACCGCCGTGCGCGAGGTGCGTGAAGAGGTCGGCCTGCGGCTCGACACTGTCGACCTGGAGGCCCGTGGCACGTTGGACTACCGGTTCCCGTACCGACCGTCCTGGTCCCAGGTCTCGGACGTCTTCGTCTGCCGCCGCTGGCAGGGAGACCCGTCGGGCTCCGACGAACTGGAGCCGCGGTGGATCCCGGTCGACACCGTGCCCTACGACGCGATGTGGGACGACGCCCGCTACTGGCTGCCGGGGGTGCTCGCCGGGGGCAGCGTCCGTGCGCGGTTCACGTTCGCCGAGGACGACGCGACGGTCGCCGGGTTCACCGGGACGGGCGTCGGCGTGGGCGTGGGCGAGTAGCTGCTTGCTGCTTGCTGCTTGCTGCTAGCGCGGCTGCTGGGTGCGGGTGCTGCCGGTGCGCGCTTCCTCGGCGGCGGCCATGACGTCGGCGTCGCCGCTCCGGCCACCCAGGGGCCGCACGAAGAAGTCGATGATGCCGACGACGATCGCGCCGATCATCGAGAACATCGCCCACCCGACGAACAGCCCGGCGGTGCCGCGGCCGTCGGCGGGCGCGAGCAGGACGCTCGCGGCGTAGAAGCCGACCGTCATCACGAGGAACACGACGACGACGGTGATGAGGACGCGGTGCCAGGTGATGCGGGGGTTCATCCGATCAGGATACGCGTCAGCGGTCGGCGTGCTTGCCGTGCGGAGCCGCCGCTGGTCGCGGTTCCTTCCGGTTCGCGGGGCGCTGCACGGCGATGCGCCCGGTCGGCGTCGCGTCCGGCTCGAGGCCGTCGCGACCGCCGGTGAAGACGTCACCGCCGGTGCGGTCGTCCTCCCAGTCGTCGTCCCGCAGCACGCTCAGGGTGCCGGTCTCGGTGGAGGTCAGGCCGTGGCGCTCGAGCTCGGCGTCGCGCTGCCCGCCGAGGAACTCGCGGTTGGCGGTGTTGGCGTCCTGGAACATCGTGGTCCGGCCGGTGACGATCGCGCGGATCCGTCGGCGCTCCCACCACTTCTTGCCGAAGTACATCAGCACCAGGCCGGCCGTGGCGTAGCAGGCCATCGTGATCAGGCCGCGGGCCGGGCCGGGGCCGACGCCGTAGACCTGGTGCTTGATCATGTCGACCATGCTCGAGCCGACGACGACGTTGTTCAGCCAGGCGAAGGGCTCGGGCATGAACCACTTCGGGTAGGCGCCGCCGGACGACGGCATGGACAGGAAGACGAAGCAGATCATCGCGGGTGCGGCGATGAACCGGCCGACGAAGTAGCTCAGGCCGTTGACCGCCAGGCCGATCGCCACGATCCAGCCCCAGGCGATGAGCACGAGCTGGATCCAGTGCCCGTGGATGGCGCCGAGCACGGGCCCGGCGAGCGTGTTCGTGATGAGCGAGATGACGAGGCCGCCGACCACGATGACCGTCATCCGGGTGCGGTGCCGGAGCGGGCCGCCCATGATGCCGATGAACATCGCGACCATGTAGCCGCCGATGCACCACGCGAGCATGACGTACATCGCGACGGTGCCGTACTCGTCCCACGCCGGCAGCGGTGCGAGCTCGGTGACCTTCGGGGTCGCGACGCCCAGGCCGGTCAGCACCGCGGTGAGGGTGGCCGGGACGAGGCTCGCGACCTGGAACTGGTGCGCGCTCGCCTTGAAGAACTCGTTCGCAGCGGGGTCGTACGCGACCGCCATCGAGCCGCCGACCACGTCGCGCTTCGCCTGCGCGAGCGAGTCGTACGTGTGGAACACGAACTCGCCGGGCAACGCCTGCTGCACCGCCTGCACGAACGCCGGATCGCTGCCGATCAGGGCGATCGGGACGTCGTGCGGGTGCGGGGCGTGGAACGCGAAGACGTAGCACAGGCAGAACCCGACGATGAAGAACAGCGGCATCCAGAGCTGCAGGCCGATCAGCTGCAGCGACGGGTGCAGGGTCGAGTACCACCGGCGGTAGGCGCCGTGCTGCTGGGGCGCGGGTACCGGAGCCTGTCGCCGGGGTCCCGAACGCGTGTGCCCGGCGACCTTGCCACCACGACGCGGCTTGGTCCCGCGTGCGGAGGGCCGGGTCCCGCGCGGCTTCGGCGGCGTGGGACGGGAACCACCGGGGCGCTCCGGTCCGTCGTCGTTCCTGGGGACGTCGTTCCGCGGCGTGCTCACTCGGCGCTCTGCTCCTGCTCTCGATCGGAGCGCCAGGATACGCCCGGGGTGCTCAGGAGCGACTGCGCGACGCCTGCGCCGAGTCCATCGCGAGCTCCTCGGCGTCGAGGGTCACGAGCATGCGGCGCATGACCTCCTCGTCGAGGTTCCCCTTCTCCCGCTCCTCGAGCACGATCTCGCGGCGCCGGTCGAGGAGCTCGCGGCGGATGTCCTGGATCTGCGAGCCACGCAGGCGCAGTGCGACGTTCCGCCCCTCGTCCTCTTCTTCCTCGGCGTCCTGACGGAACGTCTCGGCCTGACGCTCGAGTCGCGCCTTCAGCCGGTTCACCACCGAGTCGACGGCTTCCGAGCCGTACTGCTTCGCCCACGCCGGACGCCGCTTCTCGAGCAGCTCGATCGCGGCCTCGGTGGTGCGCTGGTTGAGTCGCATCTCACTGCGCACGTCCTCTTCGCCCTCGGCCGGGTCCTGCACCTTGAGCGCGCGGATGACGAACGGCAGGGTGAGTCCCTGCAGCAGCAGGGTGCCGACGGTCACGAAGAAGGCGATGATGAAGATCGTGTCCTGTGCCGGGATCTGTGTCGGGCTGGCCACGACCGACACCGCGGCCGCCAGGGTCACCACACCGCGCATGCCCGTCCACGAGATGACGGTGAGCTCCCGCCAGTTGAGCTTCGGCTCCGCGGAACCCCGCATCCACCGCAGCGAGGGGTGCCCGCGGGACAGCTTGATCCGCAGTGGCCGGAGCCACTTCCCGTTGATGCGGTTGCGCGCGTAGGACTCGAACACGAACAGCGGCCGCACCAGGATCACCACCGCGAGCACGACGGCCGCAGCGGTGAGCGTCTGCCCGAGGCTCCGCTCGCTCTCGACCAGGTCCTGCACGACGGTGTTGAGCTGCAGGCCGATGAGCGCGAACACGAAGCCCTCGAGGATGACATCGATGCTCGTCCAGAGCGGGCGCTCCTGCAGGCGGGTGGCGTAGCCCTCCTTCGGCGAGTTGTAGCCGATGTACAGGCCCGCCGTGACGACCGCGATGACCCCGGAGCCGGACAGGTCCTCGGCGAGGATGTAGGCGACGAAGGGCAGCAGGATGCTCATGATCGTCTCGACCACGGGGTCGTTGATGCGCATCCGGATCCAGTGCACGACGACGCCGAGCACGATGCCGACGACCAGACCGACGCCGATCGCCAGGCCGAAGATGCCGAGGTCCTGCCAGATCGTCAGCGACGTGCCCGCGATGATGAGCGTGAACACCCGCACCAGGGTCAGCGAGGCCGCGTCGTTGATCAGGCTCTCGCCCGACAGCACGGTCATGACACGGCGGGGGAGTCCGAGCTTCCGGCCGATCGCGGCCGCGGACACCGCGTCCGGCGGGGCGACGATCGCGCCGAGCAGGATCGCCGCGGGCAGCGTCATGTCCGGGATGAGCAGGTACGCCACCCCGCCGACGACCAGCGCGGTGACGATCACCAGGAAGATGCCGAGCCGTCGGATCTGCTTGATCGAACCGCGGAAGCTCTGCCACGACACGTCGAGGGCCGCCGAGTAGAGCAGCGGCGGCAGGATCACCGTGAGGATGACCTCGGAGTCGATCTCCATGGGCGGCAGCCCGGGCAGGAACGAGGCGGCCAGGGCGACCGCCGTGACGAGCAGTGGAGCGGGGAGTCCCTTGGCCCGGGCGAACCCCGTCACCGCGAGCGATCCGATCAGCAGGATGAGGAGCTCAGCGGTGTCCATGGACGCATTCTCCCATCGGCATGGTTCCGAAGCTGAACGAGTGTGAAGCTGCGGTGAACAACAGGTTGCCGATCAGGTTTGCTCGAAGGGCCGACGCCTGGGACACTTGCCCGCGGTGGACATCACACTCATAGTCGTCCTGGTCATCGCGTTGGCCCTCTTCTTCGACTTCACAAACGGTTTTCACGACACCGCCAACGCGATGGCGACCCCGATCGCGACCGGCGCCATGAAGCCCAAGGTGGCGGTCACCGTCGCTGCGGTGCTCAACCTGGTCGGTGCGTTCCTCAGCACCGCCGTGGCGACGTCGATCTCACACGGGTTGATCAACGAGGGGCCCGGTGGCGTCGCCATCAGCCCCGAGATGATCTTCGCGGGCCTGATCGGGGCAGTCGTCTGGAACATGATCACGTGGCTCCGCGGGCTGCCGTCATCGTCGTCGCACGCGCTGTTCGGCGGGCTCATCGGTGCCGCGATCGTCGGCGCCGGATTCCAGTCGGTCAACTACGTCGCGCTGCTGACCGTGGTGATCATCCCGGCGTTCGCCTCGCCCGTGATCGCCGCGCTCGTGTCGTTCCTGTCGACGCGCATCGCGTACCGGATCACGAAGCGTCCGGTGTTCCCGAACGAGCGCGGCGGGTTCCGCATCGGGCAGGTCTTCACCAGCTCGATGGTGTCCCTGGCGCACGGCACGAACGACGCGCAGAAGACGATGGGTGTCATCACGCTGACCCTCATCGCCTCGGGCGCGCAGTCGTCGAACCAGGGCGTGCAGTTCTGGGTCGTCGTCGCCTGTGCCCTCGCGATCGCCCTCGGTACCTACACGGGCGGCTGGCGCATCATCCGCACCCTCGGCTCGGGCATCACCGAGATCCGTGCGACGCAGGGCTTCGCCGCCGAGGCCTCGACCGCTGCGACGATCCTCGCCTCCAGCCACCTCGGCTTCGCGCTGTCGACCACGCAGGTGTCCTCGGGCTCGATCATCGGCGCTGGGCTCGGCCGCCGCGGCTCGAAGATCCAGTGGTCGACCGCCGGCAAGATCGTCATCGCCTGGTTCATCACCCTGCCCGCGGCCGCCGCGGTCGGTGCGGTCGCCTCGGGCATCGCCCGCCTCGGCGTCATCGGGCTCGTGCTCGACGCCGTGATCGGTGCCGTCGTGATCCTCGGCCTGTACCTGTGGTCGCTCCGCAAGCCGCACGAGCAGGCCTCCGCGATCGAGGTCGACGTCGCCGCGAACGCGGTGCTGACCCGCAAGGAGCTGCGTGACATGCAGCGGAAGAAGCGTGCCGACGCGGTCGCCCAGCGTCGCGCAGAACTGAGCCGCGAGCGCACGCTCCGTCGCATGGCGGCCCGCAAGGGAGGCCGTCGCTGATGGGCATCGACTGGTTCGCATTCCTCACCGTGGCGCTCGTCGCCGTGGTCTCGTCGTGCTTCGTCGTCGCCGTGTACTCGGTCGGCCTCCGTCTCTGGAGCGCCGCCGACACCCGCGAAGGCAAGTTCACCGTGAAGGACGACGGCACGATCGGCCCGGCCACCGCCGGCTTCCCGAACCCCGCCGGAGCCTCGGCGGCAGCACGCGCACTCCGCGCCGCGGCCATCGCGTGCTTCGTCGTGTGCGGCGCCGTCGTGCTCTACGGCATCTACCTCATCGTCCCGCAGTTCCACTGACGGGCACGCTCACCGTGTGAGCAGAAGACGCCGGGTCGCCCCTCGCGACCCGGCGTCTTCTGCTCACTCGTCGCGCCCGCGCGGGCGGGCGCCCGCGGCGCGAGCGGGCGAAATGCTCGCGTCCGCGCTCGCGCCTACCCCGCCATTTCGCCCGCTCGCGTCCGGGGCGTGACCGCGGGTCGGACGGGAGGCCCGTGGCGGCCTGGCACCGGGCCTCCAGGCCGTCGCGGGCGAGCGGGCGAAATGCCGCCGTGCGTTGCGAAGGCGACCACGCCATTTCGCCCGCTCGCGCGGGCGGCGCGCTTGGTGAGTAGAAGATGTCGGGTCCCCGTCCGTGATCCGACCACTTCTGCTCACGAAGTTCGCGGGCGGACGGACGGACGGGAGGCCCGTGGCGGCCTGGCACCGGGCCTCCAGGCCGTCCCCGGTCGAGTGGGCGAAATGCCGCCGTGCGTTGCGAAGGCGACCACGCCATTTCGCCCGCTCACGCGGGCGGCGCGCTTGGTGAGCAGAAGATGTCGAGTCGCCGTGTGGGACCCGACCTCTTCTGCTCACGGAGCGCGCGGGCGGACGGACGGGAGGCCCGTGGCGGCCTGGCACCGGGCCTCCAGGCCGTCGCGGGCGAGCGGGCGAAATGCCGCCGTGCGTCGCGAAGGCGACCACGCCATTTCGCCCGCTCGCGCGGGCGGCGCGCTTGGTGAGCAGAAGATGTCGAGTCCCGCAGCGTGAGCCGACATCTTCTGCTCACGAAGCGACGGGAGGCCCGTGGGCGGCACGCCGCCCGCTCCGCCCAGCCCCGGCGCGTTCCCGGACCGGCCGGACGGACGGGACTAGCCTCGACGTGTGACCGGCAACGAGGAGGCACCTGTGACGACGACGACGCGGACCGAGAGCGACTCGCTGGGATCACGGGAGGTCCCGAACGACGCGTACTGGGGCATCAACACGTTGCGGGCACTCGAGAACTTCCCGATCACCTCCGTGCCGATCGCCGTGTACCCGGACCTCATCGAGGCGCTCGTCACGGTGAAGCAGGCGGCGGCGCGGGCGAACCGGGCGATCGGTGTCCTCGACGAAGAGCGCGCCGACGCGATCGACCGTGCGGCGCAGGAAGTCCGCGACGGAGCACTCCGCGAGCAGTTCGTCGTCGACGTCGTGCAGGGCGGCGCGGGGACGAGCACGAACATGAACACGAACGAGGTGCTCGCGAACCGGGCTCTCGAACTCCTCGGGCGTGAGCGGGGCGACTACGCGTACCTGCACCCGATCGACCACGTGAACCGCAGCCAGTCCACGAACGACACGTACCCGACGAGCATCAAGATCGCGATGATCTTCGGGGTCCGACGTCTGATCGTGCAGCTCGAGGAGCTCTCCGCGGCGTTCGCCGAGCGGGGCCGCGCCTTCGCCGACGTGCTGAAGGTGGGCCGGACGCAGCTGCAGGACGCCGTGCCGATGACCCTCGGGCAGGAGTTCACCGGGTTCTCGCACACGATCCAGGAGGACGCCGACCTGCTCCGCAAGGTGATGCCGCTGCTCGCCGAGATGAACCTCGGCGCGACGGCGATCGGCACCGGGATCACCGCGGACCCGCTCTACCGCGACGAGGTCCGTCGGCAGCTGCAGGAGGCGAGCGGCATCGACGTCGTCACCGCCCCCGACCTCATCGAGGCGACGAGTGACGCCGGTGCGTTCATGACCCTGTCCGGCACGGTGAAGCGCAGCGCCGCGAAGCTCTCGAAGATCTGCAACGACCTGCGGCTGCTGTCGTCCGGCCCGCAGGCGGGTCTCGGCGAGATCACGTTGCCGGCTCGCCAGGCCGGTTCGTCGATCATGCCGGGCAAGGTCAACCCGGTGATCCCCGAGGTCGTGAACCAGATCGCCTACGCGGTCGCCGGGGCCGACACCACCGTGACGATGGCGGCGGAGAGCGGGCAGCTGCAGCTCAACGCCTTCGAGCCGATCATCGCCCACTCGATCCTGCAGTCGCTGCAGTGGATGTCCCGCGGCTGCGCGACCCTGCGCGAGCACTGCGTCGTCGGCATCGAGGCGAACGAGGCGAAGCTCGCGGCCCAGGTCGACACCAACGTCGGCGTCGTCACAGCACTCACGCCGTACATCGGGTACGCGGCCGCGGCGTCGATCGCGCACACGGCGCTGACCACCTCGACGCCGATCTCGACGCTCGTCGTGGCCGCTGGGCTGATGGACGAGGACCAGGTCATGCGGGTGCTCAGCCCGGCGCGGCTGTCGGGGATCGAGCTGGCGACGGGCGCGATCCCGATCGTCACCGAGGAGATGCTGGACGCCGAGGCGCGCAAGCGCTGACGCGGGGCGTCCGCGCACACCCGTCAGGGCAGCGGCCGCTCGCCCACCCGCACCTGCTGCGCCATCGCCCGCAGGTGTTCCTCGCCCGGGGTCAGCTCGGCGTCCTCTTCCTCCGCCACCCGCGCGGCCTCGGCCCGCACGTGCTGCGCGGCCGCGATGTCCTGGTCCCGCCACCGCGCGAGCGTGAAGTTCCGCGTGACGTCCCGCAGTGGCAGCCGGATCGACTCGTCCGCCTCGATGCCGGCGAGCAGCTGCCGCATCCGGATCACCTCGGAGTCGAGCTCCCCGCCGACCACGAGCACGAAGTTCGAGATGTACAGGTACACGAGCAGCAGGATCGCGCCACCGAGCCACCCGTAGGCGCGGTTCCCGCCACCGAGGGTCTCCACGTAGAGCGCGAACCCCACCGTGGCGATGGCCCAGGTCACGATCGCGAACGCGGCACCGGCCGACACCCACCGCAGCTGCGGGGTCTTCACGTTCGGCGTCGCGTAGTAGAGCACCGCCACCATCACGACGAGGTCGGCCGCGAGCACCGGCCACTTCACCACGTTCCACACGTCGTCGATCCAGGGCGCCCACCCGAGCTGTCGGATGACGGCCTCGGAGATCGTCGGCGTCCCGAGCAGGATGACGATGGCGACGGCGCCGCCGACCATGACGAGCAGCGTGACGAGGAGCATCATGCTGCGGAACTTCCAGATCCGCCGGCCCTCCTCGACCTCGTAGGCGGTGTTCATCGCCCGCCCGAACGCCGTCGCGTAGCCGGACAGCGACCAGAGCGTCAGCACGACGCCGATCGTGAACCCGAGCCACGGGTTGTCCAGGGTCAGCAGCTGCCGGAGCGGCCCCTCGAGGTGCTGGGCGGTCTCCGGCCGGACGATGAACCCGAGGACCTCGACGATGTCGGTCAGGCTGTCGCCCTTGCGGTCGACGATGGACAGCGCTGACACGACCGCCAACGCGGTCGGGAACACCGTCAGGAGCGCGAAGAACGTCAGCGACGCGGCCGCGTCGACGACGCGGTGCCGGATCACCGAGTGGTAGGTGCGCCGGACGACGGCGCGGACTCCCGTCCGCTGGAGGTCGCGCGATGCGCTGTCCGGCATGTGTCGTACGGTACCCGACACGTGACGGCCTGGAGGCGCGTGGCGGGCCCGCCCCGCACCTCCCGTCCGCCTGTTGGTCGCGCTGGTGCGCCGGCAAGACACCGGTGTTCACGCTCCGCACCGCGGAACGCGGGTGTTCGACGTGCGAACACCGGTGTCTTGCGGACCCGCACTCGACCGCGGCCCGCGGTCAGTTGGCGTGCGGGTGCAGGGCGTCGTAGCGGCGGAACGAGGGGACCATCCGGAGGAGCAGCGCGACAAGGCCGATGATCAGCACGCCGCCGATGACCGGCGGGTACGCGATGCCGGCCGCGACGACCAGGCCGGCGTACAGGTCGCCGAGCCGTGGGCCGCCCGTGACGACGACGATGAAGATGCCCTGCAGCCGACCGCGCATGCCGTCCGGCGATGCCGCCTGCAGGATCGTGTTCCGGAACACCGAGCTGACGTTGTCCGCACCGCCGGCCATCGCCAGGAACAGCGCCGCGAGCCCGAGCGCCGGCAGGATCTCGACCCCGAACGCCTCGCCCGAGCGGCCGCCGAGCACGTGTGCCAGCGCGATGACCACACCGAACGCCGCGATCGCCCCGCCGTACGCCGTGATGGCCCAGCCGACGGCCTCACCCTGGCGTCGGACGTGCCCGAGCGGCCCGGAGAACACGCTCGACAGCAGCGCACCGATCGCGTACGCGGCGGTCAGGGTGCCGACGGTGATCGACCCGCCGCCGATGACGAGCGCGCCGATCGCGGGGAACAGCACACGCGGCTGCCCGAAGGTCATCGCGATGATGTCGAGCACGAAGGTCATCGTGATGTTGCGCGACCGCCGCAGGAACTTCGCGCCCTCGATGAGCGAGCCGAGCCCCGGCCGCAGTGCGTCGTGGTCGGCGGCCATCCGCGGCAGCGTGAACACCCCGAGGAACGCGAACGTGAACAGCACGACGTCGATCGTGTACGTCGGCGCGAACCCGACGGTCGCGATGAGCACACCGGCGATCGCCGGACCCACGGTGACCTGGAGCCCGGACGCGATCCCGCCCAGGGCGCTCGCCGCGGGCAGCAGGTCGGTGCCGACGAGCCTGGGGACGATGGCCGAGCGGGAGGCGTTGCTGACGGTCGCCGCCACGGCGTTCACCGTCGCGAGCACGTAGAGCAGTGCGACGCTGTGCAGGTCGAGCCAGGCGTGCGTGGCGATCAGGGCGACGGCGACCCACGCGATGATCGACGACACGAGCGCGACGAGGCGTCGGTCGAAGGCGTCCGCGAGCATCCCGCCGTACAGGCCGGCGACGATCATCGGCACGAGCGCGATGACACCGACGAGGGCCACGGCGAAGGTCGAGCGGGTGATCTCGTAGACCTCGAGCCCGACGGCGACGGTGGTCATCTGGGTGCCGATCCCGGCGATCGCGGTGCCGGCCCAGAGCCGGGCGAAGGCGGGGGAGCGGCGGAGCGGGGTGAGGTCGGCGAGCAGGCGGCGGCGCGGCGGTGCGGGAGTCGATGGTGTCACGGTGGAACCATTCTGCGGGCTGGACGCTCGTTGCGCGTGCCCGGTGCGCGCTCTGGTTGACTGATCGGCATGACTGACCTGAACAGCAAGCCCGAGTTCGACGCCCCCGAGGGCCCCGCCCCCACCGAGCTCGTCATCACCGACATCGTCGAGGGTTCCGGCGAGGAAGCGTCCGCCGGATCCACCGTCAAGGTCCACTACGCCGGCGTCGAGTACGAGACCGGCGAGGAGTTCGACAGCTCCTGGAACCGCGGCGAGCCCATCGACTTCCCGCTCGCGGCCCTGGTGCGCGGCTGGCAGGAGGGCATCCCCGGCATGAAGGTCGGCGGACGCCGCAAGCTCGTCGTCCCGCCGGAGCTCGCCTACGGCCCCGCCGGTGGTGGCCACTTCCTGTCCGGCAAGACCCTCATCTTCGTGATCGACCTGCTCGGGGTCCGCTGATGCAGGTCGGTGCCCCGACGATCGAGCTGAACGACGGCCACCGGTTCCCGGAGCTCGGCCTCGGCACCTACGGCCTGAACGGCGACGAGGGCGCTGCGGCGGTCGGCACCGCGATCGCGAGCGGCTACCGGCTGCTCGACACGGCGCTGAACTACGGCAACGAGGACGCCGTCGGCAAGGCCGTCCGTGAGTCCGAGGTGGCGCGCGAGGACCTCGTCGTCACGTCGAAGCTGCCCGGGCGGCACCACGGCTACGACGAGGCGCACCGCTCGATCGACGAGACCCTCGGCAACCTGGGGCTCGACCACGTCGACCTGTACCTGATCCACTGGCCGAACCCGTCGGTGGACAAGTTCGTCGACACCTGGAAGGCGTTCGTCGACCTCCGCGACAGCGGCAAGGTCCGCTCGATCGGCGTCTCGAACTTCACGCCCGAGCACCTGCGCCGGATCGTCGACGCCACCGGGGTCGCCCCGGCCGTCAACCAGGTGGAGCTGCACCCGTACTTCCCCCAGGCGGAACTGCGGAAGGTGCACCAGGAGCTCGGCATCGTGACCGAGAGCTGGAGCCCGCTCGCGAAGCGGTCGGAACTGCTCACCGAGCAGCCGATCGTCGATGCCGCCGCGGCGCACGGGGTGGCCCCCGGCCAGGTCGTGCTGCGCTGGCACGTCCAGCTCGGTGCCGTGCCGGTGCCGAAGTCGGGCGACGCCGCCCGCCAGAAGGAGAACCTCGACGTCTTCGGCTTCGAGCTGACCGACGACGAGGTGCAGGCGATCTCCGCGCTCGAGCGCGGTCGTCTGTGGGACGGCGACCCGGACACGCACGAAGAGATGTGACTCCGACGCGACCCTTCGGGGACAGCGGGGCTCCCGGTGGGCAGTACACTGGTTCCCCCTCTTCCCGAAGGGTTGCGTGTGTCCGAACCGACCGAGATCGACCGTGAACGCGGCTACGTCGACGGCCTCTTCCGTCGTCTCGACGAGCTGACCGCCGAGGCCGAACAGCGCCTCGCCGAGACCCGCCGACAGGCGGTCGGCGGGAACCACCAGAGCCGCAGCGAGCGCGACGCGTACGCGCGGCTCTACGAGGACACCGTCGCGACGCTCGAGCGGGTGGGGGACCGTCTGGTCTTCGGCCGGCTCGAGGTCGCCGAGCCCGACAACCCAGACGACACCTTCCGGTACATCGGCCGTGTGGGGCTGCGCGACGCCGAGCACCGGCCGCTGCTGCTCGACTGGCGCGTCCCCGGTGCGAGCGCCTTCTACCAGGCCACCGCAGCGCACCCAATGGGCATGCGCTCCCGCCGGCACCTGTCGCTGCAGGGCCGTCGCGTGGTCGGCGTCGAGGACGAGGTGTTCGACGCCTCGCTCTACGACGACGAGCGCACCCACCTGCAGGGCGAAGGGGCGCTGCTCGCCGCGGTGACCGCCGAGCGTACCGGCCGGATGACCGACATCGTCGCGACGATCCAGGGCGAGCAGGACCGCATCATCCGCTCCCCGCTCGAGGGCGTGCTCATCGTGCAGGGCGGCCCCGGTACCGGCAAGACCGCCGTGGCGCTGCACCGCGCGGCGTACCTGCTCTACTCCTACCGCGAGCGGCTGCGGGGCTCCGGCGTGCTCATGGTCGGCCCGTCCCCGGCGTTCCTGACCTACATCGAGCAGGTGCTCCCGTCGCTCGGCGAGACCGGTGTCGTGATGGCGTCGCTCGGCTCGCTCTACCCGGGCGTGCACGCGACGACGCACGACACCCGCGACGTCGCCGCCGTGAAGGGCGCCGCGCAGATGGCGTCCCTGCTGCGCCGGGCCGTGCGCTCGCGCCAGGTCGTGCCGACCGAGTCGGTCACGCTCGACATCGAGGGCGAGCGGCTCGTCGTGCCGCCGCAGCTCGTCGCCGACGCCATGAAGCGTGCGCAGGACCGCGGCAAGCCGCACAACGCCGCCCGCGTCACGTTCAACAAGACCGCCCTCGACGCGATGACCCGCCTGCTCGCCGAGCAGCTGCGGGAGCGTGGTACCACGGTGGACGAGGCCGACGAGAAGGTCCTGCGCGAGGACATCCGGAGTTCGTACGACGCCCGTGTGCTGCTCAACACCGCGTGGTTGCCGCTGCCGCCCGAGAAGTTCCTCGAGGACCTCTACGCCCGGCCGAACTGGCTCGCCTCGCTCACCCCCGACTGGACCCCGGAGCGCCGCGCCCTGCTGCAGCGCGCCCGCGGTACGGCCTGGACCGTCGAGGACGTCCCCCTGCTCGACGAGGCCGCCGAACTGCTCGGCCCGTTCGACCCGACCGGCGGCGCCGCCAAGCGCGCGGCGAAGGCCAGCCGGAACCGTGACATCGAGAACGCCCGCCAGGCCATCGAGAACATGGGCGTCGAGGGCATCGTCAGCGCCGAGCAGGTCGCCGGCTCGTTCGCCGAGGGCGGCGACCCCCGCTCCACCGCCGAGCGCGCCGCCGACGACCGCGAGTGGACCTACGGGCACATCGTCGTCGACGAGGCGCAGGAGCTCTCGCCGATGCAGTGGCGCGTGCTCGCCCGCCGCAACCCGCTGCGCTCCTTCACGATCGTCGGCGACATGGCGCAGGGTTCCTCGCCCGGTGCCGCACGCACCTGGGACGACGTCATCGGGGCGCTCGCGCGTCGCCGGCGCGGCCGTGCGCCGCAGGTGCCGCTCGACCACCGCATCGAGCAGCTCACGGTGAACTACCGCACCCCGCGCTCCATCGTCGAGGCCGCCGGGGCCTTCGCGGACAGCGCCGGCCTCACGGTCACCCGCAACGAGGCCGTTCGAGACGGTGACCCCGTCGAGCGCGTCCGCGTCGCCCGGGCCGACCTGCTCGACACCGTCGTGGCCGTTGCCGACGCCGAGCGTGCCCGGATCGGATCCGGCACCATCGGCGTCATCGTCCCCGAGGCCCAGGTCGACACGGTCCGGCAGCGGCTCGCCCGCACCGAGGCGGACGTCCGGGGCCTCGCCTCGCCGAACGCCGGCTCGCTCACGGTGCTGACGGGTGCGGACGCCAAGGGTCTGGAGTTCGACGGCGTGCTGCTCGTCGACCCGGACGGCGTGGGTGCCGACGCCGCCCGAGCCGCCGCCGCGGTGTACGTCGCGATGACGCGTCCGACACGTCGCCTGACGGTCATCGACGTCGACTGACGGTCGTGCGTGTGTCCCCGCGCCCTTCGTGCGCAGGAACGGTCGGGTCCGTCGGTCCCACGCGACCGTTCCGGCGCACGATCGGTGGGCGGTGGCGTCCCCGCGGGGCGGACGGGAGGCCCGGTGCGGGCCCGCCACGGGCCTCCCGGATCAGGTCGGGTCGCCCTCGGACCGCACCCGCGCGACCAGATCGGCCCACGGACCGTCGAGGCGGCGTCCCGGGATCGTCACGGTGGTGCGCTCGACGGTGATCGTCCAGCTGAAGTCGTCGGGGACGGGCGCAGCCGTCGGTGCCGGGGTACGCCGCAGCGCGTCCACGACGTCGGACCACGCCGTGGGGTCGCTGCTCGTGTCGGTGTCGACCCGCCAGCGCCGTGTGGTGCCGGCGAAGCCCCCGGAGCGGCGGACCTCGATGCGCATGGCCCCGACGGTACGCCCGGGTGGCCTGCTCAGTCGAGCACGCCCACCTGCTGCCAGGCCTGACGGACCGCGGTCTGCTCGGCGGAACCGTCCCCGAACCGCCGCCCGGCCGCGTCGACGGTGACGGCGGCGAACCCCGCGAAGTCGATCGAGGCGGTCACCTCGGCCGACGTCAGGGCGTCCCACCAGACGGCGCCGGCACCCAGCCACGCGGGGCCGCCGATGGCCGTGGCCGCCAGGAAGAACGCGTGGTTCGGGATGCCGGAGTTCGTGTGGACCCCGCCGGCGTCGTCCGTGGTGTCGACGAAACCGGCCATGGTCGCCGGCTGCGGGTCCTTCCCGAGCACCGGGTCGTCGTACGCGGTGCCGGGGGCCCGCATCGACCGGAGCGCGTCGCCCTGCACGGCGTCGGTGAACAGCCCCTCGCCGATGAGCCAGCTCGCCTGCTCCGCCGTCTGCCCCGCCGCGTACTGGGCGACCAGGGAGCCGAAGACGTCGCTGATCGACTCGTTGAGGGCACCCGACTGGCCCTGGTAGGTCAGGTCGGCGGTGTACTGCGTGACGCCGTGCGCGAGCTCGTGGCCGATGACGTCGAGCGCGACGGTGAAGCGGCGGAACACCTCGTCGTCGCCGTCGCCGAACACCATCCGGTTGCCGTCCCAGTAGGCGTTGTCGTAGTCCTGGCCGTAGTGCACGGTCGCGTCGAGGGGGAGTCCGGCGCCGTCGATCGACACCCGGTCGAACACCTCGAGCCAGAAGGCGTGCGTGGCGCCGAGGCCCGCGTACGCCTCGTCGACCGCGGCGTCACCGGAGTCGGCGTCGCCCTCGCGCCGGACGACGGTGCCGGGCAGCGTCGTGGTGCCGTGCGCGTCGGTGATCGTCCGCTGCGGGGAGCGGTCGACGGCGCCGCTGACGCTGCGCGGTGCGACCAGGTGCGCGTGCTTCGGCGCCTGCACGGCGTCGAGCGAGGCCAGTGCGGTGCGTGCCGCCGAGGCCGCCCGGGGGAACGCATCGGCGTCGGCGACGGCGCGGAGCAGGTAGGGCGGGACGACGGAGCGGATGCGGTCGGTCGCGGTCATGTGCACATGCAACCACCGGGCACCGACACGGCCCTGCGCGGGCCGTATAGCGGCGTCGTCAGTCGCGCTTGCGGTGCTCGACGAGGGCCAGCGCGTACGACTCCCACCACTGGCCGGCCGCGGGGCCGCCGTTGCAGGTGCCGTCGCTGAGCCCCGGCGTCTTCACCCAGAGCAGGGCGTCGAGCCGGGTGCTGCCGCCGGTGACGTGCGGCTCCTGGCCGAGGCCAGCGCCCTCGGGGTTGCACCAGGTGCCCCGCCACCCCTGCCCGTTGCGGGAGACGTCGATGACGAAGTGCGGGTCGCCGCCGATCGCGTCGGCGAGCTCGTCGGCGTACGCGCGCTCCTGGTCGACCCGGTAGAAGTTCGACACGTTCGTGAAGAAGCCCTGCACCTCGTCGACGCCGGCCTGCCGCAGCCAGTCGGCCATGGTGGCGGTCGGCACACGGTTCTCGTTGCCGCCGTCCAGGTACACGGTGAGCCCGTGGCCGGTCAGGGCGTCGACGGCCTTCCGCAGCAGGGGCAGGCGTTCGTCGCGCAGCCGCTCGCAGTTCTGGATCTGGGCGATCGAGTCGGGTTCGACGAGCACGACCGCGTGCGAACCGGCCATCGCCCGGACGGCGGACCGGACCCACGGCAGGTAGGCGTCGTCCTCGGTGCCGCCCTTCGAGTAGCTGCCGCAGTCACGGTCCGGGATGTTGTAGAGGACGAACACGGGGGTGCCACCGCGTTGCTCGGCCGTGCTGACCACCGACCGGATCGTGGAGCGGGTCTCGGCCCGCGAGGTGTTCGTCAGCCACGTCGCGATCGGCTGGTCGGCGATCACCGCGATCTGCTCGGCGGTCTGGGTGTCACCGTCGGCACGGGCCTGGCGCTCGCGGAGGCCGGCCTGGTTCACGGCGGTCGGCTGGCGCGCGAGCCCGCCCGGGAACGCCTCGGCCGCGGACTTCCGCTCGGCGACGCTGCGGCCGCTCGGGGTACGGTCACCGTCCGGCTGGCCGCCGTTCCACGGGCCGACGACCACGAGGGTCGTGACGACCGCGGCGACGACGACGGCCGCAGCGGCGATCCACCCCCACTGCCGCAGGCCGCCGGTGCGGTTGCGGCGTGGGGTGCTGGGTGCCTCGTGCTCCGGCATGCTGCGGTGCTCCTGATCTGACCGTGCGGTGTCGGTGGTGCGGGCACCGATCGCGCCCGGACCCATGCTGACAGGTGCGGGGGAGTCCTGACCAGCGCCGATCCGCGATCGCCCAGGTGTCGTACCGACGGCTGACAGGAGCGCTCCAGCGACCGCGCAGGACCGTGCAGCACACTGTGCTGATGTTCCGTCGACTCCTCCTCCTCGCCCTGACCGCGGGCTACGCCTGGGTGATCTGGCGGATGACGCTGACCCCGCAGGTCTTCACCTCGGCCCAGAACTCCCTCGTGCTGCACGCGATCGCCTGGGTGCAGCAGCTGCCGCACGGTGCCTGGTTCACGTACGAGCGCACCGAGTTCCTCGCCAACATCGCGATGTTCGTGCCCGTGGGGATGCTCGCGGCGCTGTGGTTGCCCCGGCGCTGGTGGATCCTCGGCGCGCTCGTCGCGGTCGCGCTGTCGACCGGCATCGAGTTCGCGCAGGCCACCTACCTGCCGTACCGCGTCGCGGACCCGCGCGACGTGCTGTCGAACGGCCTCGGCGGACTGCTCGGCGCGACGCTGGTCGGACTCGTCCGCAGCCTGCTGCCGGAGCGTCGTCGCCGGCGCCGTCTGCACCCCAGGACCGCCTAGGACTCTGGTAGTCTTGTGCGGTTGCCGTCGAACGGCCGCGGACAAAGAGCGCTCGTGCATCAGGTACGGGCACCGCGCAACGGACAGGAAGGGGATCACCATGGCACTTGACGCACAGGTCAAGCAGGAGATCATCGAAGAGTACGCGACCCACCCGGGCGACACCGGATCCCCCGAGGTCCAGGTCGCCGTTCTGACGCGTCGTATCAACGACCTGAACGAGCACCTCAAGGAGCACAAGCACGACCACCACTCGCGTCGTGGCCTGCTCCTCATGGTCGGTCAGCGTCGCCGTCTCCTCGGCTACCTCTCCGACGTCGACATCGCCCGCTACCGTACGCTCATCGAGCGCCTCGGCCTGCGTCGCTAGTCGACCGAAACACGCTTGACCGAACGCCCCGGTCCTCTTCGAGAGGACCGGGGCGTTCTTCGTTCCCGGGGCGTTCGACGCTCGGCGGGGGCCCCGCTCCGACCGCGCTCCGTCCTCGGTCGGTCGCGAGGTCGGTCACGACACGTCGCCCGCGCTCGTGCGGCGGTCACGACTCGTCGGCCACAACGGTCCCAGTCGACACTTCGTGACCGCTCCGCAGTCAGCGCGCGGGGAGTCGTGACCGATCGGCACGCTGTTCGATGGCGGGAATGGTTGCGAGGGCAACCCGGTTGGATGCTATGTTCATGCAAACGCATCGAAAGTCGGGAAGCATCATGACCACCATCGCCGTCGTCTCCGCCGGACTCTCCGAGCCCAGCTCCACCCGCCTGCTCGCCGACCGTCTCGGGGAGGCCGCCGTCACGTCGCTCGTCGCCGAGGGCACCCCGGCACACGTCGTGCACGTCGAACTCCGGCCGCTCGCGCACGAGATCACCGACGCGATGCTCACCGGCTTCGCGGCCCCGGCACTCTCGGCAGCGATGGCCGCCGTGGTCGAGGCCGACGCCGTCGTGTTCGTCACGCCGATCTTCACCGCGGGCGTCAGCGGACTGGCGAAGTCGTTCCTGGACGTGCTCGACAAGGACTCGATGGCCGACATGCCCGTCCTGCTCGGGGCCACCGGCGGGACCTCGCGGCACTCCCTCGCGATCGACCACGCCCTCCGGCCGGTCTTCGCGTACCTGCGTGCCGCGATCGTGCCCACCGGGGTCTTCGCCGCGACCGACGACTGGGGGACCGACGGTGACGCCGCCGCCCTGGACGGTCGCATCCGCCGGGCCGGAGCCGACCTGGCCTGGGCGATCCGGGCCTCCAGGCGGGCCCCGCAGGAAGCCGACGCGCTCCCCGCGACGCCGGACTTCGCGAGCCTGCTCGGCGGCCTCGGTCACTGACCGCCGGCCGGCCCCTGGCTCAGTACCAGTGCGGGTTGACGCTCATCTCGTGGCCCCACGCCCCGCAGGGTGATCCGTAGGCGCTCTTGATGTACGCGAGCCCCCAGTCGATCTGCGTGTTCGCGTTGGTGCGCCAGTCGGCTCCGGCGACCGCCATCTTCTCGGCCGGCAGCGACTGCGGGATGCCGTAGGCGCCGCTCGAGGCGTTCAGGGCGTTCGCCCGCCACCCGGACTCCTGCGTCCAGAGCGACACCAGGCACGAGAACTGGTCGGAGCCCCACCCGTACGACCCGAGCGCGCTCCGTGCGTAGGCCTGTGCGGCCGCGGGGTCCACGGCGACGCCCCCGGTGCTCGGGTAGGACGAGCCGGTGCCGCCGCTCGTCGCGCCGCCGCTGGAAGCGCTGCTGCCGGCGTTCGCCGCGGCCGCGTTCGCCGCCGCCTCGGCCGCAGCCGCTGCGGCCCGCTTGCGCTGCTGCTCCGCCTTCTGCGCGGCGACCCTCTGGCCGAGTTCGTACCCGGCCTCCTGCTTCGCGGTGCTGTCCTTGAGCGACGCGAGCTGCGCGTACAGCTCGTCGCTGTGCTGCTCCGTCGACTCGACGGCGGCGTCCGCCGCCTGTTCCGCCGACTTCGCCGCGGCCGAGCGCTCCTCGGCCGCCTGCGCGCGCGTCGCGCGTTCCGTCTCGGCCCGCTCGGCCTGCTCGTGCAGCGACGACGCCGTGCCGGCCGCGACGGACGCGTCGTCCATGACGCCGGCCCAGGTCTCCGACAGCTGGTCGAGGGCGCCGAGCTGGTAGAGCAGCTGGTCCGGGTTCTTCGCGGTCGCGATGCGGGTGGTCATCTGGTTCGCGCTGCCGTCGCGGTACAGGTTCGCGGCCAGTTGGCCGGCCCGCTGCTGGGCCCGGTCCGCCGTCTCGCTCGCGTGCTGCGCCTGGGCCTGGAGGCTCGTGGCGGCCTGGGTGGCCGACGCCAACTCCGACTCGGCCGCGTCCGCCTTCGACGAGGCCACCAGGGCGGCCTGCGACTTCGCGGCTGCTTCGTCCTGCGCGGACTGCAGCGCCGCCTGCACCTTCTGCACCTCGGCGCGCTTCGCTGTCTCGTTGCCCTTGGCGCGCTGGACGTCCTGCCAGGTGGGGTACTCGGTGGCGTTCGCGGGGGCAGCGGTCAGGGCCGGGGCGACGAGCGCGCCGACGACCACGGCGGCCGCGACGAGCACGCCCCGCGAGGGGGTGAGGCGCATGTCGGCAGGCTACCGATGTTCACCAGGAGTCCAGCGAGCCGCGCCGCCGACAGCCTGAGGACTGGTAAAGTCCATCGTGTCCGAGGACTCATTCCCCGGACGTCACACACAACACTGCGCAGGCCGGGCACGGAGCTGGTCATCGGTGGTGGCTCGCGGGCCGGAACGGTTTCCCGAGTGCTTCTACTGCTGGCCAGACATGCGTCCGGAACGATCGGCGCGCACGCACCATCGAGTGCCGTCGCCACGGCCTGCCGGAAACACATCAAGGAGGCGCCCTTTTGGAGGGTCCCGAGATCAAGTTCGCCGAAGCCGTCATCGACAACGGCAAGTACGGCAAGCGCACCGTCCGGTTCGAGACCGGTCGGCTCGCACAGCAGGCCCAGGGCGCGGTCGCCGCGTACCTGGACGAGGAAACGATGCTCCTCTCGGCCACCAGTGCCGGCAAGCACCCGCGTGAGGGCTTCGACTTCTTCCCGCTGACCGTCGACGTCGAGGAGCGTTCCTACGCCGCCGGCAAGATCCCCGGTTCGTTCTTCCGTCGTGAAGGCCGTCCGTCGACCGAGGCCATCCTCGTCTGCCGCCTGATCGACCGGCCGCTGCGTCCGTCGTTCGTCGACGGCCTCCGCAACGAGGTGCAGATCGTCATCACCGTCCTGAGCATCGCTCCGGACGAGTTCTACGACGCGCTGGCGATCAACGCCGCGTCCGCGTCGACGCAGATCTCCGGTCTGCCGTTCTCCGGCCCGATCGCCGGTGTGCGCCTCGCGCTCATCGGCGACCAGTGGGTCGCGTTCCCGAAGGCCTCGCAGCTCGCCGACGCCGTGTTCGACCTGACCGTCGCCGGTCGTGTCGTCACGGACGAGGCCGGCAACGAGGACGTCGCGATCATGATGGTCGAGGCGGAAGCCACCGAGCACGCCTGGGACCTCATCCAGGGCGGCGCCACCAAGCCCGACGAGGCCATCGTCGCCCAGGGCCTCGAGGCGGCCAAGCCGTTCCTCAAGTCCCTCGTCGACGCGCAGGCCAAGCTCGCCGCGCAGTCGGCCAAGGAGATCCAGGACTTCCCGGTCTTCCCGCCGTACGCGCCCGAGGTCTACTCGGCCGTCGAGGCCCTCGCGCTCTCCGAGCTCGGTGACGTCTACAAGATCGCCGCCAAGACCGAGCGTCAGGACGCCGACGACGCGCTCAAGTCGCGCGTCAAGGCTGCCATCGCCGAGCAGGTCACCGCGGGCTCGCTGCCCGAGGTCGCCAACTCGCAGGTCGGTGCCGCGTACAAGTCGGTCACGAAGAAGGTCGTCCGCGGCCGCATCCTGACCGAGCAGATCCGCATGGACGGCCGCGGCCTCGCCGACATCCGTCCGCTCGACGCCGAGGTCGCCGTGATCCCGCGCGTCCACGGTTCGGCGATCTTCCAGCGCGGCGAGACGCAGATCCTCGGCGTCACCACGCTGAACATGCTCAAGATGGAGCAGCAGATCGACTCGCTGTCGCCCGTCACGAAGAAGCGCTACCTGCACCACTACAACTTCCCGCCCTACTCGACCGGTGAGACCGGCCGCGTGGGTTCGCCGAAGCGTCGCGAGATCGGGCACGGCTTCCTCGCCGAGCGCGCCCTCGTGCCGGTGCTGCCGTCGCGTGACGAGTTCCCGTACGCCATCCGTCAGGTCTCCGAGGCGCTCAGCTCCAACGGCTCGACCTCGATGGGTTCCGTCTGCGCCTCGACCCTGTCGCTGCTCAACGCCGGTGTGCCCCTCAAGGCCCCGGTCGCCGGCATCGCGATGGGCCTCGTGTCCGACACCGTCGACGGCCAGACCCGCTACGCGGCCCTGACCGACATCCTCGGTGCGGAAGACGCCCTCGGCGACATGGACTTCAAGGTCGCCGGTACCTCGGAGTTCGTCACCGCGATCCAGCTCGACACCAAGCTCGACGGCATCCCGTCGACGGTGCTCGACGCGGCGCTCAAGCAGGCCAAGGAGGCCCGCTCGGCCATCCTCGGTGTGCTGAACGAGGCCATCGACGCCCCCGACGAGATGGCGGACACCGCTCCTCGCGTCATCTCGGTGCAGATCCCCGTCGACAAGATCGGCGAGCTGATCGGCCCGAAGGGCAAGACGATCAACGGCATCCAGGACACCACGGGTGCCGACATCTCGATCGAGGACAACGGCACCGTCTACATCGGCGCCGTCGACGGTCCGTCGGCCGAGGCCGCTCGTGCCCAGGTCAACGCGATCGCAAACCCGACCAACCCGGAGATCGGGGACCAGTTCCTCGGCACCGTCGTGAAGATCGCCACCTTCGGCGCCTTCGTGTCGCTGCTCCCGGGCCGTGACGGTCTGCTCCACGTCTCCGAGGTCCGCAAGCTCGCCGGTGGCAAGCGTGTGGAGAACGTCGAAGACGTGCTCGGCGTCGGCCAGAAGGTCCTCGTCGAGGTCACCAAGGTGGACGACCGCGGCAAGCTGTCGCTCGCGCCGGTCGTGGCCGACGAGACCGAGGGTGACTCCACCTCGGCCGAGACGGTCCGCGCCCACGCCGAGGACCCGGCCGAGGGCTGATCCTCTCCGCGTCCTGACGCACGAACGGCCGCCGTCCCTTCCGGGGCGGCGGCCGTTCGCCGTTGCAGGGCAGGTGCCACGCGTTGGCCGCGCGTGCTTTCGCGGTCAGCGACACCTCACGGGCACGGCGCCGCGTGAACTGTCGCTGTGCGCGAACGATCGCGGCACCGTGCCACGCGTGCCGGTCAGGCCGCGGGGGTCTCCTGCGTGCCCATGAGCTGCGCGCGCCCGAGCAGGTGCCCACGGAGCATGAAGCCCACGACCGCGGGGGTCGCGTCGGCGGGGACCTCGAGCACGGGGACGTCGAGGGCGCTCAGCGTGAAGAAGTAGCGGTGCACACCGTGGCCCGCGGGCGGAGCCGCCCCGAGGAACGTGTCCGTGCCGAACTCGTTGCGGCGGCGGAGTGCCTCGGCGGGCAGCAGGGCGTCGTCGGTACCGGCGCCTGCGGGGAGCGACGTCGCCGAGCCCGGGATGTCGGTCAGGCTCCAGTGCCAGAAGCCGGAGCCGGTCGGGGCATCGGGGTCGTAGACGGTCAGGACGAAGCTCTTCGTGCCCTCGGGTGCGTCCGACCACTCGAGTGCGGGGGAGCGGTCCTCACCGCCGACGTCGGAGCCGCGTGCCGAGGTGGGCAGCTCGCCTCCGTCGGTGAAGTCGGGGCTCGTCAGGGTGAAGGACGGGACGTCGGGCAGGTTCCAGTTGGGGTCGTTGGCCATGCCCCCAGCCAACACCCGCCGGCTCGGGCTGCGCTCGGTGCGCGCGCGGGGCTGTGGGAGTTCGCACGTGACGGCCTGGAGGCGCGGTGCGGGCCCGCCACGGGCCTCCCGTCCGGCCGCGGTCGCCTCGACCGCCCCGCGAAAGCGACACATGTGCGTCGCGCGGGTGCGTCCGTGCCGCGAAGGCGACAGGACCCCGCGAACTGTTCGGGGTGATCTGTCGCTTTCGCGAAAGCGACAGCGCTGGCGACGAGCCGAGCGTCAGCCCGCGAGCACCCGGTCGACCACGCGGTTGAGCGCGGCGGTGGCGGCGATCGCGTCACCGGCGTACGCGCCGGCCATCGCACCGTCGCGCGCGAGCATGAGCTCGTCGGCGCCGTCGCCGGGCAGGGGGTGTCCGGCCTCCTGCAGCAGGGTCGCGAGTCGCTCGGTGTACCAGTCGCGGTGCACGGCGACCACCTGGCGGACCGGGTCGCGCGGGTCGTGGTACTCGGCGGCGGCGTGCAGGAACGCACAGCCGCGGAACGCCGGGTCGTTGACGTCGTCGGCCAGTGCGGCGACCCACGCGCGAACGGCCCGCTCGGGGGAGCCGGCGTCGGTGATGAGCTGCTCCATCCGCTCCTGCACGCGCTCGTGCTGGGTGCGGATGTAGGCCAGGATCAGGTTGTCCTTCGACCCGTAGTGCTTGTAGAACGTCGCCTTCGTGACGCTCGCCTCGGAGATGAGACGGTCGACGCCGACGCTGTGGATGCCCTCTTCGTAGAAGAGTCGCGTGGCGGTCTCGAGGACACGGACCTTCGCGCCGCCGGAGCGGGGAGTCGGGGGGACGCTCGACCCGTCCGGCGACGCGAGGTTCGTGCTCGGGCCGGGGAGACGCTGGACGGCCGGTTGGGGGGAATCGACCGTCACAGCGTGTACTCCTCGGACTCATCGGCTCCGCGACCGGAGTGGGGGGACTCGGTGGTCGCGCAGGACTGATGTCCCGAGCCGCCGGATCGGAACTTAGGGGGGCTTTCGATCCGGCGTGGCCAACAGTAGCACAAGGAGGACAGACAGACGAGTCGGTCTGTCCACATTTTCTGTACCCCACTTCGAGTGGCATGCGACCGAGACCGGGAAACTGGGCGGGAGGCATCGACGGATCACTAGGCTCGTCTGCGATGAACCAGCCAGTGCCACTGCCGCTCGGGGCCCCGGACACGTCGTTCCTGACGTCCGGCGGGGCCTTCGTCCGTCGCACCGTGCTGCCCTCGGGTGTCCGTGTGCTGACCGAGGCGGTGCCGGGTGCCGCGTCGACGAGCATCGGGTTCTGGGTCGGCGTCGGTTCGCGTGATGAGCGCGACGGGCAGTTCGGGTCGACGCACTTCCTCGAACACCTGCTCTTCAAGGGCACCGAGACCCGGTCGGCGCTCGACATCGCCATCGCGTTCGACTCGGTCGGCGGTGAGCACAACGCTGCGACCGCCAAGGAGTACACCTGCTACTACGCACGGGTCCGGGACACCGACGTCCCGATGGCCGTGAACGTCATCGGTGACATGGTCACCGGTTCGGTGCTCGAACCGGATGCCTTCGCCGTCGAGCGCGGGGTCATCCTCGAAGAGCTCGCGATGGCCGCCGACGACCCCGCCGACCTCGCCGGCGAGGCGTTCTTCGCCGCGGCGTTCGGCGGACACCCCCTCGGTCGTCCGATCGGCGGCACCCCGGACAGCATCCGTGCGGTCCAGCGCGACGAGGTGCTGGCCCACTACCGCGAGCACTACGCGCCGAACGGCATCGTCGTCACCGCCGCCGGTGCCGTCGACCACGACCGGTTCTGCGAGCTCGTCGCCGGCGTCTTCCACGACGCCCCGGACGCCGAGCCGCTGCCGCGCCGCACGCCCGAGACCGTGGCCGACCCGGCCGAGGCGAAGCTGACCGTGGTGCACCGCCCGACCGAGCAGGTCAGCATGCTCCGCGGCTCGCAGGGCCTCGACCTGCGTGACGACCGTCGTCCCTCGCTCAGCGTCCTGAACGCCGTGCTCGGTGGCGGCATGAGCTCGCGTCTGTTCCAAGAGGTCCGTGAGCGCCGCGGTCTGGCCTACGCGGTGTCGTCGTTCGCCCCTGCGTACCTGGACAACGGTGCCTTCGGTGTCTACGCCGGCTGCGCGCCGGACAACGTCGCCGGTGTCATCGACATCGTCGACGCCGAGTTCCGCCGGATGGTCGACCACGGCATCACCGACGACGAGCTCCGACGTGCCAAGGGCCAGATCGAGGGCGCGCTGACGCTCTCGCTCGAGGACTCCGACGCCCGCATGACCCGCCTCGGCCGCTCCGAGCTCGGCACCGGCGAGTACACCGACCTGTCGACGGCGCTCGAGCGTGTCGACGGCGTCACGACCGACGGCGTGCTCGAACTCGCGCGCGACCTGCTCACCCGGCCGACGATCACCTCGGTCGTCGGTGCCGTGCAGCAGGACGAACTCGCCGCGGCCATCGGGATCGGCAGCTGAGCACGGACATGTCGCACTACCTGTACCTCGTCCGGCACGGCGAACACCAGGACGCCGAACACGGCCTGCGGGACGGCAAGCTCTCCGAACGCGGCAAGCGTCAGGCGACCCTGATCGCGGACCGTCTCGGCGGCGTGCCCTTCGACGGCGTGTACCACTCGCCGCTCGAGGCCCCGAGCGAGACCGCCGCGTTCCTGTCGCAGCGCCTGCCGTCGATCCAGCCCGAGCCCTCGACACTGCTGTTCGACTGCATCCCCTCGGGCCCGACCCCGGACATGCCGCACGCCTACCAGGGCTGGTACGGCGGCATCACCGAAGAGGAGATCGTCGCCGGGCAGGCCCAGATGGGCGACGCCGTGTCGGAGTGGTTCACCCCGGCGCGCGAGGACCGGCACGACCTGCTGATCACCCACAACGCCGTGATCGGCTGGTTCGTGCGCGAGGCGTTCCAAGCCCCCGAGTGGCGCTGGATGGGCACGAACGTCGCCCACACCGCGCTCACGATCATCCGGATCCGTTCGGCGAAGCCCGCCGAGGTCGTCACGCTGAACGACCTGGCCCACCTGCCGGTGGAGCTGCGCACGGGTCTGCCCGTCGACCAGCCCGTCTAGCGGCTGCCCGTCCGGTCCGCGGTGGCGCGGCCGGGAGGCCCGTGGCGGCTCAGGCGATCGGCTTGCGGTACCAGGCGGTCGCGTTCGGGTTGTCGTTGAACGGCTCGACCCGCTGGTACCCGCGGCCGCGGTACATCGCGCCGGCCGCCACGAGCGAGTCGTTCGTGTCGAGGACGATGCTCGTCGCGCCGAGGTCCGCCCCGGCCCGCTCGAGCAGGTCCATCACGGCCGTCGCCACGCCAGTGCCGCGCCCGGCCGGCGCCACGAAGACGTGCTTGACCTCGAACCGGACGTCGGCGGCACCGGTCGCGTCGACCCCGTCCGCGATCCGACGGATGCCGCCGCAGCCGACCGCGACGTCGTCGTCGTACGCCACCGCGAACACCCCGTTCGGCGGCGTGAACTCGGCCGCGGGGGTGCGCTTCCGCGAGTACGTGCCCTGCGTGCTCGGGAACGTCGCCTCGCGCTCGTCCAGGTACGCGTCGAGCAGCGCGTCGACCTCGGGCAGATCGGCCGGCACGGTCCTGACCTCGACTGACATGCGTCGATCCTAGGATGGACCGCATGGTCACTCCCGTCGCCGTCGTCGGCGCCACCGGTCGTCTCGGGGGCCTCGTGGCGTCCGTCGTCGAGGAACTCCCGGAGTTCGAGCTCGTCGCCCGCCTGTCGTCGAAGGACGGCGCGCACGAGGCGCCGCCGTCGGTCTTCGGCGGTGCGACCCTGGTGGTCGACGTGACGGTGCCGTCGCTCAGCCCGGCGATCGTGGAGAACGCGCTGTCGAGCGGCGCGAACGTGCTCGTCGGCACCTCCGGCTGGTCGCTCGACCGGCTCGCGAAGCTCCGCACCGGGCTGCGGGAACGCCCGGACCAGGGGGTGCTCGTGGTCCCGAACTTCTCGATCGGCTCCGTGCTCGGCACCCACCTGGCGACGATCGCGGCACCGTGGTTCCCCGCCGCCGAGATCGTCGAGACCCACCACGCCGGCAAGATCGACTCGCCCTCGGGCACCGCGGTGCGCACCGCCGAGCTGATGGCCGACGCCCGGCGCGAGGTCGGTCCCGTGGACGCCCCGCACGTCGACCAGCGCGCCCGCGGCCAGCAGGTCGCCAGCGTGCCCATCCACTCGCTCCGGCTCCCCGGGGTGAAGGCCGTGCAGGACGTCGTGCTGAGCGGACCCGGCGAGACGCTGACGATCCGGCACGACACCAACGACGACGTCGCCTACGTCGCGGGCATCCGTGCGGCGCTGGCGAACGTGGTGTCGGCGCGGGGCCTCACCGTGGGCCTCGGCAGCGTCCTCGGCATCGGCTGACCGCCGTGGGTCGGATGGAGCGGGCCGGACGCACGATCCGCTCGCCGTTCTGGGGTGCAGCGCTGATGGCGGTGCTGCTCGCCCTGTACATCGTGCTCGTCGGGCAGCGCGCCGTCGCCTTCATCGCGACCGGGATCCCGATCGGCATCGGCATCGGCGTCGCGCTGTTCGTCGTCGCCGCGATCGGGGCGCTCCTGCTCGTGCTGGAGTTCCGCTTCGGCATCCGCATCACCCGGCTCGGCGCGCGGCTCGAGGCCGAGGGCGGCACCCCGGACGACGTCGTCCCGGTGCGGCCGTCGGGCCGGCCGATCCGCGACGCCGCCGATGAGCTGTTCCCGCGGTACCGCGACGCGGTCGGGCAGGACCCGGCCGACTGGCGTGCCTGGTACCGGCTCGGTGTGGTCTACGACGCCGCCGGTGACCGCAAGCGCGCACGGTCGGCGATGCGCACCGCCCTGGCGCGCGCCGCCGACCGCTGACCCCGGGGCCGGAGGCGGATCAGAAGACGGCGTCGATCGCGTCCGCCGCCTGCGTGTACCGGAACGTGTAGCCGGACTCGAGCAGCTTCGTGGGGACCATCCGCTGGCTCGACAGGAGCATGTCGTCGGCGGCGTCCCGCAGCGCCAGGCGCAGGGCGAACTCGGGGATCCGGAAGAGGTACGGGCGGTGCAGGACCTCGGCGACGTGCTTCGTGATGCGGTCGGCCACGACGGGCTCGGGGCCCGCCAGGTTCACCGGACCCGACACGTCCGGTGCCGCGGTCGCCAGGTGCACGATCGCGCCGACCTCGTCCTCGAGTGCGATCCAGGGCCAGTGCTGGCCACCGGTGCCGAGCCGGCTGCCGACGCCGAGCTTCGTCAGCGGGACGAGCGGCGCGAGCGCACCGCCGCCCTTGCCGATGACGATGCCGGTGCGGAGCGTGACGACCCGGACCCCGGCGGGAGCGGCGTTCGCGGCGGCTTCCCACGCGGTGCAGACGTCGGCGAGGAAGCCCGTGCCCGCGGCGGCGTCGTCCTGCAGCACGTCGGCCGGGCGATCGCCGTACACGCCCGAGGCCGAGCCCGACAGGAACAGCGCCGGGGGAGTGGCGGCGTGCCGCATCGCCTCGACCAGGGTGTCGGTGGCGTCGATGCGCGAGCTGCGGATCTCCTTGCGGTAGGCGTCCGTCCAGGGCAGCTTGCCGATGTTCGCGCCGGCCAGGTTGATCACCACGTCGGCGCCGTCGAGGATCGCCGGGTCGAGCGGACGCCGCCCCGGTGCCCAGCGGAACTCGGTCGCGGTGCGTGCTTCGCGGCGGACGAGCGTGGTCACGTGGTGCCCCGCCTCGCGCAGGGCGCGGACGAGGGGCGTCCCGATGAACCCGGACGAGCCGGCCACCAGGATCGAGAGCGGTTGTTCCGTCGTGTCGGGCATACCCGCAACGCTACTCACACCGACGTAGGCTTCTGTGTGTGACCGACAGCGAGACCGTACAGCCCGACGCCTCCGTCCCGACGCCCTACGAAGACCTGCTCCGCCGGGTCCTGACCGAGGGCTCGCCGAAGGGTGACCGCACCGGCACCGGCACCCGGAGCCTGTTCGGCGCACAGCTCCGCTACGACCTGTCGAAGGGCTTCCCCCTCGTCAGCACCAAGCGCGTGCACTTCAAGTCGGTCGCGTACGAGCTCCTCTGGTTCCTGCGCGGCGAGGGCAACGCCACCTGGCTGCAGGAGCACGGTGTCCGGATCTGGAACGAGTGGGCGGACGCCGACGGCGACCTCGGCCCGGTGTACGGCGTGCAGTGGCGCTCGTGGCCGACCCCCTCGGGCGAGCACGTCGACCAGATCGCCCAGGTCATCGACCAGATCAAGACCAACCCGGACAGCCGCCGCCTCATCGTCTCGGCGTGGAACGTGGCCGACGTTCCGGACATGGCGCTCGCCCCGTGCCACGCCTTCTTCCAGTTTTACGTCAACGACGGCAAGCTCTCGTGCCAGCTCTACCAGCGGAGCGCCGACATGTTCCTCGGCGTCCCGTTCAACATCGCCTCGTACGCGCTGCTGACCCACATGATCGCAGCGCAGACCGGGCTCGAGGTCGGCGACTTCGTCTGGACCGGCGGCGACTGCCACATCTACGACAACCACGTCGAACAGGTCGAGGAGCAGCTGTCCCGCACGGCGTACCCGATGCCGACGCTCGAACTCGCTCCGCGCGACTCGATCGACGACTACGAGTACGAGGACTTCACCGTCGTCGGTTACGAGCACCACCCGGCGATCAAGGCCGCGGTCGCCGTCTGATGATCGGCATGGTCTGGGCCCGCTCGACCACCGGCGTCATCGGTGCCGACGGCGGCATGCCCTGGCACGTGCCCGAGGACCTGGCGCACTTCAAGCAGGTCACCGGCGACGCGACCGTGCTGATGGGCCGGCGCACCTGGGAGTCCCTGCCCGAGCGCTTCCGGCCGCTGCCCGGTCGGCGCAACGTCGTGCTCACCCGGGACACGACGTGGACGGCCGACGGCGCCGAGGTCGTGCACGACCTGCAGGCCGAACTCGAGCGTGCCGAGGGCGCCGACGAGACCGTGTGGGTCATCGGCGGCGGTCAGGTCTACGCCGCCGCACTCGACGCTGCCGACCACGTCTCCGAGACGCTGATCGACGTCGACGTGCCCGGCGACACCGTCGCACCCACGCTCGACGAGGCGGCCGGCTGGACGCTCGCCGACGAGGGCCCGTGGCAGGAATCCCGCACGGGCACCCGCTACCGGTTCCTGGAGTGGCAACGCCGCGCCTGAGCGCCCGCACGCGCCGGGCGTGACCGGCGGGACGGACGTGATCCGGGCCTCCCGGCCGCGCCGCAGGCGGTCCACCGTCCACGCGGACGGCGGTCCTCGCGCGCATCCCCGGTACGCTGGTGCCCGTGTCCCCGCGTGAGAATCCCTTCGGTCAGGTCCTCGTCGCCCTCGTGACCCCGTTCACGGCCGACGGCGAGGTCGACTGGCCCGGCGTCGAGCAGCACATCGACGACTGCATCACCGCCGGCGCCGACGGCATCGTCGTCACCGGCACGACCGGCGAGACGTCGACGCTGACCGACCCGGAGAAGCTCCGGCTGGTCGAGGTCGGCAAGTCCGTCGCCGCTGGCCGCGCGAAGATCATCACGGGCGGTGGCTCGAACGAGACCGCGCACGCGATCCACCTGTACAAGCAGAGCGAGAAGGCCGGCGCGGACGGCGTGATGATCGTCACGCCGTACTACAACAAGCCGACGCAGTCGGGTGTCCTCACCCACTTCCGGATGATCGCGGACGCCACCGACCTGCCGGTGATCCTGTACGACATCCCGGGCCGCACCGGCATCCCGATCACGTACGACACGATCCTGCGTGCGTCGAAGCACCCGAACATCCTCGCCGTGAAGGACGCCAAGGGCGACTTCGCCGAGGTCTCGCGGGTGCTGAACAACACCGACCTCATGTACTTCTCCGGCGACGACACGAACGTGCTCCCGCACCTGTCGATCGGCGCCACCGGCCTGATCGGCGTGACCGCGAACATCACGAGCGCGCCGTACCGCACCATCGTCGACGCCGTGAACCGGGGCGACCTGGCCACCGCGACGGCCGAGCACAAGCGACTCGAGCCGCTCGTCCGCGCCGTGATGACGCACGTTCCCGGTACCGTGGCCGCCAAGTACATCCTGCACGGGCTCGGCCGCATCGGCAGCCCGCGCGTCCGACTGCCGCTCGTCGGCCCCGAGGACTCCGAGGCGTACGCCATCGAGACCTCCCTCGAAGCCGTGCGCGACGTGCCCGGCGCCGACTTCTCGAACTTCCGCCCCGACCGCAACGCGGCGGCCGGCGGTGCACTACCGAAGGTGCCAGGCACCACCCGCTAGCGAACACCGCGGCGCGCAGCACGCGCGTCGCCCGAATCCGTAGGACCGAATGCCCACACAGATCTCCGAACCGCAGCCGCTCGAAGCCGGCACCCTCCGCGTCGTCCCCATCGGGGGCCTCGGCGAGATCGGTCGCAACATGACCGTCTACGAGTACGAGGGCAAGCTGCTCATCGTCGACGCCGGCGTGCTGTTCCCCGAGGAGCACCAGCCCGGTGTCGACCTGATCCTGCCGGACTTCTCGCCGATCCGTGACCGCCTCGACGACGTCCTCGGTGTCGTGCTCACGCACGGCCACGAAGACCACATCGGCGCCGTCCCGTACCTGCTCAAGCTCCGCGACGACATCCCGCTGATCGGCTCCACGCTGACCCTCGCGCTGGTCGAGGCGAAGCTCAAGGAACACCGGATCAAGCCGTACACGCTCGTCGTGGCCGAGGACCAGACCGAGCAGATCGGCCCGTTCCACCTCGAGTTCGTCGCCGTGAACCACTCCATCCCGGACGCCCTCGCCGTCGCGATCACGACCCCCGCCGGTCGTGTGCTGCACACGGGTGACTTCAAGATGGACCAGCTCCCGCTGGACGACCGCATCACCGACCTCCGTGCGTTCGCCCGTCTGGGCGAGGCCGGCGTGGACCTGTTCCTGCCGGACTCCACGAACGCCGACGTGCCGGGCTTCACCGCTCCGGAGCGCGACATCGGCCCGGTGCTCGAGAACATCATCATGCGCGCCCGCAAGAAGGTCGTCGTGGCGAGCTTCTCGTCGCACGTGCACCGCGTGCAGCAGGTCCTCGACGCCGCCGCGGCCGCGAACCGCAAGGTCGCGTTCATGGGGCGCTCGATGATCCGCAACATGACGATCGCCGCCGACCTCGGGTACCTGCGGGTGCCGGAGAACGTGCTCATCGACACGAAGAAGGCGAAGAACGTCCCCGACGACCAGATCGTCTACATGTCGACCGGGTCGCAGGGTGAGCCGATGGCCGTCCTGGCCCGCATGGCGAACCTCGAGCACCAGATCGAGATCGGCGAGGGCGACACCGTCATCCTCGCGTCGTCGCTCATCCCGGGCAACGAGAACGCCGTGTACCGCGTCATCGACGGGCTGACGAAGCTCGGTGCGAAGGTCGTGCACAAGGGCAACGCGAAGGTGCACGTCTCCGGACACGCCTCCGCCGGCGAGCTGCTCTACTGCTACAACATCCTGCGGCCGCGCAACGTTCTCCCCGTCCACGGCGAGCACCGCCACCTGTACGCGAACGCCGACCTGGCGATCCAGACGGGTGTCCCGCCGCGCAACGTGATCCTCGGGCAGGACGGCATCGTCGTCGACCTGAAGGACGGCGTCGCGACGGTCGCCGGCCAGCTCGACATCGGCTACGTCTACGTCGACGGCTCCACCGTCGGCGAGATCACCGACGCCGACCTGAAGGACCGCCGCGTCCTGGCGGAAGAGGGCTTCATCTCGATCTTCTGCGCGGTGGACTTCACCACCGGGCAGTGCGTGATCGGCCCGGAGATCCAGTCGCGTGGCTTCGCCGAGGACGACTCCGTGTTCGACGACGTCCGCCCGCAGATCGCCAAGGCGATCTCCGAGGCCGCGGCCAACGGCACGCGCGACTCGCACGCCTTCGCGCAGGTCGTCCGTCGCACGGTCGGTCGCTGGGTGAACACCAAGCACCGCCGTCGTCCGATGATCGTCCCGGTGGTCATCGAGGCGTAGGGCCCGTTCGCGGGTGGGCGCGCGTTCGCGTTCGCGTCCGTCCGGCCCGGGAGGCCCGTCCAGCGTCCGTCACGGACGCTGCGGCGGGCCTTCCTGCGTTTGTCCTGAGCGGGCGTTAGGGTTCTGCCCATGGCCGGAGGCACCAAGTCGACCACGCGCTCGCGCGCGTCCACGTCGTCCCGTGGCAACGGGACGCGCGGTTCGTCGCGCACCCAGGCCACGACGAAGAAGCTGCCGCAGGCCGCACCCACGCCGGTGTTCCGCGAGCAGAACCCGCTCGTGACATTCTGGCTCGCGATGGCGCACGGCGTCGGCGCGATGTTCCGGCTGCTCGGCAAGGAGACCCTCGAGAAGGACCAGCGGCGCGACGGGTTCCCGTTCCTGCTGTTCCTGCTGGCCATCGCCGGCGGGGTCGTCGAGTGGCTCAACCCGACCAACAGTGTCTCCGTCGCACTCGACGCGTACACGTTCGGTGGGCTGTTCGGCCGCCTCGCGTTCGCCCTGCCCGTCATCATGATCGTGTTCGCCGGGTGGTTGTTCCGGCACCCGGCCTCGGTGCACGACAACACCCGGATCGGCATCGGCCTGGGCATCCTGATCGTGTCGATCGCCTCGCTCTGCCACGTCTTCGGCGGCCGTCCGAGCGCGGCCGACGGCATGCCCGCGCTCGCTGCCGCCGGTGGGGTGCTCGGCTGGGTGGTCATCGGCTGGCTCGTCACGATCGCGACGGCCTGGGTGGCCGTCCCCGTGGCGATCGTGCTGCTGGTGCTCTCGCTCTTCATCATCACCAAGACACCGCCGAACAAGCTCGGGCGGCGCCTGCACGAGCTCTACGCCTACCTGTTCGGCGCCCCGGCCCCCGCAGCAGAACCCGAGGCCGACGCCGCCGCCGTGGCGGAGCCCGCTGCCCGCGCCCGCACGTCGAAGCGCGGCAAGAAGGGCGACACCGACTTCCAGCTGTTCGACGACCTCGGGTTCGGTGACGAGCAGGCCGCTGCCGACGCCGAAGCCGGTGGCGACAACGTGCCGTGGTGGCGCCGGAACAAGTCCGGGCGCGAAGAGGACCCGGCGTACGACAGCCCCGTCCTGCCCCCGGCCACCGGGGTCGCCCCGGCTGCCGCTGCCGTCGCACCAGCTGCCCCCGTCGTGCCCGCTGCGCCCGCGGTGAGCCCGAACGCCGGTGCCGCCGCCGGGCTCGTCGACCTCACGCCGGCCGAGCCCGCGTCGGTCAACCTCAACGACTCCGTCGAGCAGGACCTGCAGGACGCCGAGCAGGCGCTCCGCGCGTTCGGCACCGACGTCCCCGCGCGGCCGGAGCCGACCGCCGACATCCGTCCCGCGGTGCCCGAGGTGCTGTCCGAGCCCGAGATCGTCGACGAGCCAGAGGACATCGACGCCGCCGCCGAGCTGAGCGCCGCCGCCGCCGGTTCCGACGACGATCCGTCGAAGCCCTACCGACTGCCCGCCGCCACGACGCTGAGTTCCGGAACGCCCTCGGTCGCGCGCAGCCAGGCGAACGACGACATCGTCGCCGCCATCACCGGGGTGCTCACCGAGTTCAAGGTCGACGCGAAGGTCACCGGGTTCTCCCGCGGGCCGACGGTGACCCGGTACGAGATCGAGCTCGGCCCGGGCGTCAAGGTCGAGCGGGTCACGGCCCTGTCGAAGAACCTGTCGTACGCGGTGGCCTCGAACGAGGTCCGCATCCTGTCGCCGATCCCGGGCAAGAGCGCCATCGGCGTCGAGATCCCGAACACCGACCGCGAGATCGTCTCGCTCGGTGACGTGCTGCGCTCGAACGCCGCCCGCAAGTCGAAGCACCCGATGACGATCGGCGTCGGCAAGGACGTCGAGGGCGGCTTCGTCGTCGCGAACCTGGCGAAGATGCCGCACCTGCTCGTCGCCGGCTCCACCGGTTCCGGCAAGTCGGTGTTCATCAACTCGATGATCACGTCGCTGCTGATGCGTGCGAAGCCATCCGAGGTCCGCATGGTCCTGGTCGACCCGAAGCGCGTCGAGCTCTCGATCTACGCCGGTGTCCCGCACCTGATCACGCCCATCATCACGAACCCGAAGAAGGCGGCCGAAGCGCTGCAGTGGGTCGTGAAGGAGATGGACATGCGGTACGACGACCTGGCGTCGTTCGGGTTCCGCCACGTCGACGACTTCAACAAGGCGATCGAGAACAACGAGATCGTCCTGCCGGCGGGCAGCGAGCGGAAGCTCAAGCCGTACCCGTACCTGCTCGTCGTCGTCGACGAGCTCGCCGACCTCATGCTCGTGGCGCCGCGTGACGTCGAGGAGTCGATCGTCCGCATCACCCAGCTCGCCCGTGCCGCCGGCATCCACCTGGTGCTCGCGACGCAGCGCCCCTCGGTCGACGTCATCACCGGCCTGATCAAGGCGAACGTGCCGTCGCGCATCGCCTTCGCGGTGACGAGCGTCACGGACTCCCGCGTCATCCTCGACCAGCCCGGCGCCGACAAGCTCATCGGTCAGGGCGACGCCCTCTTCCTGCCGATGGGCTCGTCCAAGTCGCTCCGCGTGCAGGGCGCCTGGGTGCAGGAGGGCGAAGTCGCCGAGGTCGTCCAGCACGTCACGCGGCAGGCGCAGCCCGAGTACCGCCAGGACGTCCAGGCCGTGGTCGAGCGCAAGGAGATCGACGCCGACATCGGTGACGACCTCGAACTCCTGCTCGCGGCCGTCGAGCAGGTCGTGTCGACCCAGTTCGGCTCGACGTCGATGCTGCAGCGCAAGCTCCGCGTCGGCTTCGCCAAGGCCGGTCGCCTGATGGACCTGATGGAGTCGCGCGACATCGTCGGGCCGTCCGAGGGCTCGAAGGCCCGCGACGTCCTGGTGACCGCCGACCAGCTGCCCGCGGTGCTCGCGAAGCTCCGTGGCGAGGAGCCGCCCGCCGCGGCCGCTCCGGCAGCGCCGGCCCCGACGCCGTCCGGCGACGGTGACCGCTACGGAGCAGACCCCGTCGGGGACATGACCCGCGGGTACGATGAAGTCCACGACGAGCCCGATGAGGACGCGTGGGGATTGACGGGCAGGGAGTGACGGCGATGACCGCCTCGGACAGCACGAACACCACGCACGGCGCACGGTTCCCGTGGCGCGGGCGGCTGCTGCGCAAGGGCCCCGGCCCCGCGTCGACCGCGAACGTCGCGAACATCATCACGGTGGTGCGCATCCTCATGGCGCCGCTGTTCTTCGTCCTGCTGCTCACCGACGCCGGCAACGATGGGCCGCTGCGCATCTGGGCGGCGGTCGTCTTCGTCGTGGCCATCGTCACGGACAGCGCCGACGGCATCATCGCCCGTCGGCAGAACCTGGTCACGGACTTCGGCAAGCTCGTGGACCCGATCGCCGACAAGGTGCTCATCGGTGGTGCGCTCGTCGCCCTGTCGATCCTGCAGGAGCTGCCCTGGTACGTCACCGTGCTGATCATGGTGCGCGAGATCGGCATCACGGTCTTCCGGTTCGCGGTGCTCTCCGACCGGGTGATCCCGGCCAGTCGCGGCGGCAAGATCAAGACCGTGCTGCAGGCCGTCGCGCTGACGGCCGCGCTGTTCCCGTGGTGGAACCTGGTCGGCGACTGGGCGCACTGGGTCAACGGCATCCTGATGACGGCCGCGTTCCTGGCAACGATCCTGAGCGGGATCGACTACCTCTGGCAGGCATGGAAGCACAACCGCACCACCGCATGACCGGGCCCGACCGCTCGACGCAGGCCGCGCCTCCCGTCCCGGTCGCACCGGGACTCATCGCCGAGCTGACGGCACGGGGCGAGACCCTCGCCGTGGCGGAGTCGCTGACCGGTGGCCTCGTGGTCGCGACCCTCGTCGACGTGCCGGGCGCGAGTGCCGTCGTCCGCGGCGGCGTCGTGGCCTACGCGACGCCCGTGAAGCACTCCGTGCTCGGGGTCTCGGCGGAGCTGCTCGAGGCCGAGGGCGCCGTGCACCCGGAGGTCGCTCGGCAGATGGCCGCCGGTGTCCGGATCGCGCTGTCCGTCGACGGAGAACCCGCGACCTGGGGGATCAGCACGACGGGCGTCGCGGGCCCGGACCCGCAGGACGGCAAGCCCGTCGGCACCGTCTACGTGGGGATCGCCTCCGCCGCGGGGGCTGAGGCCTTCGAGCTGCACCTCGACGGTGACCGGGGAGCAATCCGGCACGCCACCGTCTCCGAACTCCTTGCACGGATGTCGTCCGAGGTCCGGGGCCGGGAATAGGTCCCGTTTCCACTGGGTTACATCTCACGAAATCTCCAGCAGTACGGCAGCCAGCCTGGCTAACATGCTGCAACCGGCAACGCTATTGTTGCTGAACCCGAACTCGATCCACCGGACCGAGCGGGCGCGGAGACGACAGAGAGGAGGAGTTCTCATGGTTCTCGTTCGTCAGGAAATCGGCGATGTGCTCCGGGACTTCCGCTTGCAGAAGGGCCGGACCCTCCGTCAGGTCGCGTCCAAGGCCAGTGTCGCGCTCGGGTACCTCAGTGAGGTCGAGCGCGGGCAGAAGGAAGCCAGCTCGGAGATCCTCGCGTCCGTCGCGGATGCTCTGGACACGCCCATCTCGACCATCATGCGCGAAGTGGGTGACCGCCTCGCGATCGTCGAGGGGCTGACCCCCGTCCCCGACACGCTCCCGGACGACCTCGTCGCCGAGTTCGACAACGACCTCGCGGTTCGCTGAGCGCACCGCACCGAACGCCCTCGCCGGTCCTTCCCGGCGGGGGCGTTCTGCGTTCCGGCCCACGACCACGCGCCTAGGCTGGTCGGATGCGCGTGAGTGAGTTCTGGCGAGCCGTCGACCAGGTGTTCGGTGAGGCCTACGGGTCCGTGGTCACCCGTGACGTCGTGCTCGAGGGGCTGGGCGGTCGCTCCGCCGTGGACGCCCTCGCGGCTGGCATCGAGGCCCGCCGGGTGTGGGACGCACTGTGCGACTCACAGGACGTCCCGATGGACCGGCGGCACGGCAAGGGCCTCGCCGAACCCCAGGACTGAGCGGGTCCCGCGGGGCCGCGCACCCGAAACTGTGTTCGGCGTGTTGCTCGAACGCGTGTTCGATCGGTGGTAGCTTCCTCCACAGCGGCGTTGCCCGGATGTTCCATCCACAGATCGCGTGACCGTCGGCAGTGATGTCGGTGGCTCGCCATAGGTTGATGGACATCGGGAACAGCCCGAAGCCTTGTCGCAGAACCATCGGCCTTGCACCATCGGCCGGCGTGGACGCGACAGCCTACAGGCGGCCGAACACGAGCACGAAGGAGCACCCCATGCCATCACCGGCAGACCGCGAAAAGGCCCTCGAGACCGCACTCGCACAGATCGACAGGCAGTTCGGCAAGGGTGCGATCATGCGCCTCGGTTCGGACGAACGCGCCCCCGTCAACGTCATCCAGACCGGGTCGGTGGCGCTGGACGTCGCGCTCGGCATCGGTGGCCTGCCCCGCGGCCGCATCGTCGAGATCTACGGCCCGGAGTCGTCGGGTAAGACGACCCTCACCATCCACGCCATCGCCAACGCCCAGCGCGCCGGTGGCATCGCGGCCTTCATCGACGCCGAGCACGCGCTCGACCCCGAGTACGCCAAGAAGCTCGGTGTCGACATCGATGCCCTGCTCGTGTCGCAGCCCGACACCGCCGAGCAGGCGCTCGAGATCGCGGACATGCTGGTCCGCTCCGGCTCCATCGACCTGATCGTCATCGACTCCGTCGCGGCCCTCGTGCCCCGTGCCGAGATCGAGGGCGAGATGGGTGACTCGCACGTCGGTCTGCAGGCCCGCCTCATGTCCCAGGCGCTGCGAAAGCTCGCCGGTGGCCTGAACCAGACGCAGACCACGATGATCTTCATCAACCAGCTGCGCGAGAAGATCGGCGTGTTCTTCGGTTCGCCCGAGACCACCTCGGGCGGTAAGGCGCTGAAGTTCTACGCGTCCGTGCGCCTCGACATCCGCCGCATCGAGACGCTCAAGAGCGGCACCGACGCAGTGGGCAACCGCACGCGCGTCAAGGTCGTCAAGAACAAGATGGCGCCGCCCTTCAAGCAGGCCGAGTTCGACATCCTGTACGGCGTCGGCATCTCGCGCGAAGGCTCGCTGCTCGACTTCGGTGTCGACCACGGCATCGTCAAGAAGTCGGGTGCCTGGTACACCTACGACGGCGACCAGCTCGGGCAGGGCAAGGAGAACTCGCGTTCCTTCCTGATCCAGAACCCCGAGATCGCTGCCGACATCGAAGGCAAGATCCTCGCCAAGCTCGGCGTCGGCGGCGCCAAGGCCGAGGACGCCCCGGTCGAGTCGATCGCGCCGAAGCTCGCGGAGCGCAAGGGCGCGTGAGCACCGATCACGACGACGACGGCCTCGCACCGGTCACCGACCTGTTCGGTGCGAGGTCGCGTCGCCGTGCCCCCGTCACCCCGGTGGCGCCGGCGATCCCCGAGCCTCCGGTGTCACCGGACGAACCGCGCGACACCGACGGCTGGGCACTGCCCGAGTCGGACGAAGATCGTGCGGACGAGTTCCCCGCATCGTTCGACGCTGATTCGCCGGTGCCCCTGCACGGTGCCCGCGGGCCGGCGGCGTGGGTGTCGCCCGTCATCGGAGACGGCAGCGGGCGCTCGAGCCGTGCGGAGCAGGACGGCTACGACTCCGAGACGGCTGACGCCACCACGGCGTCGGTGTTCTCCATCGCCGGCGGCGAGGAGATCGACCCGGCCGACGCACCCCGTCCGCTCGACGAACAGCGCGCGGACGCCGAACGGCTCAGCCTGCGTGCCCTCGGGCGCAAGGGCGTGAGCGAGTCCGAGATGCGGACCCTGCTGCTGCAGCAGGACCTCGACCCCGACGTGGTCGAGCACGAGATCGAACGGTTGACCCGTGTCGGGCTCCTGGACGACGTCGCCCTCGCCACCGACCTGGTGGATCGGCTGCACGCCCGCAAGGGCCTCGGTCGACAGGGTGTCGTGACGGAGCTCCGTCGCCGGGGGATCGACCAGGTGGCGATCGACACCGCACTCGACGAAGCCGCCGACGACGAGGACGACGAGTTCCTCCGCGCGCAGGAACTCGCCGACAAGCGGGCGCCGCAGATGCGCGGACTCGACCGGGCCACCGCGGAACGCCGGCTGTCCGGCTTCCTGATGCGCAAGGGCTACAGCTCCGGCGTCGTCCGGATCGCTGTGGCACGTGCCCTCGACGGTGGCGGGAAGCGGCCGCCTTCCGGCCGCGGGACCGTCCGGTTCGAGTAGCCGCTCCGACCTACACTGGGACGACCATGGCCACCGTCGAAGCGCGCCCCCGCACCTACGAAGTCCGCACCTACGGGTGCCAGATGAACGTCCACGACTCCGAGCGGTTGAGCGGGTCACTGCAGGCCGCGGGCTACACCGCGGCGGACGGTGCGCAGGCCGACGTCGTCGTCATCAACACCTGCGCGGTGCGCGAGAACGCGGACAACCGCCTGTACGGCAACCTCGGGCAGCTCGCGGGGATCAAGCGCGAGCACCCCGGCATGCAGATCGCCGTCGGCGGGTGCCTGGCGCAGAAGGACAAGAACGTCATCCTCGAGAAGGCGCCGTGGGTCGACGTCGTCTTCGGCACGCACAACATGGGGTCGCTGCCGACCCTGCTCGAGCGGGCGCGGCACAACGACGAGGCGCAGATCGAGATCCTCGAGGCGCTCGACGTCTTCCCGTCGACGCTGCCCACCAAGCGCGACTCGACGCACAGCGGCTGGGTCTCCATCTCCGTCGGCTGCAACAACACCTGCACGTTCTGCATCGTCCCCTCGCTCCGTGGCAAGGAGAAGGACCGCCGTCCCGGTGACGTCCTGGCCGAGATCCAAGCGCTCGTCGACGACGGCGCGATCGAGGTCACGCTGCTCGGGCAGAACGTGAACTCCTACGGGGTCGAGTTCGGCGACCGACAGGCGTTCGGCAAGCTGCTGCGGGCCACCGGTGCCATCGAGGGCCTCGAGCGCGTCCGCTTCACGAGCCCGCACCCGGCGGCGTTCACCGACGACGTCATCGACGCGATGGCCGAGACCCCGAACGTGATGCCCCAGCTGCACATGCCGTTGCAGTCGGGTTCCGACCGGGTGCTCAAGGCCATGCGCCGGAGCTACCGCAGCGAGCGGTTCCTCGGCATCCTCGACCGCGTCCGCGCGAAGATCCCGCACGCGGCGATCTCCACCGACATCATCGTCGGGTTCCCCGGCGAGACGGACGCCGACTTCGAGGACACCCTGCGCGTCGTCGAGCAGGCACGGTTCGCCTCGGCGTTCACGTTCCAGTACTCGATCCGCCCGGGGACCCCGGCCGCGACGATGGACGACCAGCTGCCGAAGCACATCGTGCAGGAGCGCTACGAGCGACTCGTCGCCCTGCAGGAACGCATCACCGCGGAAGAGAACGCGCTGCAGGTCGGCCGGAGCGTCGAGGTGCTCGTCGCGTCGGGCGAAGGCCGCAAGGACGACGCCACCCACCGGCTCTCCGGTCGCGCGGAGGACTCCCGGCTCGTGCACTTCACCGTGCCCGCCGGGTCCGAGGTTCCGCGTCCGGGCGACGTGGTCACCGTCGACATCACCCGTGCCGCACCGCACTTCCTGCTCGCCGACGACGACGCGCCGCTGCGCATCCGACGCACCCGGGCCGGTGACGCCTGGGACCGCGCGCAGGCCGAGAGCTGCGGCGTGCCCACTCCCGCTGCCGCCACGGGCGACGGACCCCGTCCGGTCTCGCTCGGGCTGCCCACGCTCCGTGTCGGGCGCTGAGCTCCCCGGGGCTGCGCCGACGAGCGACGCGTCGCCCGCACCCGGTGACGCCGCGGGCCTGATCGCAGTCGTCGGGGCGACGGGCACCGGGAAGTCCGACCTCGGCATCGCGATCGCGGAACGGTTGCGTGCTGCGGGCCGGAACGCCGAGATCATCAACGCGGACGCCATGCAGCTGTACCGGGGCATGGACATCGGCACCGCGAAGCTCCCGCCGGCCGAGCGGCACGGCATCCCGCACCACCAGCTCGACGTGCTCGACGTCACCGACGAGGCGAGCGTCGCCGCGTACCAGGTCGCCGCCCGCGCCGACGTCGACCGGATCCAGGCCGACGGTGGCGTGGCCGTCCTCGTCGGCGGCAGCGGCCTGTACGTCTCCGCGGTGCTGTTCGACCTGGCGTTCCCGGGCACCGATCCCGCGCTCCGCGCGCAGCTCGAGCGCGAGCACGAGGAGCTCGGCCCGGGCATCCTGCTCGAGCGACTCCGCGCCCTCGACCCGGCGGCCGCCGCGACGATCGACGCGCGCAACCCACGGCGGTTGATCCGTGCACTCGAGATCGCGAGCCGATCCGAGGTCGTGACCCCGAGCCTCCCGGCCGCGCCCCGCGCCTGGCGACCGTCCCGGATCCTGCACCTGCGGCGTGACCGCGAGCAGCTGGTGTCGGCGCTGCACGAGCGGGCCGCGCGGATGTTCGAGGCCGGACTCGTCGACGAGGTCGCGGCCCTCCGCGAGCAGGGACTCGAGCAGGGCAAGACCGCGCGGGGCGCCATCGGGTACTCGCAGGCGCTCGAGGTGCTCGCCGGTACGGCGACCCGCGAACAGGCGGTCGAGGCGACCGGCATCGCGACCCGGAAGTACGCCCGGCGGCAGGTGTCGTGGTTCCGCCGGTACGCCGCGGCCGAGACGCTCGACGTCACGGGGGCGGACCGCGGCGACCTGTCGGAACTGGCCCGTAGGATCGTGCCGTGACCGAGCTGCACTTCACCAAGGGCCAGGGGACCGGCAACGACTTCGTCCTGTTCGCCGACCCCGACGCCACCGTCGACCTGACCCCCGAGCGGATCCGCGCCATCGCGGACCGGCGCTTCGGCGTGGGCGGCGACGGCGTGATCCGCGCCGTGCGGTCCGAGGCCATCCCGGAGGGTCGTGCGCTCGTGGCCGTCGAGCCCGAGGCGACCTGGTTCATGGACTACCACAACGCCGACGGCACGGTCGCGGAGATGTGCGGCAACGGCATCCGCGTGTTCGCCCGGTACCTGACCGAGTCCGGCCTGGTCGAGCTCGCTCCCGGCGAGACGCTCACCGTCGGCAGTCGCAAGGGGCTGGTCGACATCCAGCGCACCACGAACGGTTTCGCCGCCGACCTCGGCCGCTGGGGCCTGGGCATCGAGGGCGGTGGTTCCGACGACGTGCTCGTCCGGGCGAAGAACCTCGACGGGGCGCGGCCCGGCATCGGCATCGACGTGGGCAACCCGCACGTGGTCGTCGCCGTCGAGACCGAGGACGAACTGGCCGACCTCGACCTGACGTTCCTGCCGGTGCTCGATCCGGCGCCGGAGCACGGTGCGAACGTCGAGTTCGTGCTGCCCGGCGACCCCCTCATCAAGGACGGCGTCGGCGAGATCACGATGCGGGTGCACGAGCGGGGGAGCGGTGAGACGCTCTCGTGCGGCACCGGGGCCGTCGCTGCGGCCCTCGCCACGCGCTACTGGGTCGGTGCAGGGGCGCCGGACACCTGGCGCGTGCGGGTGCCGGGCGGGCTGCTGACGGTGCGGATGACGGCGACCGAGGACGGCGAGCACGTGTCGCTGTCCGGTCCCGCCGAGCTCGTGTTCTCCGGCGACCTGACGGTCTGACGGTCTGACGGTCTGACGCGGAGCCTCGTTGCCGTTTCGTGAGCAGAAATGGTCGGGTGCCCAGCGGCGACCCGACCATTTGTGCTCACGATGTGAGCGCCCGCGCTCGCGCACGCGCCCTACGCGCTGCGCTGCACCCGGATCACGCGGAACCCCTTCGCCGTCGACTCCCGCGTGACGGCAAAACCCGCGCCGAGCGCCCCGACGAGCCACTTCTGCAACGAGTCACCCCCGAGGTCCTTCGACACGACGAGCCAGGCGTCGCCCCCGACCTCGAGCCGGGGCAGCCACGTCAGCAGGATCTGGTGCAGCTCGTCCTTGCCGACACGGATCGGCGGGTTCGACCAGATCGTGCGGAAGCGCAGGTCGGCCGGCACGTCGTCGGGCAGCGCGATCGTGACGTTCGACGCACCCGCAGCAGCAGCGTTGGCGCGCGCGAGCCCGAGCACCCGCTCGTTGACGTCGACGCCCCACACGTGGGCGTCGGGGGACTGCAGGGCCATCGTGATCGCGATCGGGCCCCAGCCGCAGCCGATGTCGAGCAGCGCTCCGTCGGCAGCGGGTGCGGGCACCGAACCGAGCAGGACCTTCGTGCCGCGGTCGACGCCGTCGGGGCTGAAGACCCCCGCCGCGGTCGACAGGGTGAGGGGCTGACCGGCGAGCGTGACGTGCACCTGGCGCGGCCGGAGTTCGCTCTCGGGGCTGGCCGAGAAGTAGTGGTCGTTCGCCATGGATGAACCGTACCGGCAACCGAGTGTGTCGGAGGGCCTGCGGAGGTAGCCTGTGCACAGGATGACGGATACCCATCAGCAGAACCACCAGACCAACGACGACAGCGCAGACGGTGTCGTCGAGAGGGTGTTGCGCAACGCAGACCACCGCGCAGCATCGTCCATCTTCGCACCCGCCCAGGCCATCCAGACGCAGTCGGTCGACGACCGCAGCTGGACCGGCGACGGCGACCAGTACGACCGTGAGGACCGTGCGGCGCTGCGCCGTGTCGCCGGCCTCTCCACCGAACTCGAGGACGTCACCGAGGTCGAGTACCGCCAGCTGCGGCTCGAGCAGGTCGTCCTCATCGGCGTCTACCCCCAGGGCGACGCCTCGGATGCCGAGAACTCCCTCCGCGAGCTCGCGGCACTCGCCGAGACCGCGGGCGCCGTGGTGCTCGACGGGCTCCTCCAGCGTCGGCCGAACCCGGACCCGGCCACCTACCTGGGCAAGGGCAAAGCCCAGGAGCTCGCGATGGTCGTCAAGGCCACCGGCGCCGACACGGTCATCGCCGACACCGAACTGGCACCCTCGCAGCGTCGTGCGCTCGAGGACGTCGTGAAGGTGAAGGTCATCGACCGCACGGCCGTGATCCTCGACATCTTCAGCCAGCACGCGAAGACCCGCGAGGGGAAGGCGCAGGTCGAACTCGCCCAGCTGCAGTACCTGCTGCCTCGACTGCGCGGTTGGGGTGACTCGATGTCCCGGCAGGCCGGTGGCCAGGTCTCCGGAGGCGCTGGCATGGGCTCTCGTGGCCCCGGTGAGACGAAGATGGAGCTCGACCGCCGCAAGATCCACACGCGGATGGCGAAGCTCCGCCGGCAGATCGCCGGGTTCACCCCGGCCCGTGAGGCCAAGCGTGCCGAGCGCAACCGCAACGAGGTGCCGAGCGTCGCGATCGCGGGCTACACCAACGCCGGCAAGTCGTCGCTCCTCAACCGGCTGACGAGCGCGGGCGTGCTGGTGCAGAACCAGCTGTTCGCGACGCTGGACGCCACCGTCCGTCGGACCGAGAGCGCCAAGGGCCGGGAGTTCACGTTCGTCGACACGGTCGGCTTCGTGCGAAACCTGCCGCACCAGCTGGTCGAGGCCTTCCGCTCCACCCTCGAAGAGGTCGGCGACGCCGACGTCATCGTGCACGTGGTCGACGGCTCGCACCCCGACCCCGGTGCGCAGCTGTCCACCGTGCGCGAGGTCATCGGCGACGTCGGTGCGGGTGACATCCCGGAGATCGTCGTCTTCAACAAGGCCGATCTGATCGACGACGCGCAGCGCCTCGTGCTCATCGGACTCGTGCCGGACGCGGTGTTCGTGTCGGCGCGCACGGGCGAGGGCATCCCGGAGCTCCTCGGCGTCATCGAGGACCGCCTTCCCGAGCCCGACGTCGACCTGACGATCGTCGTGCCGTACGACCGCGGCGACCTGGTGTCGTCGCTGCACGACACCGGCTCGGTCGAGTCCGTCGACTACGTCGAGGACGGCACGCGCCTGCGGGTGCGCGTCTTCCAGCGGCAGGTCTCCGAGCTCGAGCCCTACGTGGTCACGCCGGTTCCGACCGTCTGACGACCGGCTCCGGCGGGCGCTGGCGCTGGGAAGCGCTGCCGCTCGGCCTGGAGGCCCGTCACGGATCCGCCGGACGCCGTCGCGTCACCGAGACGCCCCGGAACACACGGAACGCCGCCGGATCCGGCGGCGTTTCGTCGTGTAGGGGCGTCGTACGGCGTCTCGCGCTGGTGCAGCGCGAGCCGCGGTCAGAGGGAGCGGAGGACCGCGACGACCTTGCCGAGCACCGAAGCGGCGTCGCCGAGGATCGGCTCGAAGGCGGAGTTGCGCGGCAGCAGCCACGTGTGACCGTCGCGCTGTCGGAAGACCTTGACCGTCGCCTCTTCGTCGAGCATGGCCGCGACGATGTCACCGTTCTCGGCGGTCTGCTGCGACCGGACGACGACCCAGTCGCCGTCGCAGATCGCGGCGTCGATCATCGACTCACCGACGACCTTGAGCATGAAGAGCTCGCCGGTGCCGACGAGCTGTCGGGGGAGCGGGATGATCTCGTCGACGTGCTGCTCGGCGGTGATCGGGACACCGGCGGCGATCCGGCCGACGAGCGGCACGAGCGTGGTGGCGTCGATGTCCGGTCCGCCGACGTCGGACGACGGTTCGTCGACCAGGACCTCGAGCGCGCGGGGGCGGTTCGGGTCGCGTCGGATCCAGCCACCGAGCTCGAGCTGGCCGAGCTGGTGGGAGACGCTGGAGAGCGAGGAGAGCCCGGCGGCGTCGCCGATCTCGCGCATGCTCGGCGGGTAGCCCCGTGAGGCGATCGACGCACGGATCGCGTCGAAGATCGCCTGCTGCTTCGGCGTCAGCGGCTTCTGGCCCCGCAGTTCGTCCACCACGTCGTCTCGCTTTCGTCGGTGCCGGTCCGGCCGCGGCGGGAATGTCGGTGGTCCCCGTCAGGCTTGTCCCAGTCGATCGAAACAGTATCCGACCAGCCAGGGCCGGACAAACACCTGTTCGAGCGTGTCGCAAGAAAACCCCGCAGAAATCCACTCCCAGGACTTGTGCGTCGTCAGATTCGAAACTATGTTCGGTACACGACTTCGGTTCCACCGAACGGGAAGGCAAGAACGACATGAGCACCATCGCCATCGCTGACATCCAGCGCACCGCGGCGCCCGCCGTGCGTACCCGCCTGCGTCTGACGCGTCGCGGCCGCATCGTCTTCACGACGCTCGCCGCGCTCCCGCTCCTCATCGTCGTCGCCCTCGGCGTGCTGAACGGCGGGCAGGCCTCCGCCGGAGACGCCACCGCCGGCGGCGCCCGCACCCAGTTCGAGACCGTGACGATCCAGCCGGGCGAGACGCTCTGGCAGCTCGCCGAGCAGACCGCGCCGAACTCGGACCCGCGTGACTTCGTGCAGGACGTCGTGAGCCTCAACGCGCTCGACGGCTCCGCGCTGCAGGCCGGCGAAGAGATCGCCATCCCCACCAAGTACACCGACGGCGAGTAGCCACTCGGGCAGCGCCGTCCAGACGGCTGGTCGTCGCACGGTGACAGCGGCCTACGATGGATCGGTGGCATTCACGCTCGAAGACCTCCCGATCCGAGACGACCTGCGCGGGCAGAGCCCGTACGGCGCCCCGCAGAAGCACGTCCGCGTGCAGCTCAACGTCAACGAGAACACGCATCCCGTTCCGGACGACGTCGCTGCCGACATCGTCGAGTCGATCCGGCAGGCCCTGCTGACGGTCAACCGCTACCCGGACCGCGAGTTCACCGAGCTCCGGCAGTCGCTCGCCGACTACCTCGGACACGACCTGACCGCCGAGCAACTCTGGGCGGCGAACGGGTCGAACGAGGTGTTGCAGCAGCTCCTCCAGGCGTTCGGCGGACCCGGTCGCTCGGTGCTCGGGTTCCCGCCCACCTACTCGATGCACTCGATCCTCGCGTCGGGCACCGGCACCAGGTGGATCCCTGCCCAGCGCGACGACGGGTTCCGCATCTCGCCCGAGACCGTCGTGGCGGCGATCCGAGAGCACCAGCCGGACATCGTGTTCCTCTGCGGGCCGAACAACCCGACCGGCACCCCGCTCGACATCGAGACGATCGCGGCCGCCTACGACGCGACCGACGGCATCGTGATGGTGGACGAGGCGTACGCCGAGTTCATGCCGTCCGACGCCCCGAGCGCCCTCACGCTGCTGCCCGGTCGTGAGCGCCTGGTGGTCTCCCGCACGATGAGCAAGGCGTTCGCGTTCGCCGGTGCCCGGGTCGGGTACATGGCCGCGCACCCCGCCGTCGTCGACGCCGTCCGGTTGGTCCGGTTGCCGTACCACCTGTCCGCGCTCACCCAGGCGGCGGCGATCGCGGCACTCCGGCACGCCCCCGAGATGCTGGCGATGGTCGACGACATCAAGGGGCAGCGCGACCGCATGGTCACCGAGCTGCGGGCCATGGGGTACCGCACCTACGAGACCTGGTCGAACTTCGTCCTGTTCGGTGGTGTCGCCGACCCGAACGCCGCGTTCGAGGCGCTGCTCGAGCGCGACGTGATCGTGCGCGACCTCGGGATCCCGAACCACCTGCGGGTGAGTGCGGGGACCGAAGCCGAGACGACCGCGTTCCTCGACGCCATGCGGCAGGTCGCCGCCGAGCAGCCGCCGGTTAGGGTTGAGGCATGACCGCCCGCACCGCCTCGATCAGCCGTTCGACGAGCGAATCGAGTGTCGAACTCGAGCTCGACCTGGACGGCACCGGGACCTCGTCGATCTCGACCTCCGTGCCGTTCTTCGACCACATGCTGACCGCGTTCAGCAAGCACTCCCTGATCGACCTGCGGGTGCGCTCGACGGGTGACACCGACATCGACGTGCACCACACCGTCGAGGACACCGGCATCGTGCTCGGTCAGGCGATCAAGCAGGCCCTCGGCGACCGCTCCGGCATCGGCCGGTACGGCGACGCCCTGGTCCCGCTGGACGAAGCGCTGGCCCAGGCCGTCGTCGACGTCTCCGGGCGTCCGTTCCTGGTGCACTCCGGCGAGCCCGCGGGCTTCGAGTTCCACCGCATCGGTGGCCACTTCACCGGTTCGATGGTCCGCCACGTGTTCGAGGCGATCACGTTCAACGCCGGCATCACCGTCCACGTCCGCGTGCTCGAGGGCCGCGACCCCCACCACATCGCCGAAGCCGAGTTCAAGGCGTTCGCCCGAGCCATGCGCAAGGCGGTCGAGCTGGACCCGCGCGTCGACGGCATCCCCTCCACGAAGGGCGCCCTGTGACAACCGCCAAGCCGAACGTCGTCGTCCTCGACTACGGGTCGGGGAACGTCCACTCCGCCGCCAAGGCACTCGAGCGCGCCGGCGCCGAGGTCACCCTCACCTCGGACAAGCAGGCGGCGCTCAAGGCCGACGGCCTGCTCGTCCCCGGCGTCGGGGCGTTCGCCGCCGTGATCGATCAGCTCGAGGGCGTGCAGGGCGGCGAGATCGTCGACCACCGTCTGGCCGGCGGGCGACCCGTGCTCGGCATCTGCGTCGGCATGCAGGTCCTGTTCTCGCGGGGCATCGAGCGTGGTGCCGACGTCGAAGGGCTCGGCCAGTGGCCCGGCACCGTGCAGGAGATCCAGGCCGAGGTGCTGCCGCACATGGGCTGGAACACCGTGCAGGCGCCCGAGGACTCCGTGCTGTTCGACGGGCTGCACGACGAGCGCTTCTACTTCGTGCACTCCTACGGGGTGACCGACTTCCCGCTCGAGGCGTACGGGCCGTTCCGCGCGCCGCGTCTGACCTGGGCCGAGCACGGGCAGCCGTTCATCGCCGCGGTCGAGAACGGGCCGCTCACCGCCACGCAGTTCCACCCCGAGAAGTCCGGCGAGCCGGGCATCCGCCTGCTCTCCAACTGGGTGCGTTCGCTCTGAACCCGGTCGGTGCCGGGCGCGACGGCCGTGCCGGACGCGCACCGGGCCTCCCGGCTGTCCGCAGCCCCTTCTCCACCGCAACGAAACCGACAGGACCATGACCGACCTCACCGACACCCCGCCCCTCGTCCTGCTGCCGGCTGTCGACGTCGTCGACGGACAGGCCGTGCGACTCACCCAGGGCGAGGCGGGGAGCGAGACCGGCTACGGCGACCCCGTCGCCGCTGCCCGGACCTGGCGTGACCAGGGTGCCGAGTGGATCCACCTCGTCGACCTCGACGCAGCCTTCGGTCGTGGCGACAACCGCCGGGTGATCGCGCACGCCGTCCGCGAGGTCGAGGGCGTCTCCGTCGAGCTGTCCGGCGGGATCCGCGACGACGCCTCGCTCGAAGCGGCACTGGCGACCGGTGCGGCGCGCGTGAACCTCGGCACCGCGGCGCTCGAGAACCCCGACTGGGCCGCGCGGGTGATCGGTGAGTACGGCGAGCAGATCGCCGTCGGGCTGGACGTCCGCGGCACCACGCTGTCGAGCCGCGGCTGGACCGAGGACGCCGGTGACCTGTGGGAGGTGCTCGACCGGCTGGAAGCCGCCGGGTGCGCCCGCTACGTGGTGACCGACGTCACGAAGGACGGCACGCTGCAGGGGCCGAACGTCGAACTGCTCCGCCAGGTGTGCGACCGGACCGACCAGCCCGTGGTGGCCTCCGGCGGGATCTCGACGCTCGACGACCTCCGAGCGCTCCGCGAACTCGTGCCGTACGGGCTCGAGGGCGCGATCATCGGCAAGGCGCTGTACTCCGGGGCGTTCACGCTGCCGGCCGCACTCGACATCGCCTCCGAGTAACCCCGTGGCGGGCATCTCGAACGGCCGCGGCACCGGGCCGGACGCCGACGACGCGCACACTCCCGGCGGGGCGGCGGACTCGGCGGGCTTCTCGTGGGAAGGCCGCACGTTCGACCACCACGACACCGCGTTCGCCGACGACGACGGACTCGCCGATCCCGCGGTGGTCGCGGCCATCGGTGCGATCGCCGACGGTGCCTCCCAGGCGGCGATCGTCGAGTCGCTCCGGACCGCCCGGCTGCTCATCCCGCTCATCGCCGAGGCCGGTGACGTGGGGGAGACCGATCAGGGCAAGCTCGTCGACAAGACCCAGGAACTCTCGATCGTGACGGTCGCCGGTCCGGACGGTCGCAGCGTGATGCCGGCGTTCACCTCGGTGGACGCCATGCACGCGTGGGACCCGGACGCGCGCCCGGTGCCGGTGGAGTCCCGCCGCGTGGCGATGGCCGCGGCGAGCGAGGACACCCAGCTCGTCGTGCTCGACCCGAAGTCGCCGACCGAGTTCGTGCTGCGTCGTCCGGCGGTGTGGGCGCTCGGGCAGGACCTGCCGTGGACCCCGTGCTTCGAAGACCCCGAGGTGGCCCGGGCCTTCGCGGCCTCGGTCGAGGGGGAGGTCAGCGTCGCCCGTGTCGAACTCGCGCCGGGCGACCCGGTCGGCCGGTTCGCCGGGCCGGAGCTGACGGTGGGACTGGCGCTGCACCCGGGGCTCGACCGCGAGCAGGTCGGCGAGCTCGTCGGTCGGCTGCAGCAGCGGTGGTCGACCGACCCCGTGATCGCGGAGCGGGTCGACAGCATGCGCGTCGCCCTGCGCGCTGCCTGACGAGCAGCAGCGCGGCGGTCCCGCGGCGGTGCGACCCGGCCCAGCCCGAGGTCGCCGGTACGATGACGGGGTGAGCCCGAACCCGACGACCAACCCCACCGGCGCGACCACCCACGGTCCGACGGGGCGTCCCGTCCGGGACTTCCCCGTGCCCGAGGAACTCGACAGCACCGGACCCGCCCGCATCATCGCGCTCTGCAACCAGAAGGGCGGCGTCGGCAAGACCACGACCGCCATCAACCTGGGCGCTGCGCTCGCCGAGTACGGCCGCAAGGTCCTGGCCGTCGACTTCGACCCGCAGGGTGCGCTGTCCGCGGGCCTCGGCGTCCGGACGCACGACATCCACACCGTCTACGACCTGCTCATGGGTGCCGTGAAGGACCCGAACCAGGTCATCCAGCCGACGAACACCCCCGGCCTCGACGTCATCCCGGCGAACATCGACCTGTCCGCGGCCGAGGTGCACCTGGTCAACGAGGTCGCCCGCGAGCAGATCCTGGCGAGCGTGCTGCGCAAGGTCGCGAACGACTACGACGTGATCCTGGTCGACTGCCAGCCGTCGCTCGGCCTGCTCACCGTGAACGCCCTGACGGCGGCGCACGGCGTCCTCATCCCGCTCGAGTGCGAGTTCTTCGCGCTCCGCGGTGTCGCGCTGCTCATCGAGACGATCGACAAGGTGCGCGACCGCCTCAACCCGGCGCTCAAGCTCGACGGCATCCTGGCGACCATGTACGACTCGCGCACGCTGCACTCGCGCGAGGTCATGGAGCGGGTCGTCGACACCTTCGACGACCGCGTGCTCGACACCGTCATCGGCCGCACCGTGAAGTTCCCGGACGCCACGGTGTCCGCACGTCCGATCACGCAGACCGCGCCGGACCACCCTGCCGCCCACGCCTACCGGCAGCTCGCACGAGAGCTCGTCCAGCGTGGCGCCGTCGCCTGACGCGGGGTTCCGGGTCCGGCTCGCCAACTTCGACGGACCGTTCGACCTCCTGCTGTCGCTCATCACGAAGCACGAGCTCGACATCACCGAGGTGTCGCTCGGTGCCGTGACGGGGGAGTTCATCCAGTACGTCCGGCAGGCCGAGTCCGCCGACGAGCTCGACGAGGCCAGCGAGTTCCTCGTCGTCGCGGCGACCCTGCTCGACCTGAAGATCGTCGGGCTGCTGCCCCAGGGTGAGCTCGTGGACGCCGAGGACGTCGCCCTGCTCGAGGCCCGGGACCTGCTGTTCGCCCGACTGCTGCAGTACCGGGCGTTCAAGCAGGCCGCCGACTGGTTCGGGGAGCGCTGGGGCGTCGAATCGCGCCGGCACGTCCGCAGCGTCCGGCTCGAGGAGCGGTTCCGCGCGCGGACGCCGGAGCTCGTCTGGACCCTGTCGGTGCAGGACTTCGCCGCACTGGCCGCGCTGGCCTTCGCCCCGCGGGAGATCCCGACCGTCGGCCTCGACCACCTGCACGCCCCGCTCATCAGCATCCGCGAACAGGCCGCGATCGTCGTCTCGATCCTCCGCATCCGCGATGGCGAGGGGGTCTCGTTCCGTGAACTGGTCGCGGGCGTCGACCAGACGGGTATCGTGGTGGCTCGCTTCCTCGCGATCCTCGAGCTGTACCGGAACGCGTCGATCTCGTTCGAGCAGCTCGAGCCGCTCGGGGAGCTGACACTGCGGTGGACCGCCGAGGACTGGTCCGACGAGAGCCTCGCGAACCTGGGAGCCGACTATGACGGATGACGTGCACGACACGTCGAGCGCCGAACCCGGCGGCGCTGACGAGATGGCCGACGCCCGCGCCATCGAGCGCGAGATCCACGAGCGCGCCGCGTCCGAGGCCCACCCCGCCATCCCCATCGATCGGCAGCTCGAGGCCATCCTGATGATCGCCGACCAGCCGCAGTCGCTCGTCGCCCTCGGTGCTGCGGTCGGTTCGCCCGTCCCCGCCGTCCGCCAGGCGATCGAACGCCTGGTCGCGGACTTCGACGGCGTCGACGGCACGATCCGCCGTGGCTTCGAACTGCGCGAGGTCGGTGGCGGCTGGCGCTTCTACGTCCGCGCCGACCTGGACCCCGTGGTCGAGCAGTTCGTCGAGGCCGAGCGCCCCTCGCGGCTGTCGCAGGCCGCACTCGAGACCCTCGCGGTCGTCGCCTACAAGCAGCCGATCACCCGCTCGCAGATCGCTGCGATCCGCGCCGTCAACGTCGACGGCGTCGTCCGCACCCTGGTGGCACGCGGCCTCATCGAGGAGTCGTTCACCGACGCCGAGACCGGCGCCATCAACTACGTCACGTCCGACCTGCTCCTGCAGCAGCTCGGCATCAACTCGCTCGACGAGCTGCCGCTCATCTCGCCCCTCCTGGACGACGGTGCGGACGGCTTCGAGCAGAACGAAGGGATCCCCGATGGCAGGGTTTGACGACCGGGGGCGCGGCGCGCCCCGAGACCGAGACGACCGCAACGGACGCTCGGGAGGCCCGGATCGCTCTGGCCGCCCGGCCGGCGGACGCGGTGGGGCCGGCTCCAGTGCCGGTGGCCGCTCGGGCGGGTACGGTCGCGACGACCGCGGGGGCGCACGCCCGCCGCGTGACGACGACCGTCGTGGCGGGTACCCGTCGCGTGACGACCGCGGCGGCGACCGTGGTGGGTACCGTGGGGCTTCGGCGCCGCGTGACGACCGTGGTGGCTACCGGGGTCGTGACGACCGTGCCGGTGGCGGTGACCGTGGTGGGTACCGCGGCAACTCGGCTCCGCGTGACGATCGCGGTGGGTACCGCGGTCGTGACGACCGTGGGGCTTCGGCTCCGCGTGACGACCGCGGTGGCGACCGTGGTGGGTACCGCGGGGCTTCGGCTCCGCGTGACGACCGTGGTGGGTACCGCGGTCGCGATGACCGTTCCGGTGGCGGCGACCGTGGTGGCTACCGCGGCAACTCGGCTCCGCGTGACGATCGCGGTGGGTACCGCGGCCGCGACGACCGTGGGGCTTCGGCTCCGCGTGACGACCGTGGTGGATACCGGGGCTCCGCTCCGCGTGACGACCGTGGTGGGTACCGCGGGCGAGACGACCGTGGTGCTTCGGCTCCGCGCGACGACCGTGGCGGCTACCGGGGTCGCGATGACCGTTCCGGTGGCGGCGACCGTGGTGGGTACCGCGGCAACTCCGCTCCGCGTGACGACCGCGGTGGGTACCGTGGCCGTGACGACCGCAACTCCGCTCCGCGCGACGACCGCGGCGGTTACCGGGGCCGTGACGACCGCAGCGCCGCTCCGCGCGACGCCCGTGGTGGCTACCGCGGCCGCGACGACCGTGGCAGCTCCGCTCCCCGCGACGACCGCGGTGGCTACCGGGGTCGCGACGACCGTGGCAGCTCCGCTCCCCGCGACGACCGGCGCGACGACCGCCGGACTCCCGACGGCCAGCAGAGCCGCGTCTGGCACAACGGCCGCCGCTACGTCGGCGGCACCACGAGCGTCCGCAACAGCGACCGCACCACGCCGAAGCCGAGTGGGCAGCGCGACGACCGGGGCAACCCGGCCGAGGGCACGCCCGAACGGCCGATCATCGAGGACTGGGACGCGGCGGACGGAACGGCTCCTGCCGGGGCCGAGCCGGGCCTCCAGGCAGAGGGTGAGCGCCTGCAGAAGGTGATCGCCGCTGCCGGCGTGGCATCCCGCCGGGTCGCGGAGAACCTGATCGTCGAGGGCCGCGTGACGGTCAACGGCGAGGTCGTGGACGCCCTCGGGCGTCGCGTCGACCCCGAGAAGGACGCGATCAGCGTCGACGGCGTGCCCGTGCAGATCGACTCGTCGCGGCGCTACATCGTGCTGAACAAGCCGACCGGTGTCGTCTCGAGCCTGCAGGACGAGCGCGGTCGCCGCGACCTGACGGAGTTCGTGGACCGCTACGAGGAGCGCCTGTTCAACGTCGGCCGTCTCGACACCGAGACCTCCGGGCTGCTCGTCCTGACGAACGACGGCGACCTGGCACACGTGCTCGCGCACCCGTCGTTCGGCGTGCAGAAGACGTACATCGCGAAGGTCCACGGCAACGTGAACCCCGCCGTGGTGCAGCGCCTGACCGAGGGCGTCGAGCTCGAGGACGGTCCGATCAAGGCCGACAAGGTGCGGTTGCTCGAGTCCTCGCGGGGCGAGTCGCTCGTCGAGATCACGCTGCACTCCGGCCGCAACCGCATCGTCCGTCGCATGCTCGAGGCCGTCGACCACCCGGTCCTCGAACTCGTCCGCCGGTCGTTCGGACCGCTGCACCTGGGCAGCCTGCCGCCGGGCAAGATGCGCGAGCTCGGCACGGTCGAGGTCGGCAAGCTGCTCAGCACCGTCCGTGACGCGAAGCCGTCCGCTCGTGACGACCGCGACGTCGCGCTCGACCAGGACGACGACGAGTACGAGGACGAGTCGGCGGACTGACCGAACCCGACGCTCGGGCATCGACCGATGCCCGAGCCGCGATCGGTAGGCTTGCCCAGTGACCGACGTGACCCCGACCGACATCGACCGCCGTCTGCGCGGCCCGGTCCGGGTCGTCGGTGCCGGGTTGCTCGGCGCCTCGATCGGTCTCGCCCTGCGTGAGAAGGGCGTGGACGTCGTCCTCGACGACGTCTCGCCCGCCGCGCTGGCGCTCGCCGTGGACTACGGCGCCGGCCGTCGACCAACTGCCGGCGACCAGCCGGAGCTCGTCGTCGTCGCAGTTCCGCCGGACGTCGTCGCGACGGTGGTCGAGCGCGAGCTCGCCGCCCACCCCGACGCCGTGGTGACGGACGTCGCCAGCGTGAAGTCCGGGCCGCTCGCCGCCCTGGTGGCGGCCGGCGCCGACGTCTCCCGCTACATCGGGTCGCACCCGATGGCCGGACGCGAGCGCAGCGGTCCGACCGCCGCCCGCGCCGACCTGTTCGTCGGCCGCCCGTGGGTGATCGCGGGGCACGACGGCATCACGTTCCAGCGCGCCGCGGTGGTCGAGGACCTCGCGCTCGACGTCGGCGCCACCGTCGTGCCGATGGACCCCGAGTCGCACGACCTCGCCGTGGCGTACGTCTCGCACGCGCCGCAGCTCGTGTCGACCCTCATGGCCTCGCGCCTGCGGGACGCCCCCGACGGGTCGCTCGGCCTGGCCGGCGGCGGCGTGCGCGACGTCACCCGGATCGCCGCGAGCGACCCGGGGCTCTGGGTGCAGATCATCGGGGCGAACGCCGGGCACATCCGGCCGGTGCTCACCGACCTGCGCGACGACCTGTCCCGCGTGATCGACGCGCTCGGCGACCCGGATGGTGCCGGTTCGCCGCGCACCATCGCCGAGACGATCGCCGACGGCAACCGCGGGGTCGAACGGCTCCCCGGCAAGCACGGCACCACCAAGCGCTTCGCCCAGGTGGTCGTCCTGGTCGACGACACCCCCGGGCAGATCGCCGCACTCCTGACGTTCATCGGGGAGATCGGCATCAACCTCGAGGACATGCGCCTCGAGCACTCACCGGGCGCACAGATCGGCATCGTCGAGGTGTCGGTGCTGCCCGAGCAGGAACAGCGACTCGTCGAGGAACTCGAGGGGCGCGGATGGAGGATCGCAGCAGCATGGGCCTGAACGACGACACGAACGCAGCGACGAACGACTCCGGTGTGACCGGCGGACCGGACGGGCCCGACTCCGGCCTCCCGACCCCGGGCCAGGGCGGTGCCGGCGGCCCGCTCAGCGGCAGCGGCGACGGCGGCGCACTCGGGGGCCCGGCCGGCGGCCTCGGTGAGCCCGGCGGGGAGCCCGGCTCGACCAGCGCCCCGATGCCGTCCGGCCTGGCCGACGGCGCCTACGTGGCGAAGATCGTCATCGCCGTCGACGGCCCCGCCGGCAGCGGCAAGTCGAGCGTCTCCCGTGCGGCCGCCCGCGCCCTGGGCTACGGCTACCAGGACACCGGCGCCGCCTACCGTGCACTCGCGTGGCACGCCCTGCAGCAGCGGGTCGACCTCGACGACGCCGCGGCGGTCCTGGCGAGCTGGGACACCTTCGACTACGCCATCGGCACCGACCCCGACGACTACTACGTCAAGGTGGGGGAGACCGACGTGACCGAGGCCATCCGCACCCCCGACGTCACCGGCGCGGTCGCCCACATCGCGAAGCTCCCGGACGTCCGGAAGCGCCTGGTCCAGCTGTTCCGCAACGTCATGCGGAAGACCGACGCCCCGGGCATCATCACCGAGGGCCGGGACATCACCACGGTCGTCGCACCCGATGCCGAGGTCCGGATCCTGCTGACGGCCGACGAGTCCGTTAGAATGGCCCGACGCTCGGCAGAGGTCACGACCCAGTCGGCCGCCGAGACCTCCGCAGCACTCGCTCGTCGCGACGCGGCGGACGCGAAGGTCGTCGACTTCATGAACGCCGCCGACGGTGTCACGACGCTCGACTCCACCGACCTCGACTTCGACCAGACCGTGCAGGCGGTCGTCGACCTGGCCCGCGCGGCCACGCACTGACGCACGACCGGACGGCCTCGGCCGCCTGGTCACACCACGGCCGGACCCCCGGCCCCGGCCGGCAACGGCCACCGACACCGCGGCCCCGGCCGCTCGCGAGGAACCCAAGATGGCTCAGCTGGACAACCCGGACAACGACGACTTCCCCCGGTACGACGACGCCCTCGGCGAGCGGCTCGCCGGACTCGACGAGGCCGAGGCCGAGCAGCGCGCGACCGCGCTCCGCGCCGGACTCGAGGAGTACGACCTCGAGGACGAGGACCTCGCCCTGCTCGAGGCCGGTCAGGTCGGCGAGGACGGCGTCCACTACCTGCCCGCCTACCCGGTGCTCGCGATCGTCGGCCGCCCGAACGTCGGCAAGTCCGCGCTCGTGAACCGCATCCTCGGTCGTCGCGAGGCCGTCGTGCAGGACGTCCCCGGCGTCACCCGCGACCGTGTCAGCTACAAGGCCGACTGGAACGACAAGCGCTTCACGCTCGTCGACACCGGCGGCTGGGAGCCCGGCGCCGAGGGCATCAACGCCTCCGTCGCCGCGCAGGCCGAGGTCGCGATCGACCTCGCCGACGCCGTGCTGTTCGTCGTGGACGTCACGGTCGGCATCACCGCCACCGACGAGCACGTCGTCAAGATGCTCCGCGGCACCAACCGCCCCGTCATCGTCGTCGCGAACAAGGCCGACGACGAGCGCCGTGAACTCGACGCCTACGAACTCTGGAACCTGGGTCTCGGCGAGCCGCACCCGGTGTCGGCCCTGCACGGCCGTGGCGTCGCGGACCTGCTCGACCTGATCATCAAGACGCTGCCCGACACCTCGGCCGTCGCCAAGCAGGAGGTCGGCGGCCCCCGCCGCGTGGCCATCCTCGGCCGCCCGAACGTCGGCAAGAGCTCGCTGCTCAACAAGGCCGCCGGTGAAGAGCGGGTCGTCGTGAACGACATCGCCGGCACCACCCGTGACCCGGTGGACGAGCAGATCGAGCTCGGCGGCAAGGTGTGGCGCTTCGTCGACACCGCCGGCATCCGGAAGCGCGTCCACATGCAGCAGGGGGCCGACTTCTACGCGTCGCTCCGCACCACCGCCGCGCTCGAGAAGGCCGAGGTCGCCGTCGTCGTCCTCGACGTCACCGAGCCGGTCTCCGTGCAGGACCTCCGCATCATCGACCTCGTCCTCGAGTCCGGCCGTGCCCTCGTGCTGGCCTACAACAAGTGGGACCTGCTCGACGACGAGCGCCGCCGCTACCTGGAGCGCGAGATCGAGCAGGACCTGGCGCACGTCGCCTGGGCCCCGCGCGTGAACATCTCGGCCCGCACCGGCCGCCACCTCGAGAAGCTCGTGCCGGCGCTCGAGACCGCCCTCGAGTCGTGGGACACCCGCATCCCGACCGGCAAGGTCAACGCATTCATCGCCGAGCTCGTGCAGGAACACCCCCACCCCGTGCGCGGCGGCAAGCAGCCCCGCATCCTGTTCGGGACCCAGGCGTCGAGCCAGCCGCCGACGTTCGTGCTCTTCACGTCGGCGTTCCTCGACCCGCAGTACCGACGCTTCATCACGCGTCGCCTCCGCGAGGTCTGGGGCTTCTCCGGCACGCCGATCAACGTCAACATGCGGGTGCGCGAGCGCCGGAAGCGCTGAGCCCTCCCGCCCGTCACGCAGAACGCGCCTCGATCCGTCGGGGCGCGTTCTGCGTTCGCGTTCGGCCTGGAGGCCCGGGGCCGGTCCGGCGCGCCGGTGCGGCATCATGGGGGCGTGGGTACCGGGCCGTGGGCAGCGGACCGACGTCGGCTCGCCCTGGTGGGTGTCCTCGTCGGTGTGGTCGTCGTGGGGTCGGTGTCCCTGTGGACGATCTCGCACGCACCGGACGACGGCGACTCGGTCACCCGTGCCGACTCCGTGCCCTCCGAGCCGGCGCAGTCGCCCGACGTCCGACTGCCGCCGTCCAACGGCCTCGAGGAACCGATCGAGCCCGAACCCGTCCGTCCGGTCGACGGTTCGCCCATCGACCCGTGGTGGCGCCGCGTCCCGCCGGTCTCCGGTGACATCGTCGGCATCGGGGCTGCGGCCTCCGGGCACGTGCGGATCGCCGGGAACACGGATGACGAGACCCTCGCGGTGCAGATCGACCACCTGGAGACCGGCGGGGACGGCCCGGTCGACGTCGTGCTGTCCGCGGGGACGGTGCGCGGTGGCTCGAAGCCGGTGTGGACACCCGCCGGGGAGTCCTACGACCTGTTCCAGGCCGCCGGGGTCGAACAGGGGCTGACCGTCGTGCTCAGCGACCCGTGGTCACTGCCCGACGAGGTCCGCTCCCTGGTCCTGCTGGACGCCGACACCGGGACCGTGCTGGGCGGCGCGGCACTCGTCCCGTCGGACTGAGTGGGGCCGGGGTGAGGCTGGGCGGGGTTGGGGTGCGCTGCGCCGACGTAGAACGACGGTGTCGTGGTCGTCCGAAGTCGACAGTGTCGTTCCGCATCGGTGCTCGTGGCTGTGCCGCGTCTGCTGTCGGCCTCGGGATGGGGCACGATGTACTGGTGACGCAGCAGAACGACGGACTCGGTGTGCTCGCCGACCGCGTGTGGTGCCGTCTGCGGCTCGACCGGTTGGCCGGAGGTCGGCAGGCCGGGTACGTGATCCGCGAGGACATGCTCGAACACCCCGACACCGTCCGCTCGTTCCGGTGGATCCGGTGGCTGCTCGTCGCGGAGACGGTCGTCGGACTCACCGCCATCGTGGTCGCCGTGCTGCTGACCCGCGCGGGGGAGTCCCTGTCGTGGGCGGTGTGGTTCCGCTCCACCGTGGTGCTGCTCATCACCCTGACGCTCTACGTGTTCGCCTGGCGGGCGCAGCTCGGGTACTACTGGGCGTACCAGCGGCTGCGGTTGTTCAGCCGGATCTTCCCGATCGTGACGCTGATCGTCGCGGCGATCCCCGGGCTCTACCCGTTCTGGATGGTCATCGAGCAGATCCTGTTCTCGGTGCTCATGGTCGGCATCGGCGACGTGCTGACGAGCGACCACATGCGGGCCACGTTCCCGAAGCCCGCGCGGCGGTAGGGCTCCGGCGGGCGGTGGACCGGCTCCGCGACAGAACACGAGTCGATCGACGCGTGGAGTGTCGCAAAACAGATGTGGGGGCGGCGCGAGCGGGCTACGCGACCGTGGCCAGGGCGAACGGGAGCACGGCGGAGGCCCCGGCGCGCCGGAGCTCCCGGCCGGCGACGGTCATCGTCCACCGGCTGTCGACCAGGTCGTCCACGAGCAGCACCGGGCCCTCGTGTGCCTGCAGGGCGGCGGCGAGCGACGGATCGACCACGAAGGTGTCCCACACGCCGGACAGTCGGTAGGCGCTGTTCGTCGCACCGTCGCCACGAGGGGTCCCGCCGGCACGGCCGAGCGTGCCGAGGAACTGCAGCCGCCCGATGGTGGACAGCGCCTGGGCGAGGGACCCCACGAGCTCGGGCCGTGACCGCGAGGACATCGCCACGACGCCGGTCGGCCGGGTCTCCCACGGCCAGTCCTTGAGCGCCCGGACACAGCCGTCGACGAGCTCCCGCGAGATCGGGGCATCGGGGGTGGACGTCGAGAACAGCGCACGCAGGGGACCGCCCCAGCCGAGGTCGGTCAGTCGCGCCACCGCACGGCCGGGCTGCACGAGCTCGTCCGGGCCGATCTTGCCCCGCACCGAGACCCCGAGCGACGACATCCCCGAGGGCCACTGGGCACGCGGAGCGATCTCGACGCCGACCTTGTCGAGCGCGGCCGCCGCCCCGGACGAGTCGGTGTCGGACACGGCGATGGGGAACCAGGCGCCGGCGCAGTTGTCGCACCGGCCGCAGGGCTCGGCCGAGGGGTCGTCGAGGTCCTGCTGCAGCAGCTGCATGCGGCAGGCAGAGGTGGACTCGTAGTCGAGCATCGACGCGGCCTCGGCAGCGCGGGCCGCTGCGACCCGCTCGTACCGGGGCGCGTCGTACTCCCACGGCTGCCCGGTCGACACCCAGCCCCCGGTGACACGTCCGACGGCGCCGTCGACGTCGAGCACCTTGAGCAGGAGTTCGAGGGTGGAACGCTTGATGTCGACCAGGCCCTCGAGCGCCACGGTCGACATCGCGGTGTCGGTGGACAGGGCGCCGAGCACGGCAGCGGCACGGGCCTCGGTCGGCATCGAGGCGCTGGCGAAGTACTGCCAGATCTCACGGTCCTCACGCCCGGGCAGGAGCAGGACGTCGGCGTTGTCGGTCGCACGACCCGCACGACCGATCTGCTGGTAGTAGGCGACGGGCGACGAGGGAGCCCCGACGTGCACGACGAAGCCGAGGTCGGGCTTGTCGAACCCCATGCCGAGCGCGCTCGTGGCGACCAGGGCCTTCAGCTCGTTGCCCTTGAGCTGCTGCTCGAGCTGTTCGCGCTCGTCGGTGTCGGTGCGCCCCGTGTAGGCACGGACGGCGTACCCGTTGTCGCGCAGCAGCCGGGCGATGTCCTCGGCTGCCGAGACGGTCAGCGTGTAGATGATGCCGCTGCCGGGCAGGTCGCCGAGGTGCGCGAGGAGCCAGCCGAGCCGCTGCCGGGCATCGGGCAGTGTCAGCACGCCGAGGCGCAGGGACTTGCGAGCCAGGGACCCGCGGATCGTGAACACCGGGTCGGCCGGGCCGGCGGTGAGCTGCTCGGCGACGTCCTCGACCACGCGCTCGTTCGCCGTCGCGGTGGTGGCCAGGACGGGGACGCCGTGGGGGAGCGACCGGATGAGCTCGGCCAGTCGGCGGTAGTCCGGCCGGAAGTCGTGGCCCCAGTCCGAGATGCAGTGCGCTTCGTCGACCACCAGCATGCCCATCCGGGCGATCAGGGTCGGCATCTGCTCGTCGCGGAACTTCGGGTTGTTCAGGCGCTCGGGGGAGACGAGGAGCACGTCGACCTCGTCACGGGCGAGTGCCGCCTGGGTCTCGCCCCACTCGTGGGCGTTCGCGGAGTTGATCGACACTGCACGGACACCGGCCCGCGCGGCGGCGGCGACCTGGTCGCGCATCAGGGCGAGCAGCGGCGACACCAGCACCGTCGGGCCGCCCCCGCGTCGGCGCAGCAGCAGCGTCGCGAGGAAGTACACCGCGGACTTGCCCCACCCGGTGCGCTGCACGACCAGGGCGCGCTGCCGGTGCTCGACCAGCGCCGAGATGGCCTCGAGCTGGCCGGGGTGGAACACCGCGTCGGGGCGCCCCGTGAGCGCAGCGAGCGCCTGCTGCGCCTCGGCGGCGATGTCCGCAGAGGGGGACACGGAAGACGACGCGGTGGACCCGACACCAAGACCAGACATGCCCCCATGCTGTCAGGAGCAACCGACGAAACCCGACCCGCGCCTCCAGGCTGTGGACAACCGGACCAACCGGGCCCTACTGGTAGGTGACCAACGACGGCGTCGGCTGCACGTCCCGCATCGTCTGCGCGGGCGTCAGCATGGGCGTGTCCTCGTCGTAGAAGTTCTTCCAGCCCCAGTGCAGCCCCTCCGGCGCGCCCTGGTGCAGTGCCTTCCACGTCGCCTGCTTGTCCGGCTGCGACCCCTGCCCGTCGACGTGCACGAGCATGTCGAGCTCCGGGTGGGTCTGCAGTGCGGAGCGGTCCTGGATCATCGACAGCCGGAACTGGTGCAGCACCAGGGCCTTCGGCGGCAGCCCCTCGTCGCGCACGAGCGCAGCCAGCCACGAGGACACCTCGTTCACCTCGGACGCCGAGACACTCCCGATCTGCTTGAGCGGCACCTGGTCCTTCGTCAGCCGCCACTCCGGGTCGAGCGCCAGCCAGACGCCGGGCTTCTTGAGCAGCGACTCGTACTTCTTGGCCTGCGACAGGAAGTCCGACCGCCCAGGCTGCAGATCGATGATGACCGGCATGTCCGCCTCGTGCGCGGCGTCGACGTAGGGCTCGAGCGCGGACACCGGCAGCTCCGTCGAGTAGTCGCCGTCGGCTCCGGCGTCCCCCGCGGCGACGGTCGCGATGACCTCCATCGCGGGCGTCACGAGCTCGTCGGACTCGGCCCGGTACGGCTTCGCGACCTGCTCGGCACGCTGCACGGTCTCCTTCGGCCCCTGCTCGCCGAGCACGCCCAGCGCCGGCGCCCCGGGAGCCCCGTACAACGCGACGTACCGGTGCCCGTCGAAGGGCCGCTGGCCGCCGTTCCGCAGCTGGAACCCGCCCTCGGCCGCCCGGACCGTCCACTCCGGGTCCGGCAGGGCGTCGAACGCCGCGCCGACCAGGACGGTCGGGTGCTTCGTCCGCTCGTGCAGCGCCGTCACCACGTCGGGTGCGGCAGCCGGGTCCGTCACGCCCTCCGGCATGGTCACGACGCGCGCGCCAGCGGCCTTCGCGGTCGCCACGGCAGCAGCGTCCGCACTCGCGTCCGCCACCACCACGGTCGCCTGCCGGGAGGCCCGGGTCGACTCCGGCGCGTCACCGCCGTCCGGCGCCTGCCGCTGTTCGACGTCCGTGTCGACCGACACGTCGCCCTCGGCCTGGTACCAGTCGGCACCGAGCCGGTCGAGCTCGCGGGCGACGGCAGCGCTCGTGTCCTTGGCCGTCAGCAGCACCGGGACGTGGGCGCTCGCCGCAGCCTTCGCCGCGTCGCGGATCCCGTCGGTGTCGCCGGCCCGGGCGACGACCGCTCCGGGAGCACTCGCGAACAGGGCCTTGCTGACGCGGACCGAGCGGGCTGCGGCGTCCGCAGCGTCGGCCACCGTGACGGTGTCGGCCGAGGCCTTCACCAGGGTCGGGCGGCTCGTGTCCGGTCCGCTCGACGTGCACCCGGCGGCTCCGAGCAGCAGCCCGGAGACCGCGATCGCGATCAGGAGACGAGGGGTGCAACGAGAACGCATCGAGCCACCATACGAGCCAGGCGGAGAGGTCCCTGGGAATCCGACGGGTGTCGTCTCGTAGAAGGGAGGCATGCCCCACCACCCCGACGACCGCCCGCTCATCGGACCGGTCCGGTCGCCCGAGGTGCACTGCATGACGCTCAACGTGCGTCGCCGCGTGCCGCGACAGCGGACCCACCCCGACGCCTGGGAGCGTCGCCGCGACGCCGTGCTCGCGCTCGTCACGTCCGAAGCGCCCACCGTCCTCGCCGTCCAGGAGGCCCTGCCCGCGCAGGCAGACGAACTCACCGCCGGCCTGGGGTCGGGTTGGGAGCCCGTCCTGGCCGGACGGGGAGCGCGCGGCGGTGGTGAACAGGTCGGCCTGTTCCTCGACCGCTCCCGCCTCGACGTCGTCGAGCGCCGCACCTGGGCGCTCTCCCGCACACCCCACCGCCCCGGCTCGCGGTCGTGGGCGACGTCCTTCCCCCGGCACGCCGTCGGAGCCGTCGTCGACGACCGCGAGACCGGCGTCCGGTTCCTGGCGATCGCCACCCACCTCGACGTCGCCTCGTCGTGGGCCCGACTCCGGTCCGCCGAACTGCTCGGCCGGATCGTCCGGCAGCGCGGCCTGCCCGCCGTGGTCATGGCCGACTGGAACAGCCCCGCCGGTTCCGCACCATGGCGAGCCCTGGCGGAGGCGGGGGTCGAGGACAGCTGGGGGCGGGCCTCCAGGCAGGTGGGTGAGCCCTACGGGTCGTACCCGCACTACGGGAGTCCGCGTGTTGGTGGCCGGCGGATCGACGGGGTGCTCGTGACCTCCGAGGCAGAGGTGGACCGCGTCGCGGTCGACGTGCGGCGGCCGGGCGGCGTCTGGCCGTCCGACCACGCCGCCGTGCACGCGGTCGTGCGGTGGGCGTCGTGATCGCCACGCTCGGACCGACGTTCCTGCGGCCGCGGTTCCTGGTGGCCGACGTGGTGCGGGCGCTGACGCTCGTGAGCGTCGTCGTGGCGACTGTCGGGTGGGGCGGGACGGCGTTCCCGGTCATGGCGCTGGCGCTGCTCGGTGTCGTGGTGCCGCGGATGCTCGGGCTGCGGCCGGCCTTCGACGTGGCGGTGTGCGTGCTCGTGCTCCTCGCCGGGTGGTCGAGCGTGCTCGAGTGGTACACGACGGTCTTCCTGTGGGACAAGTTCATGCACGTCGTGCTGACGGGGCTGCTCGCGGCGGTGCTCTACGTCATCGGTGCCGACCTGCGCGCTGTGCCGGCCCCGCACGCCGAGCGCCGGGTGGTCGTCGCGGTGCTCGCGCTGTGTGCGGGACTCGCGGTCGGAGCCGTGTGGGAGATGGGGGAGTGGCTCGGGCACAACTTCGTCGACTCGAAGATCTTCGTCGGGTACGACGACACGATCGGCGACCTGGCTGCGGACGGGTCCGGCGGGTTGCTCGTCGGGCTCGGGTTGCCGTGGTTGGCGGCGCGGCGCGAGGTGGTGCGGCCGGGCTGAGTGTGTCGTTCGGGTCGCGTTGCTCCGACTCGCCGTGGCACGGAGGGGGTCTGACGTCCGCTATGCTGGACCGGTCGCTCGCGCTCCGGTCGGACGCGGGCGAGGATCCTCCGGGATCCTGAGTTCTCCGGAACTCGCGGGCTGTGGCGCAGCTTGGTAGCGCACTTGACTGGGGGTCAAGGGGTCGCAGGTTCAAATCCTGTCAGCCCGACCGAAACGTGTCTGACACGACGACAGAAGCCCACCGAGGATCTCGGTGGGCTTCTGTCATTCCGGCGGGTGTCGTTGGGTCGTCCGCATAGCGCTCCCTCATTGCGACGATGAGCGGACCACCTATGTGCGACACGAGTCTTCTCGCGGATCGTCCAGTTGTGAGCAGCTTTGCTCGGTGTCGTCCTTTTCGCAGCGCTAGATGTCGTGATGGCGTCCCGCATGCGCGCCGCGTTGCCGCTCGAGGAGGGTCGTCCATCCAGGCCCGGGTGGCGGAACGGCCACGTCGAGCTCGCTCAGCGCGCTCGAAGTCATGACCAGTCCCGCGAGCTGATTCTCGGCCGGTCTAACCTCGCCGAGTGAAAGCGTCCCTGCGCCCAACTAGTCCGGGTCGTACTGCATGCCGCGGGGCATCGTATGCATCGAGTACGTGGTCTTGTGAGAGCGACCTGCTCGATACTGTTCGGCGTAACCGCGGTAGTGCCGATCAGCTGGTGACTTCGCGGTGAACGAATCAATCAACTGCCATTCCACAACGCCTCGGGCCGGCACCTCCACAGGCAGGTCCGGGCCCACGTACTGCGCGCGCTGCTCCCGACCACCCCTCTCCGCTTGCTCTCGGTTCGTCATCTGCATCAGCTTCAACGAAGTCGAGACTCCCTGCTCGGGTTCGAGGAGGCCGGCGTCGTAGACCGTCACCGCACTCGCTCCTGAATTGGAGATCGTCAAGGTGAACTCGACGGTGGCGTCACCCCGTTTCACGAGTGTCTCCTCGTCAAAGTCGAACTGGGTAGCACGAACGAGGCCGACCTTGATCCGGCCTCGCCGCCAGATGGCGGCGCCAATCTGCCAAGCGAGGGACACAACCGACAGCCCAAGAGCCGCGATTGCGACCCAGGTCACTCCCGAAATCATGACTGTGCGGCTCGCCGCCCTGGTGGACGCTCGCGCTCATGGCGAGTGCTACCGGGCGCAGCTCCGCGCGCCTTGTCGATGTACAGCGTCCCTGCCCAGATGAGCACGATGCACGTGATGACGTTGAGGAGAGTGAGGGCCCCACCAACGAGGACGAGCGTCAGCCCAAAGCCGGTCAGGTCCCCTGAGAAGTCTGTGATCTGCACGGCGCAAGCCTATGAGCAGGCCGCGCAGCGATTGCGAGGAGTAGGGCATCATCACCAATCGGCATCGGCTCGTTCGCTTCGTCTGGTGTCGCCCTAGCTTGTTCGGGACTCATCGTCGGGGACGTCGCGCGAACCACTGTCGTCGTGAGGTTGCCGTCGAGGCTGCCGACGGGCGCTCTGCAAGCGCCTGTTCATAGGCACCAAGCCAGACCACGGCGCGAGCGCGGTTCCGGTTGCCGATCACCGCACGCTTCACTGACGGCAATGCCAGCGCTACGGCCACCGCGGCCAGCACGACACACACGATCGCGAATGCAGCAGTTCCAACCCACCCAGACCCAAGGTTTGCTGTTGCACTCCCGGAGGTCGGGACCCGGGAGAGCATGATGGCGAGGATTGTGACGGCGGCCGCTTCGAGAGCGAGGACCAGCGTTGCCTCCTGGTCCGCAGCTTGCGACCGCAATTCGGCGAGGACCAGCAGCTGCACAGCGTCATCGTCGCTGACGAACGCGTCCAGCTCGTTCCGGGTGACGATGATGTGTTCGTGCAGGTGCCGCGAAACATCCGGCCGATCCTTGAGTGCCGTCCGCTTGCTCATCCGGCATCACTTGGCTGCAGGAGGCGGATGCGCCGGTACAGGGTCGCTCGGGACATGCCGAGGTCGCGGGCGACTTGGGACGCCGACTCGCCGGCGTCGAGGAGCCGGATAGCGGCGCGGACCTGACTGTCAGTGAACACTGCGCGTCGGCCTCCGAGGTCCTGGCCGGCGTTGCGGCGTTTGGTAACGGAGTCGCGGACCCGTTCGCGCTTGATCTCGAGCTCCATCTGCGCGAGGGCCGCCATGACGGAGAACACCATGGACCCCATCGGCGTTGCCGTGTCGACGTCGCCGCCACCGAGGTTCAGCACGCGAAGCCCCGCGTTCCGGTCACGGAGCTGCGCGGCGAAGCTGAGCATGTCGATCGTTGACCTGCCGAGCCGATCGAGTGTGGTGACGACCAATGTGTCACCGTCGTGCAGCGCGTCGAGCGCCCGGTCGAACGCGGGGCGCGACGCACGAGCCCCGGATACACCATGGTCGACGTACAGGTCATCCCTGCGCACTCCCGCGGCAAGCAGATCCTGTTGTTGCCGATCAATGTCCTGCTGCCGGGTCGACACGCGCGCGTACCCGATCAGCTTCACCACCATGCAGCAACTGTCGCACAACCAACCTTCATGACAGCGATCATGGCCCACACTTGCGACACATAGTTGCGAGACTCATCGTCCCACAGACTCTCGCGGAACTCGCTCGCACGATCTCGCCGCCGACGAGACGTCTCGCAACCGCAGCGATGTGAGACGTCTTGTCGGGGCGCCATCGCCATCCTCGACGTGATGCGAATCGTCAATCAGCCCACGATCCATAGCGCCAATTCTTGTCAGCCGAAGCCACTCAGCAGCTGTGTCGGCGTGCACACGGTTAGACGGCGAACCTCAACGAGGAGGCCGAGAACGCCCGCCACGCGCCCAAGGCACGAGCGTTCCTACGATGAGCATGACAGCGCCGACGAAAACGAAAATGACTCCGGCGACCACATTCGCTTGACTCACGAGGAGTGCAAGACCGACCAGGAGAAGGACACTCCCGGTCACAAGGCTGTAACGCCCCCTCTTCTGATCGTTAGTCATATCGGTGACGCTACTCCGATCCAATGGACCCCCACCAGGTGATGCGGGTTGAGAGCGGCGCGGAAAGACGCCTCACCCGACGGGCGAGACGTCTTTCCTAGGAGGCTCCTCGTCAGAAGGTCTGACAAGGCGGCACGTAGCCGGCCTTCCACCGAGCGCCGGTCTCGCGATCCCTCGCGATCTGAGCATCGCAAGCGACGGTATCCGTGTACACCTCGTAGCAACTGTCGAGAACGCCGGCCGCACCGACTACAGCTCCGACGCCACCGAGCGCCAGCCCAACAATCCCAGACCCGCATTCAAGACGCTTCAACACTCGACTCGATGCGGCTCCGCTTGGATCGATCCCGTTGATGGGGTCGGCGGCGGCGTAGGCGTAGCGGTTGCCGTTGGAGGGGTCGAGGGGGCTGTCGAGGGTGTCTTGCTGGGTCCAGGAGCCCCAGTACGGGTCGTACCAGCGCTGTCCGAACTTCACGAGCCCGGTGTGGGTGTCCTCGATGCCAGCCTTGAACCCGAACGGGTTAGCTGCGAGTCCGTCGCCCCCACCGTCGTACGCGACGGTGCTGGTGCCGTACGGGTCGTAGTCCACATCGAACGCGGCAGCATCGTCGACGAGGGTGCCCCAAATGTTCCCGGAGCCGTCGTACTGGTACTGCCCGAGGACGTTCGACGGGGTGGACAGGGCGATGGGCTGCCCAGTCTTGGCGTCGTTGACGATGTTCGACCGGTCACCGTTGGTGGTGGAGCTGGTCAGCGTCGGGTTGCCGTTCTGGTCAGCACGGCCGTACTGGAAGGTGCGGTTGTCGCCGCCCGGTGTGGCGATGGACAGGACCGACTTCTGGTCGGCGCCGGCGTACGTGTAGTTCGTCGTCGACGACCCGTTGTACACAGCCTTGGTCATCTGCTCGGCACCGTTATAGGTGAACGCGTAGTCGGGCAAGGCGGTGAGGTTGCCGGCGCCGTCGTAGCTGAATCCGGCGGTGGTGATCTGGTTCGCCGCGTTGTAGGTCAACGTCTGGTTCGTGGTGACGGTGCCGTCGCTCTTGGTGAACTTCGTGCTTGTGCGGTTGCCGCGGATGTCGTAGCCGAACTCCCACGTTCCCGGGGTCGCTTTCCCGCTGCCGGTGGTGACGGTCTTCGTGACCCGGCCACGGGTGTCGTACGTGTACGCGGTGCTCTGCCCGGACTCGAAGTCGGTCACCCACTGGATCTTTGACCGGTCATTCGTGGTCGTAGTGCCGCAGTTCGGCGAGGTGCTGCCGGCGTCGTAGCAGTAGACCAGGTCGTAGAGCCGCTGCCCGGACCCAATCCAGCCCTGGATCTCCTGGACCCGGCCGTTGGTGTCGTAGTCGGTGTGGGTGTGGCTGGCCCAGCTGCTGTTATCGGCGTTCGAGTCGACGTACGTGTCCGTGCGGCGGCCGTTGGGGTCGGTGACGAAGTTGATCGTCTCGGTCGGCTTGTTCGGCGCCGGCGTCGTGGTCGAGGTCAGCACGCCAGAGTCGTCGTACGTCGACGTGATGACGCCGTCCTGGTCCGTGTACGAGGTCTGGTTCCCGGCCTTGTCGTACGCGTAGGTGATGGTGCTGATCCCGGACGGGCTCGCGGAGTTACCCGTGGTGAGGAGATTCCCGAGCTGGTCGTACGTGTTCGTCACCGTCCCCGAACCCGATGCCTGGGTGAGCAGGCGTCCGGCGTTGTCGTACGTGTTCGTGACCGTCGGCGTGCCGTCCGAGAACGAGGTCGTCAGGACCCGGTCGTCACCGTCATACGTGTACGACGTCGTCCGAGGGGCACCAGCGACGACAACACCGTCCGTGGCGGACGCGATGCGACCAAGGGCGTCGTACGTGTACGCACGAGCGCCGAGGCTCGTCCCGGTGACGGGGGTGATCCCGGTGAGCTGCTTGTTCGTGTAGCTGTACGAGGTCTTGTTCGTGCCGTTGCCCGGCGCGGTCGCGGTCACGACCTGCCCGGCCGTGTAGGTCAACGTCGACGTCGCAGCGGTGGCACCCGTGCCGGTGCTGCTGGTCAGCTGGTTCCCAACCCCGTCGTACGTGAGGTTCGACGTGTTGCCGGCATCGTCGGTAGTGGACGCCGGTGAATACGCCGTCGCCGCGGGAGACGCGTTGTAGCTCAGCGACTGCGACGCGCCCCCGCTCGAGGCGACCTTCGTCAGCGACTGGCTGCTGTTCGCCCCATACGTCGCGGTCGTCGTAGACGCCGACGAACCGGACCCGATCGTAGACGTCGTCGGCTGCAGGTTCGCACCGTTGTACGTCTTGGATCGCACCCGGCCGGCAGCGTCAGTGACGCTGTTCACAAGCTTCTGCGACGAGTTGATGCTGTAGGTGGTGTGCGGCACCGACGCCACCGCGGTCGCGGTGTCCGTGTTCGGGCTCGCGACCAGGGTCGACGTCGCCGACGCGTAGCTCAGCCGCGTCGTCGACGCACCGCCAGCGCCCGCAGTCGTGTTGGACTGCACGACCTGGGACACCTTGTGCGTGGTTCCCGAGTAGCTGATCGTCGTCGTCGCACCCGTCGGACTGGTGATCCCCGTCAGATCGTTCCCGGAGTACGAGAACGTGGTGGCCTTCCCCGCACCATCAACGTAGGACGTGAGGTTGCCGTTGGTGTCCTTCACCCACTTCACCGACCGGGCAGACGATCCACTGCCCTGCGTCACCGTGTACGTGCGGGTCGTCGCGTCGTAGGCACCGATCGCGGTCTTCGCCGCCGTGGTACCGGCTGTGCTGACGATCGAGGTCGGCACACTCGCAGTGTTCGCGATCGCGACCGTGTTCCCGTTCCGATCCGCGACCGAGACGGGAACACCGTTCACGTTGGACGTGATGACCTGCCCCGTCGCGGAATCGGTCATCGTGTACGTCGGGTTCGTCGTGGCAGACGCGACCAGCTTGCGGAGGAACCCGGCCGGCGCGGTGAACGTCGTCGACGTCGCCGACGGGAAGTTCCACGTCGCACCGTCAGCGTCCGTGTACACGACCGCCCCTGATACGCCGGCGGAGAACGACCCGGCACCAGCGATCCCGGTCGACCAGCGGACAGCCTGCGCCGTGTTCGCGTTCGCGGTCTGCCACCCCAACGAGTTGTACGTCTGCGTGATCGCGTTCGTGCCGGACACTCCGGGCAGGGCGAGACCAGCTGTGGTGACCTCGAGGTTTCCGGTTGCAACGTCGACGGCGACGCCGACCTGATCGGAAACCGCGAACGGGAGTGAGGTCGCGGACGGCCGGGACCCGGTCAGCCCGGTCGTGGTCGGACCGGTCGGAATCGCGGCATGGGCTGCCTGCGCGACACCTCCCACGAGCGCGACGGTGACGACACCGACCAGTGCGGTCTTGATGGCAAAGGACGTTCCTGACGCCTGACGGCGTGGAGTACGAAGCACGAAGTTCCCCTAGAACTGGCTAACGCGATGATGCGGTGATAGAGCTCGGGTGCCAGAAGGCAGCCGCTCGAAAGGCGTCAAACGCCCACACCGCCCGTCGACGATGACGTCGGCTCAGATGAGGGTTAGTCGAAACCTAGCCATCGGCTGTGAGCTTCTGGCATCCCCCAAACAGGGGTACTAGCTCACGATCCGCTCGATCCACCCCGACACCGAGCGCCGCGAGAACGCCGACACAGAACGAAGCTGCTCACAGGTGCGGTCGCCGACCCAACGTCGTTCGTCTCACTTGTCGATTGGCTATCGAGACGCCTTGATGCGAGCGCCGGCGAAGACGGGCCAGTGGGTTGGCGTCTGTAGGTCTGCAAGATATCCAGCGAGACACTGGGGTACTCGACACACAACGCCCGCGCCAGCTCGACCAACTCGGGACTGCCTGGCCCTGTGATCGAAAGCAGCAGGCAGCGTAGCGGTGCTCCACGGCACACTTGAGGCCATGAGGCAGGACGACATCGATGAGGAGCTCTTCCCGCTCGGGGCTCCTGACCGCCGCAGGCACTCGATCCAGGCTTCAGCAGGCTGGCAGGATCTAGCAGTCACGCTGACGTTATTCGGTCTGAGCCTGCCGATGCTCGTTGTCGGTTGGTTCGGCGTCGTGCTCTCGATGTTCGCCTTCGACGCGTGCAGTGCCGGGGGGTGCAACTACACCGCCGGATCGGTCGCCTACATTGGCTTCCCAATCGCGGCCGTCGTCAGCACAGTGGTTTGGGCGTCGGTTGCTGAACGCCGTCGGCGTGCCCATCGTCGCGCGTGGATGTCTGGAGCAGGGGCGATCCTCACCATCGTCGCCCTCTTTGCCCTCGCTGCGACCGTCGTCCATTTTGCAGCACAGCCGGATTGAGCTGTCCGGTCAGGCTGCCGGCGGCGTGCATCGGGTGGCCGGCTAACGTCTCATTGGCCGATCGCGTTGCGAGACGAGGCGGACTCGGGAAGTCGGCGGATCCTCGCGCTATGAACGCTCTACTCATCGGGTACGCTCGCGTCTCAACCTACGAACAGGACCTCACCGCCCAGCGCGTCGCGCTGGAACGGCTTGGAGTCCTCCCGCCCAACATCCACACCGATCATGGCCTAACTGGCACGAACAGATCACGACCAGGGCTGCGCGAAGCGCTTGCCTCCTGTCGTGACGGGGACACACTCGTCATCGCCAAGCTCGACCGGCTCGCACGAAGCCTCCGTGATGCGAAGGACATCGTCGACGAACTCACCGCCAAAAACGTCAAGCTCAACATCGGCGGCTCCGTCCACGACCCGAACGACCCCATCGGCCGACTGCTGTTCAACGTCCTCGCGATGGTGGCCGAGTTCGAGTCCGACCTCATCCGCGCCCGAACGCGCGAAGGAATGCAGATCGCGAAAGCGAAAGGCCACCTCCGCGGCCGGCAACCCAAACTCAGCCCCGCGCAACAACGCCACCTCCTCGAGGTCCACGAAGCTGGCACGCATTCGGTCGCCGAACTAGCCGAGCTGTTCGGCATCGGACGCGCAACCGTCTACCGCTGCGTCAACCGACAAGCGCACCCCAACCGCTAAATCCTCAGCTCCGCGCTCAGACGTAGGCGTCCGAGAGCGGAGCCCCACCCGGGACCAGAACCATCGAGGGTCCCCGCCTGGCGGCTTCGAGCAAGCACGTCCGTTGAACGACCGGCTTACGGGTCGGCCGCTGCCAGCTGATCACCTGGCTCACCGCCGTGCCGTCTCGACAGGCGGCAGCCGCCGTTTGGGGGTCGGACTGGTTGACTCAGGGGGCGAAGTTCACCCACCCCAGAGCAAGGATCTGCGCCAGTGCTTGAAGCCAAGAAGCCGAAGACCGCCATCGCCTTCGGGCTGTTCTTCGTCCTGTTCGGAATCGCAGAGATGATCTTCAGCCCCGCGGATGCTGCGGGGAAGATCATCTTCGCGGTAGTCCTGATAGTCCCCGGGTTGCTGTTCATCGCGGCCGGCGCACGGGCATTGACGCGCGGAGATCACTCCTAGCGACTCAGCACGCGGCGCCTCTCTGGAGGTTGAAGACCTGCCGGTCCGCTGAAGGGATCGTTCACTGGGCCACTCCCATCCGGCCGCCAGCGATCCTCGCTGACGCGTCGGAGGTCGCTCATAGGGTCAAGGTGTGGAACATCTCAAGAAGGATCTCGGGCAGTTGAAGAAGGGGGCGACGGTCGTCGTCACCCTGCGCCAGCAGGCGAACGTCCTGCTGATGGACTCGTCGAACTACCGCACCTATGCGGCGAGCCGAGGTGGACGCTTCCGATACGCCGGAGGACTCATCAAAAGGAGCCCTGCAAGACTCACGGTGCCGTCCAACGGGCACTGGTATCTCGCTATCGACCTTGGCGGTGCGAAAGGTCGCATCAACGCGACAGTCGCGGTAGAGCCGCCTCCTCGCGGGAATCTGCCCGAGTACCGATCGGCACCGGAACGAGGCGTCTCGGGGCAGGTCTCCGTCCGTCGTCCGCTTCCGCCTGAATCGGATGCGGACTTCGACGGGCGCACCTGGGACGTCTTCCTTTCGCATGCCAGCGAAGATAAGGCCGATGTCGCGCTCCCTCTCGCGCAGGCTCTTCAAGACCGGGGGGTCTCGGTGTGGCTTGACAAGGCGGAGTTGCGCATCGGCGACAGCCTTCGACGTCGTATCGACCGCGGGCTACGCAGCAGTCGCTTCGCGGCGGTCGTGTTCAGCGACGCTTACTTCTCAAAGGGCTGGCCGCAGTACGAGCTCGACGGCATCGTCACCCTCACCGTTGGCGGGCAGCAGAACCTGTTGCCTGTCTGGCACAACGTCGACCATGCCGCTATCTCGGCGCACAGCCCGTCCCTCGCTGACAAATTTGCTCGATCAACCAGTGACACTCCCATTGACGAGATTGCGGCGGAGATTGCCGACCTCGTGATCGAGGCTCGAGAAGCACAGCAGCCGTGAGAGATGGCTCAATGAGGAGCGGGGTTCGGTAGCTGATCGGCTACCGGACGGTCCGAGCGGCGGCCCACTCACGATCGAGCATGGCGTATTGGTAACCGTCGACCCACCCGAGGATGGCGTGCCAGGAGTCCTCGACGCCGTGCTGCTCGCGTCGCATGCCGTTCTTTTCGAGTACGCGGGCAGAGGCGATGTTGTCGGCGTTACAGCTGGCGGTGACGCGTCTGAGTCGGAGCACGTCGAACGCCGCGGTCAGGAGGCCGCGTGCCAGGTCAGTTCCCAGTCCCTGTCCGGCGAGGTCGGGTTGCAGCATGTAGCCGATGACCCCTTCCGTCGCCAGCGGCATACCGGGTTGTCCCAGGCCGTCGACGACGTCGAGGAAGCCCAGGCCAGCGAGCTGGCCGTCCAGTTCCGCGATGCAGGAGAAGTCGGTGTCGATGTCGGGGATGCTGGCCCACTCTTGGGCGTAAGCGTCCGGATCGACGTGGGTGCGGAGCATGAACCGGTTGACGACGGGGTTGTTCCGCAGCGCGACGAGCTGGTCTGCATCCTCGGGTCGAGGATCACGGAGGAGGAGAGCCCCGCTCTGAGCGGGCCACGGAGAAGTGCGCACCCCGTCATCCTCCCAAGACTCAGGTTTGGTGACCGATCGGCTACCGGACAGCATCAGTGCTCAGCGGCCGTAGGCAAGAAGGCTTCCCAAAGGAGCTCGCCGTCGACCAGAGCGCTCGTGGGTGCAAGCCCGGTCCGTCGCGCCACGTGCATCGAGGCGGTGTGATCGGGATGGATGAAAGCCCTGATGTGTCGGACGTCGATCGAACGCAACCACGTCACGACGGTTGCTGCTGCCTCGACGGCGATCCCTCGACCCTGTTCCTCTGGCGTCACCAGCCAGGCGAGGTCCGCCACGAGGCCGTCCTCCTTGCGCTCGAGGGTGGCCTGCACGAATCCGATCGCCGGTCCGCCGCAGGCAGGACGGACGATCCAGTTCAGCCAACCCGCGCTGCCGTCCTCGGACCGGCCCTGGGATTGGCGGCGGTACCGTGCGCCCAGTTCGTCCAGGGTTGGTGGCTCGCCGCAAGTGAACCGGTAGAGCTCTGGTGGAGCCAGGGCGGTCAGCATCTCGGCTGCGTGGTCAACGGCAAGCGGTTCCAGGGCGAGACGATCCGAATCCAGGGGATCAGCCTGTGGCCACGACATGACCCGAGCCTCGCAGATCGCGAACGGCATGGGGTCTCCCGCAAAACATCCACAGTGACCACGGCCTGACTCCGCACCTGATCACGAGAGCGGCTGTCGCCGGATCCACACGGTCACCCCGAGGTGAGCGATGCTGGTCGCAGCGAGACAGACCATGGCCCACCCGACGACGCTGTGCCCGGTGGCGAGCCAGAAGATCCCGAAGGCGAGGACGAGGGCGACCAGGAGCGCACCGACCAGGAGCAGCAGCAGGCTGGTCACGGGGGTGGCGTTCAAGGTGAGCTGCACGTCACGCACCCAGGCCGGGGTCCGCACGCGATGCACGAGGATCGCGACCGTACCCGCCAGGACTGCGATGCTCGCTGCGAGCAGACCTGCTTCAGCCATGGCGAGATGGTACCGGCGAAGGTGCATGCTTCGGCTGGTCTGCGGCCTCGAACGCCCCGGCTGACGCTGACAAGATGAGTTCGTGCAGATCGAAGAAGTGGACGAGCGGCACTACGGCAGCGAAGGCGAGCGCGACACGTTCGTCGTGCACTTCTTCCATGCTCCGAGGGGCGAGACGGTTGCGACTGGGACGCCACGAGTTGGTCGGTCAGTGTGATCCGCGTCACCGACGCGACGTACCGTGCGGCGTTTGCAGAGGCCCGGCGGATCGCTGCAGGCGAGGTGTTGCCGACACTGTTCTCGGTGTCCCTCGAGACCGCGGAGCCGAGTGGTCCTGGGATCCTGCGACTGTTCGGCACCGACCTCAACATGGAGGGACTCGAGCTCGAGCCCGATTCACACGCGGCGAAACGGGAGATGTTCGCCGAGTTCTTCAGCCGCGACCGTTCTGCGCACGCGTGATCGGGGATCTGGAGCGCAACAGCTGACGGACTGGAGGCCCGGTGCCAGCTGGCACCGTGCCTCCAGTCCGTCACGTGCCGCGCGCGATGAGCTTCTCGTGTTGTAGCTGCAGTCGACGTCCACATCGCTGTGCAACGCGCTCACTGTGGGTGACGATCACGAACTTGGTTCCCGCTTGCTGCAGCCGGTCGAAGAGGGCGAGCACGTCGTCTTCGGTCGTCTCGTCCAGTGCGCCGGTGGGCTCATCGGCGAGGACGACGGCAGGGCGCTTCGCGATGGCTCGAGCGATCGCGACGCGCTGCGCTTCTCCTCCTGACAGTCGTCGTGGGCGCTTGCCAGCGAGGTGACTGATGCCGACCGCCTCAAGGGCGTCATGCGCTCGGTCGGCGGAGTCAGCGCGAGCAGGAACTCCGAGCCGGACGTTGTCGAGCACGCTGCGGTCGCCGAGCAGGCTGTGGTCCTGGGTGACGATGCCGATGTGTCGGAGTCGGTGCGCCGCCATCCTCCGTGCGGTGCGCTCGAGCACGTGCCCGTCGTGCTCGTAGGTCCCGCCGAAGTCGGTGTCGAGGCCGGCGAGGATCCGGAGCAGTGTGCTCTTGCCGGATCCGCTGCGCCCGGTGATGGCTACTGAGCGATCGTTTTCGCGAAGGTCGAAGTCGAGTCGGTCGAACAGTGCTCGGGTCGATCCGTCGGGCTCGGTGATGGTCTTGGAGACGTCGCGCAGCACGATCATCGTGGGGTACCTCTTCGGCGTTGGGTGGTCAGTTCGATGCGGACGGCTCGTCGACCGAGTGCGCCGTCTGCCACACACCAGAGGAGCAGGGCGGTGCCGGCTCCGAGTCGTGCCATCGCACTGTCGTTGGGGAGCAGCGCGCTGGACGTGAGGAACAGCCCGAGCGCGGCGGTGTACTCGGTCAGGCGGCTTGCGCGGAACAGTCGGTTCGTGGCATCCGGGCTTCTCCCGAGGAGATGGTGGACCCGCGCCACTGGCGCTCGACGGTTGTGCAGGAGCCGGTGGAGGAACGCCGTGATGATGCCCACGCTCGCGGTGAGGACGACGAGCAGCGCGGTGACGAGCGCCACGTTGTCCTGGACGAGCTGGCGGACGAGGGAGAGCTGCACGAGGTAGCTCGGGACTCCGAGCAATGTATACGACCGGAAGCCGGTGTCGTCCCCGATCGCGTCGAGACGCGCGACGACGCCTCCGAAATCGAGGCTGTGATCGACGGCGAGGTCGGCGTTGAGCACCTGGAACACCAGGCGTCCGAACAGCTCGGGATCCACCCGGTCGAGCGCTGCTCGGTCGAGTCCGGCGAGTGTCGGCGGGTAGGGCACGATGACGGTGTCGTCGAGGTAGTGGTTGGGCTCACCGCGGAAGTACATGGCACTGTCCGGCTCGAGGAAACCGACGACCTCGAGCTCCTGCTCCTGCAGGATGACCGCTCCGGTGAATCGCTCTCCGAGCTCGTACACGCCGCGGTACTCGTTGCCGAGCAGCACCGGGATCCGGCCGGATCCCCAGTCGACGCCGTCCCACTCGATCGGCTTGCCATCCTGCACGGAGAGCCCCGCGAACTCGTACGCGGTCTCGTTGAGCTGGATGGACTTGATGTCCTGGACGCTCCGTCCGGACTCGTCCTGGTACTTCCCGTTGAGCGTGTACTCGGTCCCGTAACCGACGTCGAAGCGGTCGTCGCCGCGGAAGTCCTGGACGGTGACGGGCTGGTCGTACGAGGAGATGAAGTCGAATCCGGGCTGGTCGTCGATGCGGTCGGCGAACGAGGCGACTGCGTCGAGCGCGTGCTCGTCCCGCCGGATCGTTTCGAAAGCATCCGGGCCGAGATCGTCGACCACCGTGTAGAGGTCGACGTCGGCATCAGCGGACAGGCCCTGGGCCACGGCCTGCGATGTGGACTGAGTGAACGACGCCACGTTGTACCAACAGAGTGCGAGCAGCACGAGCAGGACGATCTTGGCGACGATGATCGTCCAGTTGGACCGGAGGTCGTTCAGCAGTTCCATCGCCGGGTTCCCTGCAAGAACGAAGCGACGGACACGGCGAGCACGACGGTTCCGACCGCGACGACCGCAGGGGTGATGTCAACGTCGAGGATGGTGGTCTGCCTGACGACTGCCGCGCCCGCGAGGGCGGTCGTACTAGCGGCGATGCTGATCACGCCGACTCGGATGGCGGCGCTGCGCAGGGTGGTCAGCGGTCGGATCCCGGTGGTGAAGCGGACGGCGGCGGCGCGGAGTTCCCATCGTCCGGCCTGAAGACCTGCGACCACGGCGATGAGCATGATGACGAGCGCGCCGAGCGCGACCAAGACCGGCGACACGGCGTCGACGTTCGTCCTGCGGTTCGTGCCGTCGTCGATGATCTCGATGCTCCTGCCGGGGAACTCTGCGCTGTAGTGGCGGACGCTGTGCGGGCCGTCCAGGAGTAGCCGCTGTGGTGACGCTGAAAACCGCGACGGATCAGCGAGGACCACATCGTCGGACAGCAGACTGTCGGCTCTGACGCCGAGACGTCCCACCACGTTGTACGGCTTGCTATCGACCGCGATGTCGTTGCCGCGGACGGCAACGTCAGCGCCGGCGAGGGCTTCGCCGGGGCGCCCGGTCAGTGCGTGTCCGTCATGCAGCGGGACGTCTGTCCACCGGCCGGACAGGATCGCAACGGCGCGGACGCCATCCTCGAGTTCCACGAACACCTTGGTTCCCGGTTCGAACGCGCTCCGCGCACGCTCGAAGTCGTCGAGCGTCGCGGTCACCCACGCGCTCTCGCCCGTGCGGAGGTCATTCCCCTCCGCGGCGATGACACGCCGGCGAGCGTCGAACACCCCGATCAAGACCGTCAACAGCATGGCCAGCAGGAGCAGGCCCGCGATTGCCGTGATCTGTTGCTTCGTCACGTCTTCTCCTCAGGCAGCAGCAGGTGTGCTGACGGTAGCCGTTAACATGTCAGACGTAGAACGATCTGTCGAGCGGGCGTGACCTCCGTCGCAACCGTCCTGCGGACGCATGATCGCGGATCTGCAGCGCGACCACGGACGGACGGGAGGCCCGGTGCCAGCTGGCACCGGGCCTCCCGTCCGTCCGTCCGTCATCCGCCCGTGACGGGTGACCGCTCAGGCGGGCTCAGGCACGCGCGCGGCGTCGCCGACTGCGCAGCGTCCACACGAGTCCACCGGCCGCGAGCAGCGCCGCCGCCAGCAGCCCGAGGGGGAGCAGATTCGCGCCCGTCCAGGCCAGTGCGCCGCCCGGCTCGCTGCCGGCGTCCGCGCCGCCGTTGCCCGGCGCTGCCGCGCCCGGCGCACCGGATCCGTTGTCACCCGGCGTCGGAGTGCCACTGCCCGGTGTGCCCGCACCCGGCGAGGTGGTCGGCGCCGGAGCAGCCGCAGCCACCACGGTGAAGGCGGTCCGAGCCAGGGTCACACCGCCGACCGATGCGGTGACGGTCACCCGACCGGACGCGGTGCCCGGCACCCGCAGGTCGGTCGAGAACGCACCACTCGCGTCGGTGTGCGCGGTGGCACCACCGATGCGTGGCGCGGTCGCCAGCGCCACGTCGGTGTCCGCCGGGAACCCGGTGCCGGTCACGGTCTGCGTGTCGCCCGCGTGCACCCGAGGCGACTCGACCCGCAGGACCGGGGTCGCCGCCGCCTTGCTGCTGAAGGTGACGACCGTGCGCTTCGTCACGGACCGCTCGTCGACCGGCACGCTGATGGTGCGCGTGGCGGCGTCGTAGGTCCAGGCGGTGTCCGCGATCACCCGGCCGTCGATGGTGACGGTGCGGGGGCGCTCCGCGTTCGTGAACGTCGCCGTCCACGAGCGGTCCTGCACCTGGCCGGCGAAGGAGCCGTCGGCGGGGGCGATGGCGAGCGAGCCGCCGGTCGCCTGCTGCGTGTAGCGGACGGCGGTGGAGGCGCTGCCCGCCGTGGCCTTCGCGGACGCGGCGGCCGTGGTCATCGCGCTCGACTTCGCGGCGCCGTCCGCGGCGCTGTCCTCGCCGGCGTCTTCGTGCAGGTCGAACGAACCGTTCGCGCCGGTCGCCACCGTCAGGGTGACGGCGTCGAGCGGTGCGGCGTCGTTCTTGACCTGCTCCGAGCGGGTGGGGACGATGCCACCGCTCTTCACGAACACCGGCATGCTGTTCAGGTCGGTCGTCACGTCGGCGGTGGTGCCTCCGGCGTACGTCTTGCCGGTGAACCAGTCCGTCCACGAGCTGCCGGCCGGGAACCAGACGGAGCGGGTCGCCTTGCCGGCGTCGTCGTTCGCGGTGGTGACCGGGGCGACGAGCACGTCCGGGCCGTACAGGTACTCCGAGCCGGCCTGGGCGTAGGACTCCTGCGCCTCGGGGTACTGCAGGTAGAGCGGCTGCAGGATCGGGGTGCCCGTCTCGGTCGCCTGGGCGGCGAGCGTGTAGGTCAGGGGGACCAGGGCCTCGCGGAGGTTCAGGAACCGCTTCGCCGAGGCCTCGGCAGCGGCCGGGTACTGCCACGGCAGTCGGTCGCTGTGGTTGCTGTGCAGGCGGTCGATCGGCTGGAAGGTGCCGAGCTGCACCCAGCGGGCGTAGAGGTCCTCGGGCAGCTGGGTCGTGCCCTCCTCGGCGCCCTCGATGCCGTACTGCGCACCGTTGTGGCCACCGATGTCGTGGCTGACCGAGGCCAGACCGGTCGCGGCGGACTCACCGGGGGTGTAGCCGACCTCGGCGAGCAGCATGTCCCACGACGACGTGGTGTCGCCGGTGAAGTGCACGGTCGTGCGCTTGTCCGCCCACGGGCCCGTCGGGACCGCCTGCGGGTTGCCGTAGCCACCGGCCGTCAGCGAGCCGTACGCCCGCGAGAACGCGAGCCCCCGGCCGCCGAGTGCCTGGTCCGTGTACTTCGCGTACTGCTGGTTGATGAACGCGTCGGGGGTGACGCCGTTCGCGGAGTACTTCGAGTTCTCGCTGCAGCACCAGTCGAGCCACCACATGTCGACGCCCTTCGGCTGCAGCGAGGTGTGCAGGTCGAAGTAGGCCTTGAGCTGGTCGGGGTCGGACCAGTCGAACAGGTACCGGTCGCCGTCGCCCTTGGTGAGTTTGCCCTTCGCGGTGGCCTGGGCCTTCGCGAACTGCGGGTCCTGGCTCGAGATCGACGGGTGGATGTTGAGGGTGTTGTGGATGCCCTCGGCGTGCCAGTCGGCGAGCAGGCCGGTCATGTCCGGGATCCGGGACGGGTCGACCGACCAGCCGTTCCACTTGCTGTCGCCCTGGTTGGTGGGGCTGCCGATCTTGTAGTCGGTGTCGATCGCCATGACGTCGACGGGGACGCCTTCGTCCTCGAACTGCTTCGCGATGGCCAGGTAGTCGGCCTGCGAGCGGTCGTAGTACTCGGAGTACCAGACGCCGTACGCCCAGCGGGGGAGCAGCTTCGTCGGACCGGTCAGGACGGCGAGCTCCTCGAGCGCGTGGCGGTAGTCCGAGCCGTACCCGAAGACGTAGCCGTCCTGGTAGCGCTCGCCGCCGTGGTCGCCGGCGGGGGTGACGGCGTCGGTCGCCTCGTCGTACAGCGCCGAGGCGCTGTCGTCGAGGAGCGACCAGCCGTCCTGGTAGAGCAGACCCGGGTTCGTCTTCACCGATCCGTTGGCGGTGTCGAGGTCGCGTCGGTACCCGCCGAGCGGTGCATGTGCGGCGAGGACCGGCGACGCGGTGTCGACCACGGCGACGGTGTCGAAGTTCACGTTGCAGTTGTTCGCCACGGTCGGGCACCCGATCACGACGTCGTTCGTGCCGGCGGCCAGGTGCACCGGCACGGTGGCGGTGTTCCAGTAGTCCCAGCCGCTCGTCTTCGGGAGCGGTGCAGTGGTCGACTGCTGACCGGTCGGGGCCGCGGTGAGTGTCGGCGCCCCGGCGGAGCCGTTGGCGTAGCGGACCTGCAGGGCGTAGTCGCCCGCGGCCGGCACCCCGGTGACGTGGGTCGTCAGCTGCGCCCCGGCACGCTCGAACCCGGCGACGAAGCCGTCCCCGGCGAAGCCGTTGTGGTTCGTGGCGGTCGTCGCCGGAGCGGTGCGTGCCGAGTCCTCGGCCTGGCACACGGTGCCGAACGCGCAGTCCTCGCCGGTGACCGTGGTGGACGGTGCCGGGTAGGCGTCGCCGGTGCTGACCAGGGCCAGGCTGTCGACGTTCACCCGGCCGGAGTCGTCCGCGGTGCGTTCGATGCGCACGCGGTGCTCGCCCGCCGTCAGGTCGAGGGTCGTGGCGGCGGTGGTCTTCCAGTCGTCCCAGTTCGCGCCGGGTGCGAGCCGGATCGTCTTCGCGGCACCGCCGTCGACGGTCACGCTGAGCGTGCGGGTGGCGACCTGGCCGTCGCCGCCCTGCGAGTTCGCGTAGCGCAGGGCGAGGTCGTACGAGCCGGCACGTGCCGCCGTGGTCGTGAAGGTCATCGCGTTGCCGACGGACTCGAAGCCGGCGGCGAACCCGGCTCCGGTGAAGCCAGCGTGGTCCGTCGCGAGGGACAGGCCGGTGAGTCCGAGCGCCTCGGCCTCGCAGAGCGACCCGATCGTGCACGAGGGGGTCGGCGTCGACACCCACGGCGTGCCGGTGACCTGCTGCCCGGACTCCGTCATCACGGTGGTCTGCAGGGTGTCCTGCGTGAAGGCCCCCGAGCCCTCCTTGTACCGGACGGTCATCGCGCCCGTGTCGAGGGTCAGCCAGCCGTCCCGCTCGGTCTTCGTGAACGTCGTGGGTGCGAAGTCGTCGCGGCCGATGACGTTGAAGGTGCTGCCGTCGGTGAACTGCGAGTCACCCGCGTACTCGGTGCGGATCAGGGTGGGGGAGAGCACCTCGAACCGGGCCTGGCCCGAGACGACGGTGCGGTCAGCGGCCGGGTCCGCGGCGGCCGGGATCGCGGCGATCCCGAGCATGCCGAGGGCGGTCGCAGCGACGATGCCCGACGACAGCGCACGGCGCAGCCCTCGGGATCGGAAGGAGATGGGGCGCAAGTGGGTGCTCCTCGTGGACGTCGTCGTCCATCGGGCCGTGCAACGGCCGTGACCTGCGGGCCGTCCCTGCGGCGGCCCGTTTACAACGCTGTAAACCATACGACCCGGAGGGCTCCCGAGGAAGGGGCAGCCGGGCGTCGGCTCGTTTCGCGGCTTCCGCCGCTCCGGTGAGCGGCGTGGTCGCGTCGTCCGTGGCCCTGGACTCGAGACGCTGACGGCCTGGAGGCACGGTGCCAGCTGTCACCGTGCCTCCAGTCCGTCCGTCACCCCGCTGGGGCGGGGCGCCGGGACAGGCTGGTCATCTCGAGAAGCCGCGGATCCGCGTCGGTGTCACTCGGTGGGTCGCAGGCGACGCCGGCGACGCAGCACCAGCGTCCCGGCGCCGGCCAGGAGGAGCAGTGTCGCGAGCAACGCCGGTCCGACAGGTGACTCCGCTCCGGTCGCGGCCAGCGTGCCCGTTGCCGCCGCCGGGATCGTCGGCGGGGTCGTCGGTGCGCCGGCAGCATGGGTCGCTGGTGCCACGGTCGGCGTCGGCGCGGGCTCCGCGGTGGGCGTCGCGGTCGGTCCTGGCACGGCCGCAGCGATCAGCGGGCTCTCGGTCATCGCCGTGCCGGTCAGGCAGTGCTTGAGCTCGGTCTCCTTCACCCAGTGCGACCCTGCGGCGACCGCACGGCAGCCGGAGGCGAACGCGATCTCCCGCTCGTTGTAGAGCATGCGCACGAGCGGCGTGTAGGTCGCTCCGGTAGCGGGGTCGATGCCTGCACGTGACACGACGTCCCACTGCACGTTCGCAGCCATCGGCGTCACCTCTGAGCCTCGCCACGGGTTGGTGGCGTCGTCGTAGACGTCGGCGTCCGAGGTCGGAGCAGCATTGTCGGGCGCGGCGACGGTGGATCCCGGCAGCCGCAGCAGCGCCGCGAACGGGATGATCGTCTCGGCGTGCGCGAAGCGGAAGGTCGCGACCACGTCACCGCCGGCGACGCGGGCGTCGATCATGGCGAAGAAGTCGTCGAGCAGCGGCTCGGCGATCGAGTAGGTCTCGTCGTGCCCAGCGAGGCTCGGGCCCTTCTCGTAGAAGTCCTCGGCGTCGAGCAGGTACGCGAACCACTCGGCATCCGCCGGCCGGCCAGCGAAGTACTGCGCGAAGTCGAACTGGTGCGGAGCGACATTCTCCTCTTGCATGTCGGCCGCGATGATGTACAGGTTGTACAGCGACATCGCCGCATCGACGGTGCTCTTGATCGACTTCTTCGGATCGCCGCAGGCATCGGGATCGGCCTTGGTGTCGGCACCGGGCGCACACGCCACCGCGCCGCCCTTGGAACCGTCGGCGGTGTTGTACCAGGTGTGTGCCTTGTCCGTGCCGATCGCGGCGATGAACCCGGGTGTGAAGATGCCGGAGAGCAGGTCCTTCGCCGCTTCGACGGATCGCGGCTTCGCCTCGATGTACTGCATGGCTGCGGCGATCGTGCCGCCGTCACCCGTCTGTGCGGCGATGTAGTCCTCGTACGCCTGGGCGCGCTGGCGCTCGGGCGACCCTTCGGCCTTGTCGGTGCCGTCCGGGTTCTCGACCTCGTGGAAGTAGAGCAGGTCAGGGTGCGGTTCGAGCTCGACACCCGTGGCCCCGAAGCCCCGCAAGAAGTTCTCGCCCGACTCCGTCGCGCGAGACTCACCCGAGGTCTCGGCGACCACTCGCCCGCCCGTCTTCGCCGCAGCTGCGAACAGCTGCTTGTTGCGCTGCGCGGCCCGTGCTCCGATGCCCTGGTGCTGAGTGGCGCCCTGACCGGTGAGCATGCCGTAGCCGTTCGCGACGTTCGCCGCGGTGATGGCGTCGAGGTTCGCGGAGAACTCCTTCCCGATCTCCGGCGTCAGGAACCCGTCCTCGGCCTGCGCGGTGGCGGCGAGACGGTGCAGCAGCGCGTCGTACTTGTACGCGGAGAGTCCCCGGGATCCGTGTCGGGCGACCGACTCCGTGGCGACGGGTGCGTAGCCCGTCGGTGCCGGCGAGTAGGCGTCGATGTCCGACTGGCTGGGGGCGATGTACGGCTGTTTGCTGCTGTAGAAGCTGGCCTCGTCAGCGTGCGCAGGTGTCGCGAACACCAGCGAGGCGAGGGCAGCGACGGCAACGCAGGACAGTGCGGTGCGGGTGTTCATGGGTCCTCCGGTATCGGGACCCTCGGGCAGCGGTCCGACAAGCAGAGGTAGCGGCAGCGGGTGAACAGCCCTTGACCGGGGGGTGACCGGATGGTGCTGCCGGGCACGGCGGCGCGCGTGGGACGCGACGACAGGAGCGCAGGCCCTGGACGGGTGCCACTGACGGACTGGAGGCCCGGTGCCAGCTGGTACCGGGCCTCCAGTCCGTCAGTTGCGGGCCACCGAGACCTGCCTAGCTGTGCCCGGATCGTCGGGTCAGCTTCGAGCTGACGACGCCGTAGAGCAGCCAGGCGACGACAACGACGAGTGCGACCGTGCCGTACATCGCCGGCAGGGCGCCCTGCACCAAGAACGGCACGAGCAAGAGACTGACCACGCCGAGGACGGCCAAGGTGATCTTGTAGCTGCGAGGAGACATCAGACCTTCCTGACTTGCACTGGCTGGCGCCCTTGTCGAGAACGAGCGGGTTCCACCCCGAGAGCGGGGTTCCGGAGAGCCCGTGCCCATCATCGGATGATGACGACGAGCTTGCCTGACCGGGTCCCGTCCTCCATGTCGCGGTGGGCCTGCACGATCTCCTCGAGTGGATACACCTTCGCGATCGGGACCTGCACGGTGCCGGCTGCGACGGTGTCGAGGAACGTCTGCAGCACCGATGCCGGCAGGTCGCTCGCTTCGCCGGAGTACGCGGTGAGGCGCACCCCGTTGGGGATCACCGCCATCGGGTAGAAGTCGGGGATGGTCCAGACGTCGGAGAGCATCCCGCTGAACGACACGGTGCCGTGGACGGCTGTCGCCCGGAGCGTGTCGGGCAGCGTGTCTGTGCCGATCAACTCGACCGCTCCGTTGACGCCGTCCGGCACGATTCGACGGACCGTGTCGGCGATCCTGCCCGAGTCCACCACGACGTGGTCCGCACCAGTGGTGTGCAGTCGCTCCGTGCGGTCCGGGTTGCGAGTGGTGGCGATGACGGTCATGCCCTGCTGCTTCGCCAGCACGATGCACGCCAGGCCGATCGACGACGTGCCACCGCGGATCAGGATCGTGTCGCCCCGGCGGGCACCGACGCCCACGGTGAGCGAACCGTGTGCGGTCTGCAGCATCTCGGGGACGGCGCCGAGCAGGGACCAGTCGAGGCTGCTCCGGAACGGCACGACGCTGCTGGCCGGAACGACGGTGTACTCGGCGTAGCCCCCGTCGAAGTCGCGACCCATCCCGCCCATCAGCCCGGCTACTTGGGTACCGGCGGGGAACTCTCCACCTGGGACTGCCTCCACGGTCCCGACGGCTTCGATCCCGGGCACCCGTGGGAAGGTCCCGAAATGGCCCATGCCGCGGCGGAAGTGCAGCTCGGACCGGTTGAGCCCGAACGCTTCCACACGGATCAGCACCTGGCCCGGGCCTGGGATCGGGATCGGCAGCTCACGGAGGTGCAACACGTCGGGGCCACCGGGTGCGTCGATCACGACGGCCCGCATGGTGGCCGTCATCGCCTTGCCTCCAACGTCGACTGCAGGCGCTCGAGTGCCGCGATGCCGTCTGCGATCGCCGTGGCATCGGCATCCGAGAGCACGGCGTCCAGCGCTTGGTCGAACCGCTCGTCCGCGAGGGCGAAGGCGTCTCTCCCCTGGGGTGAGAGCACACTGCGGACACTGCGCCGATCGTCCGGGTCCGTCGAACGCTCGAGGAAACCATCGGCGGCGAGCCGGTCGAGCAAGCGACTGGCTGCAGCGATCGACGTCCCGACGCCGGTCGCGACGTCCTGCACCCGGGCGCCCGATGGGGCTGCCTGGACGATCCGCAACACTTCCAGTCGGGCCAGGCTCAGCACACCCTCGCCCCGCATCCGCTTCTCGACCGCGTTCCACACGTCGGTCTCGTGCCGCACCAGCGCGGCGAAGTACTCGTGCAGACGCGCCGCTCGCCCGGTCCGGTCATCCGCGGCGTCGATTCCAGGGAGGGGGGCGAGGTCCGTGCTCATGCTTCGACTCTACGGCATCTACTTGCTATGTAAAGTAGTTGCCCATGACCACAGACACACGCCTCTCGTTCCTGCGATTCGTCGACTTCATCAACAGCGCCGACCCGTCCATCGGTGAGACGGTCATCGCACCGGAGGCGGCGTTCTTGACGCCGTTCTCGCCCGAGCCGCTGCGCGGGCTGCCGGGGTACCTGCAAATCCTGACGATCATGCGGGGCGCGTTCTCCGACATCCAGTGGAGCATCGACCGGATCGTCGTCGAGGGCGACACGGTCGCAGCACGTTTCGAACTCCGCGGCACGCACGACGGCGAGTTCCTCGGTGTCCCCGCTACGGGGAGGACGGTGGTCGCGAACGCGAGCAACTTCTACCGTTTCGACGAGGGACTGATCGTCGACGAGGTCGGTCAGCCGGACGTGCTCAGCATCCTCGGGCAGATCGGGGCGCTCCCGCCGGCACTCGGCTGAACGGTCACCGTTGAACGCCCTCGAGAGCCCACCCGTTGTCGCAGATGCGCATCGGGGGAGTGAGTGACCTGGAACCGTGGATGCTGCTCGGGTTCGGCGAGGACGTGCCCTGATCGCTACGGTGATGCGCGCGCAGCCTCGGGCGGCAGCGGCGTCCGTTGGCAAGGTGCATGGATGCAGACCGAGGACGCTTGGCAGATCGCAACCCATTTCCGTCACCGACGCTGTTCGCGGGGGAGTTCGCCGAGTTCTCCAGTCGAGACTGCACCGCGGTCGAGTGTTCGGGCGTGACCCGCGGTCGTCGTCGAGGAGGTCCGGAGCGCAGCCGGTGACGGACTGGGTGTGGCCGCCACATCCCGGCACGGACGTCACTTCGCCAGCGCGCGCGGATCGCGGAGAGTCGAGAGTTAGATGGACGCATGTTCTCTCGCGTTCCGCCTCGTGTAGTCGGCCTTGCGTTCGGTCTCGGGGCTCTGGTCGCGGGGCTCGTGATGGCGCTCCTCGGTGCGGGCGTCCAGTACGTCGGACTCGTAGCGGGAGGGCTGGTCATCGCGGCGATGGGATTGCTGGCTGCGATCGTCGGCGCGATCGGCTTCGCACTCCACGGGTCCGCCAGACCCGGGCATGACCGGTCGAAGCGAACCTGAGTCGCTGACAGGCTCGTTCGGTGGTCGATCTGTTACCGAACGGCGATCGTCCTGAGTGGTGAGCACATCGCCACGACGACGGCGCCGGCGAACACGAGGGTCACCGCGAGCAGCGCGACGCCATCTCCAGCGACGGTCATGAGCGCGCCGCCACCCACTGCTCCTGCAGCCGCGAGAGTTCTGTTCGCGCTGCGCATCGTGCCGTTCATCCGACCGAGCAGCGCGTCGGGTGTAACGGTCTGGCGGAGACTCATCTCGTTCGCGTTCTCGCAGCCCGCTGCAGCGCCGTGCACGGCGAAGGCGACGAACAACACCGCGACAGTCGCCGGTGTTCCTGCGGTGCCGGTGCCAACCGTCGTGAGCGTGATGGCGGCCCAGGCGATCGGGTACCCGGCTCGAGCGGCGATGATCGTCCGGCCGGCACCGAAGCGGGAGCCGAGGCGAGGCGCCGCAGTGGCGCCGAGGAGCATCGCGACACCGCTGACGGCGAGGATGCCCCCGTACACGACCGCTGGGAGCGCGAAGGTGCGGAGCGCGAGTGTCGCGAACACCGTCAGTCCGGCGGCGTTGGCGAGGAACCAGAGATGTGTCGACAGCGCCAGCGGTGCGAGCGTCGCATGACCGTACGTCCGCCGCAGACCGTCGGCGATGTCGCTCCGCAACCGCGCACCCGCCGTGCGCGCTGGCGTCTGCTCGATGACGCGGACGCGCGCGATGAGGACGGCGTCGATGAAGTAGCTCACCGCGTCGAGGGCGATCGCGACCGGCGCGGTCACGATGCTGACCAGGACACCTCCGAGAGCCGGGCCCACCGTCTGCGCTGCCGCATCACTCTGGTCGACCCGCGCATTCGCCGCCAGGAGGAGCGGGCGAGGGACGATTCGAGGGAGGAGGGACTGCGTCGCGGCGAATCCGATGACGGACAGGATGCCGAACACGAACAACGCCGCCGCCGTCACCCAGAGGTTCAAGAGCCCGGTGAACCAGAGCACCGGGATCGCGCCCAGGCACACGCCACGACCGACACTCGCCCAGATCAGGAGTGGCTTGCGCCGGAATCGATCGACGTACGCGCCGACGATCAGCCCGAACAACGCGTACGGGAGGAACTGGGCAGCGTTCACCAGCCCCACCTCGAACGGGCTGGCGTGCAGCACGGTCACGACGAGAACCGGTACGGCGACCGCGCTGACTGCTGATCCGAACGATGAGACGGTCGCAGCGGACCAGTACGGGCGGAACCCGGGCACTCCACGCAGCGTGGTCGCGTCCTCGCCCATGCGCCAACGCTGGCAGACAGCGACGCTGCGAGCAAGACAGTTCGCCCAAGACACTGTTCAAGCGTCGATGTCGGTCGGCTCGGCGACTTGTACGCGTCCCGGCAAACCCCGGACCGCTCTGTGCCAAGCCCAGGCGGCGGCGAGGAACACACCCGTGGCGATGAGCCAGAGCAGCCAGGGCGTGCGCGAGTCCAAGAGTCCGAGAGTGAGCGGGAACAGTGCCATGCCGATCGAGCTCGCGGTCTGGAACACCCCGATCGCTCGGCCGCGGATTCGAGGGTGTGGAGCTTCGGCCATGACCGCGTTGGCGGCCGGGAGGTAGATCATGTCCGCAGCTGCCAGCAGGATCGCGACCACGATGACGAAGGACCACGCCGCCAGCCCGTGCAGCGGAGGAAGAACGATGAGCGGTGCTGCGGTCGCGGCAGTCAAGACTGCACCGAGCGCGATGAGCGTTCCACGCTGCTGACCAGCAACCCAGCGGGTCACGGAGGTCTGGAGCAACGCGCACAGGCCCGTAGCGACAGCGAACTGGACGGGCGCGACCGCTGGGGACATGCCCCACTGCTCGACGAACAGAACGCTGAACGCGACGTTCGGCAACACCATTGCGGGGCCGATGAGGAACTGTCCGAGCGTGATGAGTCGCATCGACCGGTCGGCGATGAAGGAACGAAGTGACCCGGTCGTGTCCGCCCCTTCCGCATCTGCGGGGGCGGACGGAGGCGTGGATCGATGCCCGGTGGGTTGCGTCGCGAACACGCCGGCCGCCAGAACGCTGGTGACGACGTTGGCGAGGACCAGCCACCGCAACCCGTCTTGGTGGCCGTTCGCGAGGGTGACCGCGGCGATGATCGCGCCAGCGCCGAGCGCTGCGGCCTTCGTCGCTTCGAGGAACGCGAACCACCGCTCGAACGGGCGGCCTTCAGCGAGGTCGTGGACGTACGCGGTCCATGAGGTCCAGTAGAGCCGCTCGGAGCCGTTGGCGAGGAAGATCGCCGCGAAGATCATCATCGGGTCATGGGCGAACAGGTAGAGCGTGAAGCCCGCTGCCGAGAGGAGGTTGTTGAGGATCATCGACGCCTTCGCGCCGAATCGATCGGTGAGGACGCCACCGACCAGTCCGATCGGGAGAGCAACCAGCGTCGCGACGGTGGAGACGGCCCCGAGCACTGCAAGCGGCACGTCGGTGGTGATGGTGAAGTAGACGATCGTCAGTGGCAGCGTGAGGCCGGCGCCGATGGTGTCGGTCAAGACTGCAAAGGTGACGAAACGGTGTTCGCGCAAGCTCGCGAGTGAGGCCCGAAACCGGGCAGGGGTGAAGAACATGGATGTGGTCCCGTGAAGTCGTCGCGCCGTCGTCGCACGACGGCGCGGGCAAGCAGAAGCACGCGAGCAGAACGCTCGCGGCGGGGAGGGGCCGACCTTCGTGGTCAGCTCAGTTCTGCGTTGCCATGACTCCGGGAGGGATCGGCCGCGGTCCGACGAACTCGGGCGCAGGCTTGGTGGAGAACAGTCGACGAGGGGCACAGAACGGCATCGTTGCCACCCTTCGCCATCATCGGACCAGTTGAACGAACGCTAGCAGCGCTCAAGATGAGAGATCAACGTGCCGCCTCAATTGGTGCCCCCTCCACGGGACGCACCCCGCCGTCCGCGCTCGGCGCACTGACAGGCTCGTTGTTCAGGGCTCCGACGTCACGTCGTCACTTGTTGGCTTCGTCGATCAACGTCGTCAACACACTGCGATTGATCGGACCGAGGATGCGGGCGCTCACCCGGCCCTCCTTGTCGAGAATGATGGTTGCCGGCGTCGAGTTGGGGGCGTTCGTCCCGGAAAATGCGAGTTGCACGGCCGCGTCCTGGTCAACGGCGTTGCTGTACGAGACGTCGTGCTCCTTCACGAAGGCACGCGCCGTCGCTGCCGAGTCCCGGACATCGACGCCGAGGAACGACGCCTGGGCGTGCCGATCATCGCTGACGGCTTGGAGGTCCTTCGCCTCGACGCGGCAGGGTGCGCACGACGCGTACCAGAAGTTGAGGACGAGCGCCTTGCCACGGTACTGATCGGCACGGATGACCTTGCCGTCGAGGTCATGGGTCTCGAAAGTGACCCGTTCACCACGATCGTTCGCGGCGAACTCCGTGACAGCGCCGTCTCCCGAGATGTAGTTCTGCGTGCCGCCTTCGCGGTACTGCTTCGCGAGGCCGTCGCTGCCTCCCGTGCAGCCGGTGAGCGTCACCGCGACCGCGACGGCGACGCCGACCAACAGTGCAGGACCCCCGACTCGACGTTGCCTCATTGCGCCAGGGTATGCGCGCTGGCGGCCACTCTGGTGTCCGTCAGCAGATGCCCTACAGAGATGGCCGAGTCATGAGTTCTGCCACTTCGACGACCGCGTCGTCCGGCATCTCGGGGTAGTAGTTCTCGCGGAGCTGTTCCCCGAAGCGCCGCATGTCCGTCCCCGGAGGCTGATGCGCCTGTTCTGCCGTGAGGGTGTCGAGCCGGTACCGGTGCACGGCGGTGATCGCGCCGGTCAACGGTTCGGCGGTCGGGTGATCGTCGAAGACGAACGTCGCCGCGCCGACCTGTACGGACTCGTTCCACCGCACGGTGGTGACCTTCTCGCCGCGGATGATCGCTTCGTGGTGCTTCTGATGGAAGTGGACGGTACCTGGGGCTGTGTCGGCCACGCTCCCAGCTTGCCGGACGTCGCGGAGTGAGTGCGTCCCCTGTCACGCTGAGGACTCAACGATCGAGGAGGACCGGCAACTCGCGATCGGTCTCGGCGACCTGGGTGAGCTTCATGGCGACTGGTCGGAGCGGCCGTGACATCAACACCTTGTTGAGGAGCCCGCGGAGCGCGAGCGCCAGTCGGGACTGCGGGTACGCCAGTGCCTTGAGTCCGCGAGGGAGGTCCTGCACATCGTCGACCAGCGGGCGCATCCACTTCTCGTACGCGGTCAGCGCTGCCTCCTGGTCCTGCGTCACGTCGGCGAGCTCCGCGGCAAGGACGTACCCGGCGGTGAGCGCGAGTGAGGCGCCGCCGCCACCCATCGGTGTGACGCACCATCCGGCGTCACCGGCCATCACGACGTGGCCGCGGTGCCAGGTCCGCATGCGGATCTGCTGGAGCTGGTCGATGTAGACGTCCGGGGACGTGTCGAGCGCGTCCAGGACCCGTGGCGCCTCCCACCCGACTCCGTCGTACCTGCGCCGCACCGCCGCCAGCGTCTGCTCATGAGTCAGACCGATGACGTCGTCCCCGGGAGAGTAGGCGAGGATCGCGCGGGTGGTGCCGTACGGGTCGGGTCGCAGGTGGACCTGGCGTCCGCGAACGGCGTTGTGCCACCGCCAACGGTCGTCATCGCTGTCGGTCCGCGGGATGGTCCCGAACACCATGGTGACGTCGAGGTCGCGCTGGTCGACGTCGCCCTCGGCGAAGACCATCGCACGGGTCCGAGACCGCACACCCTCGGCGATGACGAACAGGTCCGCGCTGAGGCGCTGTCCATTCGCGGTAGTCACGGTGACTCCCGCAGCGTCGTCGGCGACGTCCGACACGGTGTCCCCGTAGATGAAGGAGACGCCGGCCGGCAGGTTGTCGAGGATCGTCCGAGCGAGGTCGCCGCGCAGGATCTCGAGTTCCGCTGTCGCGCCGCCGGCCCCGTCGGAGGGCAGTTCGGCGGTGACGGCCCCTCGCCCGTCGACGAGCACGGTGCCCGTCTCGGTGGTGTTCCGTGCCTTCACGGCGTCGAACAAGCCCATCTTGCGCAGCACGTCGCGCGCGACGCCTCGGACGTCGACGTTCTGTCCGCCGTCACGGAACGCAGCGGCGCGTTCGATGACGGTCACGTCCCATCCGGTCCGGCGGAGCCAGTAGGCGGTCGACAGGCCAGCGATACTGGCTCCTGAGATGACAGCGGTGCGGTTTGCCATAGTGTTCCTCCGTTGTGAGCTTTACAGTAAAGATACTGCACAGTAAAGGAATTCGATGGACGACGTGTTCGAGGCGGAGTGGGATGCACCCCAGGTCGAGGTGATGGAAGCGCTCCAGACCTGGGCGGTGGCGTTCGCGGAGCTCAACCAGCTGATGTCCTCCTGGCTCGACCTGCCGACCACAGATGCGAACGCCCTCGGACAGGTGCTCTGGGCCGACTCGTCCGGGGACCCGCTGTCGCCCGCACGGCTCGGGCAGCGGATCGGTATGACCTCCGGCTCGGTGACGGTGCTGCTGAACCGCTTGGAAGCGGCCGGTCTGCTCGCACGCAGCCGCGAGCACGCCGACCGGCGCCGGGTGACGCTCCGTCCGACACCGGCGGCACGGGAACGTGCGCGGGCGTTCACGGAGCGGTCGACCGCCGAGATCGCTGCCGCCCTGCAACAGGTGCCTGCAGCGGAGCTGGAGCACCACGCCGCGTTCATCCGCCGCATGGTCGGTGCCGCGTCGGACGCTGCGGACCGGCTCCGCAGGTAGCGGCCGTCGATTGCGGGGAGCGGCGTGGATCGGTCGGTCACTCATGGCCGGGGTCCTCGTCTAGGTGCTACCGCCCACGATCGTCCGGATCCGCCGCGCGCGCCGGTCCGTCGAGGAGCACCCGTCAGCGGACCCGGCATGGGAGCCGGAGCCCGTCGCCTCCTGAGCTCGGGTGCCAGCGCTGTTCTTTCCGCTCAGGACCCGACCGGGGGCTGGCGCCAGGGTCGTCGTCATCGATCTGGGGCGTCACCGTCTCCGTCGAAGACCTGCCGGTTGCCGGCGATCACCTGCTGGTGTTCCCGCACCCAGTCGGCGAGGGCGAGGGCCACGTACTGCAGCGACCGTCCGAGGTCGGTGAGCTCGTACTCGACGCGCGGCGGCACCTCGGCGTGGACCGTCCGCGAGACGAGCCCGTCGCGCTCGAGTGCGCGCAGCGTCACGGTCAGCATCCGGCGTGAGATGCCGGGAATGACCTCGGAGAGCTCGGTGAACCGCCGCCGCTCGTCACCGAGCACGCCGATCACCAACAGCGTCCACTTGTCGCCCATCCGGGACAGCAGCGACCGGAAGAGTTCCGGGTCCTCACTCGTGCACAGCTCGGCCATCGTGGGCATCGACTGGTGGAGTCGGGCCTGCAACTGGTCCAGCGCGGTCTGGTCCGTCATGGGGTCTCCCGTGGTTACTGCCGGGTAACAGGGGATCGTTTGCGGTAACGGGAACCCGGCGGGCAGGGTTACTCATCGTAACCGAAGCCCGGGTCGTCGACTCGGGAACGATCGAAGGAGTGTCATGACCCTGTTCCGCCTGGACGCCAGCATCCGCACCGAGGGCTCCACCAGCCGAGCACTCGGCGACATCGTCGAGACCGAGTGGAGTGCCGTGCACGCGGGCTCCGAGGTGACCCGCCGTCACGTCGGCACCGATCCCGTGCCCGCCGACAGCTGAGCCGACGCCGTCGCCGCATCTGCGACGCCCGAGTCCGAGCGCACTGCGGCCCAGGTTGCCGCGGTCGCCCTGGCCGCCGAGCTGACCGACGAGCTCGCCGGTGCCGACGCCCTGCTGTTCGCCGTGCCGCTCTACAACTTCGGCGTCTCGCAGCACTTCAAGTCCTACGTGGACCTCGTGCTGACCGACCCGCGCATGGCACCCGGCGCCGTGCCCGCGACCGCGGGCAAGCCGGCCGTCCTCGTCACGGTGCAGGGTGGCAACTACTCCGCAGGCACACCCCGGGAGGGCTGGGACCACGCCACGGCCTGGATGCGCCGCATCCTCGAGGACGTCTGGCAGCTCGACCTCGACGTGGTGACGCGCGAGTTCACGCTCGTCGGGGTGAACCCCGCCCTCGATCAGTTCACGGAGCTGGCCGACGAACTGCGGGTCCGCGCCGAAGAGCAGGCGGCCCGGCACGGCCGCACGTTGGCGGCCGTGCCGAAGGCTGCGTGAAGCCGACTCCTACGACGCGAGCATCTGCGCCACCACCGCGTACAGCTCCTTGGGGTCCCCGGCGAGCATCTGCTTGATCAACGCGGCCTGCTCGTCCACCACGACCTCGTAGTCGTCGCGCTCGACCCCGTCCAAGGTCGCGCGCGCCACGTCCGCCGGGTCGGTCTTGGGCATCGAGATCCCCGCGGTCATGTCGGTGTCGGCCACTCCGAGGTGCACGGACATCACCGCGGTCCCTTGGCCGGCCAGCTCGTGCCGCAACGCGTTGCCCATGTTCCACAGGGCAGCCTTCGACACCGCGTAGGCGGAGGCTCCGGGCATGGCGAGCCACGAGGCACCCGAGGCGATGTTCACGATGCTCCCACCGCCGTTCGCCGCCAGGACGGGTGCGAACGCGCGGATCACGGACAGGGTGCCCCAGACGTTCGTGTCCATGTCGGCGTGCGCTGCGTCCAGGTCGCCCAGCAGCGTCGCCGTGGTCGCGATCCCCGCGTTGTTGATCAGGAGATCGACGTCGGTCGCGACCGCGGCGGCCGCTGCGACGGACGCGGGGGAGGTGATGTCGAGGGCGAGGCGCTCGACGCCCTCGAGGTCGATCAGTTCGGGGCGTCGGGCGGTGGCGTAGACCTTCGCCCCGCGTGCGATCAGCTGTGCGGCGAGGTGGCGTCCGATACCGCGGTTCGTGCCGGTGACGAGGGCAGTGGCTCCAGAGAGGTTCATGCCGTTACGGTAGAACCTGACGTCAACGTGAGAATCAAGCCCGAGGGACAGAACGATGCGGATCGGTGAACTCGCAGAACGGGCCGGCGTCAGCGTCCGGTCACTGCGGTACTACGAGGAACAGGGGCTCCTCGAGTCCGAGCGGACCACGGGCGGACACCGGGAGTACCGCGATCCCGATGTCGCGCGGGTGCGCTTCATGCAGATGCTGTACGCGGCGGGCATGCCGAGTCGTCGGATCGTCGAAATCCTGCCCTTCCTCGACACCGGGGTCGCCACGCGGACGATGCTCGACCACTTCGACGAGGAGAGCGATCGCATCCGACGCCAGATCGAGGCCCTCGGCGCCACCCACGACCGCCTCGCGCGGCTCCGCGACATCGCGGCGGAGTCCGTCGCGGGGCGGCCGCCAGAGGAGTGCCGCTCGTCGGCGAACGCCGCCGCCGCCTGAGCACCCCGACTAGCTGGCGGCCGGCCTGCTGAACAGGTTGACGACGTTGCCGTCCGGATCGCGGACCAGTGCGGAACGGTTGCCCCACGGCATCGTGGTCGGCTCCAGGACGACGTCGTCGCTGCCGAGCTGCAGTCCGGCGAAGTCGCCGTCGACGTCGGCGACCTCGAACTCGATGAACACGGAACGGTTCGTCGCGGGCGTCAGCGTGCCTCCAAGCATGGCCACTGTCGCGGTGCTTGCGATCGCGAGGGTCGCACCCGGGCCGCTGAACTGCGCGAAGACCGGTGCGGGGCGCTCGGCCGGCTGGCCGGTGATCCGCTCGTAGAAGGCGACCATGCCCTCGAGGTCGTCGGTGATGATGCGGACGGATGCGAACGACATGGGGTTCCTCACGGTGGTGCTGCTGACTCGGAGCGATCAGCTTCACCGGCCGCCGCGACACCGTCCTGTCGGTGTTTCCGGAAACCGACCGCGTTTCCGGGGACCGACCGCGCTAGTCGTCGAGGACCGGCCGGAGTCGTCCGTACTGGATCGCGAGGTCCTCGGATCGCAGGATGCGCTGCGCAGGCCGCTCGTCGGTGACCTCGACTGACAGCATCCGGTCGCCGCGGAACGCCCGCACCCCGTCGCGCATCCGGCACCAGGCGATCAGGTACCACTGACCGTCCTTCCCGATCGACCCCAGCGGTTCGACGTCGCGGACGGACTCCGCTCCGCCGGCATCCCGGTACCGGAGTCGCACCACCCGATCCGCGCGCAGGGCCGCCGCGAACTCGGCCGGGGCGACCGTGTCCTCGTCGTCCTCCAGGAAGTGCACCCGGGACGCCAGTGCGCTGGCTCGTGCTGCGTCCCCGGCGGGCATGACCGCGAGCGTCTTCCTGGCCGCGGTCTGTGCCGCGTGCCGGAACGGACTGCGCCCCAGCGAGCCGAGCCCGATCAGCACCGCGAGGGCCTCGTCCGGCGTGAAGCCCGCCGGGCCGAGCGTCGCGGACGCGTCGATGACGTACCCGCCGGTCCGGCCGGGCTCCGCCCAGATGGGCAGACCCGACTGCTGCAACGCGGAGATGTCCCGTTCGATGGTCCGCACCGACACCTCGAACCGCTCCGCGAGACGACGCGCGCTCCGCGGTTGCGGGGAGACGGCGCGCAACTCCTCCACGATGCCGTAGAGCCGGTCGGTGCGATTCACCTCGCCATCCTCGCTGTCGTCCCGACGTTCCGTCAGATCCACGCCGTCTCGTCTGCCACGTGACGGACTGGAGGCACGGTGCCAGCTGACACCGTGCCTCCAGTCCGTCCTGGGGTCGCGCCCAGGGCGTGTCAGGACTCCGACAGGAATCCGGCGCAAAGCGTGAGGGCTCCGTCAGGGAAGCGCGCCCGCCGTCGGCGGTCCGGCATGATCGGCAGGTTGCCCGCATGCACCACGGAACCAGGAGGACACCGGTGGCCCTCATCGACAACGGCATCTACGTCAACGGAACCCGAACGGAGTCGCCGCAGGACCTCAGCCTGACCGACGAGGCGCTCGACGCCGCCGGAAGCGGCGCGATGGCCTGGATCGGGCTGTTCCGACCGACGGCCGCCGAGCTGGCCTCGGTCGCGGACGAGTTCGGGCTGCACCCGCTCGCGGTCGAGGACGCGCGCAAGGGGCACCAGCGCGCGAAGCTCGAGCGCTACGGCGACACCCTGTTCGTGGTGCTGCGACCCGCCTGGTACGACGAAGACGAGGAGACCGTCGAGTTCGGTGAGGTGCACCTGTTCACCGGGCGCGACTTCGTCGTGACCGTCCGGCATGCGGAGCAGCCGAACCTCGCCGACGTGCGGAAACGACTCGAAGCCGATCCGGACGCCCTCGGGCGCGGGTCCGAGGCGGTGCTCTGCGCGGTCCTCGACGAGGTCATCGACAGCTACGCCCCGGTCGTCGCCGGGCTGCAGGACGACATCGACGACATCGAGGACGACCTGTTCGACGGTGACGTCGACCCGGCGTCCTCGCGGCGGATCTACCAGCTGCTCAGCGAGGTCATCGGGTTCCAGCGCGCCATCGGCCCGCTGCCCGGGATGCTCAACGCGTTGCTGCGCGGCGCCGAGAAGTACGGCACGGACATCGAGGTGCAGAACCAGCTGCGGAACGTGCTCGACCACGCGATCCGCGTGACCGAGCGGGTCGACACGTTCCGGACGCTGCTCGAGAACGCCCTCACCCTGCACTCGACCCTGGTGACGCAGGAGCAGAACGACGCGATGCGCCGGATGACCAGCGCGAGCCTGGCACAGGGGGAGGAGAGCCGACGGCTGGCACGGGCGTCGATGGAGCAGGGCGAAGAGGTGAAGAAGATCTCGTCGTGGGCGGCGATCCTGTTCGCTCCCACGTTGGTCGCGTCGATCTACGGCATGAACTTCGAGCACATGCCCGAGCTGCGGTGGGTGTGGGGGTACCCGGCGGCGATCGTCGCGATGGTGCTGTTGGCGGTCGTGCTGTGGGCGGTGTTCAAGCGGCGGCACTGGCTCTGAGCGTGCGTGACGACGGACCGGAGGCGCGGTGCCAGCTGGCGCCGTGCCTCCAGTCCGTCGGTCAGTCCGTCCAGGTCTGCTGGACGAGCGCTTTCAGGAGACCGTCGGTCGGGACGTTCGACTGCGTGATCGAGATCCAGGTGTCGTCGCGCACGAAGAACGTGTGCGTGGTCTCCACCCGGTCCGAGTAGTACATCGCCGTCTCGGTGTGCTGGCAGGAGCGCCCGCCGAGCGTGTCGGTGCAGGTCCAGCCCTTGCCTGCGAGGGACTGGAGCCGGGCCTGGAGGATGCCTCGGTCGACGGTGCCCATCTCGAGGAACAGGTTGTCCACGTCCTCGGTGCTGCCGCTCGGCGACCAGTGGCAGACCAGCGTCGCGTCCGCGGTGAACGGTTCCTCGGGGTCGACGTAGTAGTCGGTCTTCCCACCGGGAACCGCGGGTCGGAGCTGGTCGAGCACCAGCGAACCGAACAAGCGCGGAGCATCGGCGGCCGGCACGGCATCGGTGCACGCCTCGGGGATCGTCGCCGTGGTGTCAGCCGGCGCGGGGGTCGGCGTGATGCGGGCCGCGGACGGGGACGGTGACACGGTCGGTGCCGGTGTCGGCGGTGCAGAGGACGGCGCGGGTGCCGGTGCTGCGGCGAAGGGCGTCGGAACGAGTCCGAGCGCCACCGAACCGCTCGCGGTGCCGATGCCGAGCACGGCGATCAACGCCACGATGAGCCCGGCGCGACGGTGTGTGGAAGCCGGGCGAGGCTTGTCGTGCATGCCCCGGACGACCTGCTGCCGCATGCCGGCGAGCATCCGCTGCATCTCGTCGCCACCGGGCGGCTCGTTGCTCATCGGGGACCCGTGGTCGGTTCGTCGTTCATCGTTCATCGTTCGTCACCGCCTTCTTGATCCGTGCACGGGACCGCCACACGCGCTGGGTGACGGCGCCGACGCTCATGCCGAGCAGGTCGGCGGCCTCGGCGTAGGAGCGGCCCTCGATGAGGCAGAGCTCGCACACCTGGCGATCGAGTGGTGCGAGCGCGTCGATCTCGGCGCGGACCCACCGCAGCCGTTCGCGGGCGTCGTCGTCCGGCTCGGGCGCGGCGAGCTCGTCGGGCAGGTCGACACCCTCGTGCCGTCGCTGCTGTCGCCGCAGGTTCGCGGCGTGGTTTCGGCACACGACGAGCAGCCACGGCAGGAGTGACTCCCCGGGGACCTCCACGGTGTCGGCCTTCTGCCAGAGGGTCAGGAACGCGTCCTGCACGATCTCCTCGACGTCCATGCGCCGCGTGACCAGTGCCCACGTGTACCGGGTCATGGTCTCGGCGTGACGGTCGAACAACGCGGTGACCGCACTGCGGTCGCCGCGCGCTGCTGCCGCCACGAGCGCGCTGTCCGGCTCGGCTGATCGGTTCATGTCCACCCCCTTCACTCCGCAGTGTGCACGGAGGGGACATCCTCACAGATCCTTCGCCGCCGGGCGTGTCGTGTGGCCGAGGGGGCGCCCCGGAGTCGGTGGTCACAGGGGTGCCATCGCGTCGCCGGTCGCGTCAGACGTCGGTCTCCCTCTCGGCCTCCTGGAGCGGCTGGGCGACGTTCGTCGTCGTCATCGGCGTCCTGTCCGCGCTCGTCGGGTTCGTCTTCGCGCTCGTCCCGGCGGACGGCCGACGCTGACGGGCGTTGCCAGGTGGCGGGCGGAGGTGAGGAGGTCAGTGGCCGGCGCCGAGGTTCCCGGCGAGGCGGCTGTGGAAGGCCTGGCTGGCGTCGTTCAGTCCGGCGATCTCGACCCGCTTGCCGTGCTGGTGGTACTTCGTCTCGATGGCGTCGAGTGCGGCGACGGTGGAGGCGTCCCAGATGTGTGACCCGGTCATGTCGATGACGACGAGTTCGGGGTCGTCGACGTAGTCGAACTGGGTGGTGAGGTCGTTGCTCGACGCGAAGAAGAGTTCGCCCTCGACCGTGTAGAGCGCGTGCTGCTCACCGGTGCTGAGCGTCTCGATGCTCCGCGACACGGTGGTGAAGTGCGACACCCGGCGGGCGAAGACGATCATCGCGGCGATCACCCCGATGATCACGCCGATGGCGAGGTTGTCCGTGGCGACGACGATCACGACGGTGAGGACCATGACGACGGTCTCGCCGACCGGCATACGCCGCAGTGTGGACGGCTTGATGCTGTGCCAGTCGAAGGTGCCGACGGAGACCATGACCATCACGGCGACGAGTGCGGCCATCGGGATGATCGCGACCACGTCGCCGAGTCCGACGACGAGGACCAGCAGGAAGACCCCGGACAGGAACGTCGAGATCCGGGTGCGGGCACCGGACGCCTTCACGTTGATCATCGTCTGGCCGATCATCGCGCAGCCACCCATGCCGCCGAACAGGCCGGAGGCGATGTTCGCCACCCCCTGCCCGAGGGCTTCGCGGGTCTTGCGGGAACCGGTGTCGGTGACCTCGTCGACGAGCTTCGCCGTCATCAGCGACTCGAGGAGTCCGACCAGGGCCATGGCGAGGGCGTAGGGGGCGATGATCGTCAGCGTCTCGAGCGTCAGCGGGACGTTCGGGATGAACAGGGTCGGCAGGCTGTCCGGCAGCTTGCCCTCGTCGCCGACGGTGGGGATGGCGATGGACGCCAGCACGGTGACGAGCGTCAGGACGACGATCGCCACGAGCGGTGCCGGGATGGCCTTGGTGACACGGGGCAGGAGCACGATGATCGCGATGCCGACGGCCCCGATGGGCCAGACGAGCCAGTCGACGCCGATGATGTTCGGCAGCTGCGCGGTGAAGATCAGGATCGCGAGGGCGTTGACGAACCCGACCATCACCGACCTCGGAACGAAGCGCATCAGTTTGGCCGCGCCGAGCCCACCGAGGACGAGCTGGAACACGCCGCCGAGCAGGACGGTGGCGATCAGGTAGTCCAAGCCGTGCTCCTTGACCACGGGGGCGACGACGAGCGCGATGGCTCCGGTGGCGCCGGTGATCATCGCGGCACGTCCGCCGACGAACGAGATGACCACGGCCATCACGAACGCCGAGAACAGCCCGACGCGGGGATCGACGCCCGCGATGATCGAGAACGAGATCGCTTCCGGGATCAGTGCGAGGGCCACGACGAGGCCGGCGAGGACCTCGCGGAGCAGGATCTTCGGGTTCCGCAGGGCGGACAGGACGGTGGGGCTTGCGTGCACCGGAGCCGGTGCGGGCGTGACGGTCGTCACGGTTCTCCTTCGCTGAGGGATGCGGACGCTCGGCGTCCGCGGGGGGAATGTCGTGGGGCGCTTCGTCGCGCGCACTGACCGAGTGCGGCCAGGGACCCGAACCTTCCGCGACGGAAGAGTTGGTCGTGTCCGACTCTAACGCAACGGAAGGGTTGCTGCGCAAGCATCGGTACGATCGGTCGGGACCGGGCAACCGGGCGGAAGGGGTCAGCAGTGACGGACGCGGCAGGAGCATCGACGATGCGGATCGGTGAACTCGCCGACCGGACCGGGCTCTCCATCCGGACCGTGCGGCACTACGACGACGTCGGGCTGCTCCACCCCACCGGCCGGACCGAGGGCGGCTTCCGGCTGTACTCCGACGACGACCTGCAACGCCTGCTCGTCATCCGCCGGATGAAGCCCCTCGGCTACTCCCTCGAGCAGATGGCCGAGCTCCTCGGCATCCTCGACGGGCTCCAGGTGGCCGACGGCGCCGAGCGCGACCGGCTGCAGGCGCAGCTCGACGCGTACGTCGTGGACACCGAGGAGCGCCGGGCGAAGCTCGCCCGGAACCTCGAGTGGGCCGACGAGTTCCTCGGCATCCTGCGCGCGCACTGACACGCCGTGACGGACTGGAGGCGCGGTGCCAGCTGGCGCCGTGCCTCCTGTCCGTCCGCTGGTCGCGTTGCGCGACCGACGCCGGCTTGTTCACCCAACCGACGCATGCGCGTGGCAGGGTGGTCCGGGGCATCGTCGCCCGCAGCCCAGCCAGCCGCCAGCGGAGCACGATGCCAACACCCGACCTGATGATCGTCACGGACCTCGACGGGACGTTCCTCGACCACCACGACTACTCGTTCGACGCGGCCCTGCCGATGCTGGAACAGCTGCGGGCGGACGACGTCCCCGTGGTGTTCTGCAGCAGCAAGACGCGTGCCGAGATCACGGCACTGCAGACTCGCACCCGGCTCGACGGGCACGCCTTCGTGGCGGAGAACGGCGCGGTCGTGGTCGGACCGGCGGGCGAGGTGCTGGTCGGACCGCGCGACGGCGACCTCGAGCGGCTGCACGCGGAACTCGACCGCGTCCGCCAGTCACTTCAGCTGCACTTCGAGACCTTCGGCGACGTGACCGACGCGGTCGTCGCCGCGTGGACCGGCCTCGACCTCGAAGCGGCCGGACGAGCACAGCAGCGCGAGGCGTCCGAGGTCCTGCTCTGGCACGCCGAGGACGACGACCGGGCGGACGCGTTCCGCGCGGCGCTCGCCGCGGTCGGCCTCGACCTGGTGCGCGGCGGCCGGTTCTGGCACGTGCTGCCGGCCGGCCGCGACAAGGGCGCGGCCGTCCGGACGCTGATCGCCGACCACGAGCGTCGGACGGGCTCGGTCCCGCGCACGATCGGACTCGGTGACGGCCCGAACGACACGCCGCTGCTCGACGCGGTCGACTTCGCCGTCGTGGTCCGCGGACACGCCGCGGCACCCGGACCACTCGCCGACGACCGCCCCGAGCGCGTCCACCGCACGACCGCCCCCGGCCCGCAGGGCTGGACCGAGGGCCTCACCCGGTTCACCACCCCGTCCGTCAGGAGCCACCGATGAGCGACTTCCACCAGAACGGCGTCATCACGACGTTCCACGACCTCGGTCGCCGCAGCACCGCGAGCCTCGAGGAGGACCTGCGGGGCTTCGCCGAGAAGCGTCCGATGAGCCTGATCCTGCCGGCGCTGTACTCCGAGCTCGAGCGTCCGGCCCTGTCGCGGATCGTCGACGAGCTGGCCGAGGCCGACTGGCTCAGTGAGATCGTGATCGGGCTCGACCGCGCCGACCGCTCGCAGTTCGAGCACGCCCGCGAGTTCTTCTCGCGGCTGCCGCAGCGGCACCGGATCCTGTGGAACGACGGGCCGCGACTGCGCGAACTCGACGCCGAACTGGAGCGCGCGGGCCTGGCGCCGGGGGAGCCCGGCAAGGGCCGGAACGTCTGGTACTGCACCGGGTACGCCCTGGCGTCGGAGCGGGCGGACTGCATCGCCCTGCACGACTGCGACATCACCACCTACGAGCGGGGCATGCTCGCGCGGCTGTTCTACCCGGTCGCGAACCCCGCGTTCGACTACGAGTTCTCGAAGGGCTACTACGCTCGCGTCGCCGACGGTCGGATCAACGGCCGCGCCGCACGGCTCCTCGTCGGGCCCCTGCTCCGCTCGCTCCGCCAGGTCTACGGGGAGTCCGAGTACCTGGAGTACCTCAGCAGCTTCCGGTACCCGCTGTCCGGCGAGTTCGCGATGCGTGCCCACGTGCTCAACGGCCTGAAGATCCCCGGCGACTGGGGACTCGAGATCGGCATGCTCTCCGAGGTCTACCGCGACTACGCGACCCGGCAGGTGTGCCAGGTGGAGATCGCCGACGCGTACGACCACAAGCACCAGCCCCTCGCCGAGGCCGACGGCACCGGCGGCCTCGCCCGGATGGGCAATGACATCGTGCAGTCGCTGCTCCGGAAGCTCGCGACGATGGGCGTCCCGCTCACGTCCGACTCGTTCCGGGTGCTCAAGGCGACGTACTACCGGAACGCGCTCGACATCGTCGAGGTGTACCGGCACGAAGCCGAGATGAGCGGGCTCGCGTTCGACCAGCACGCCGAGGAAGCCGCGGTGGAGCTCTTCACCAAGGCGATCCTCGACGCCGGCGGCGCCTTCACGGCGCGGCCGAACGACAAGCCGTTCATCCCGAGCTGGAGCCGGGTGCGCTCAGCGGTGCCGGACGTGCTCGACCGGCTGCGTGACGCGGTGGAGGCGGACCAGCAGGACTGACCCGAGCCCAGAGCGCGCGCCCTGGGCGCGAGTCAACGGCGGACGGGAGGCACGGTGCCAGCTGGCCCCGTGCCTCCCGTCCGTCGGTCTGGCGCCGTTCTCAGGCCGCGCGCTTCGGCGCCCAGCCGAGTTCCGGACCAAGCCGTTCGGCGATGTCCGTGATGATCTGCGCGTAGTCGTCGGGCTCGAACGAGAAGGGGAGCGCGAAGGCGACCTCGGTGACCGCCTGGTAGCCGACGTCGGCACGCAGCCGGTCGGCGATCTCGGCGGACGTGCCCACCAGGTCGGCGGCGAAGAGCATCCCGGCGGGGCCCTGCGGCACGCCGACGCGACCCGAGCGGCTGTCGACGTAGGCACGGTAGCGGGCCGCTTGCTCGGTGGTCGCGGTGTCGGTCGGGATGACGACCAGGCCCTGCGAGACGCGGGCGGCAGCGGGGTCGGGGTGGACGTCGAGGTAGGCGTCGATCTGGGCGCGCTGGTTCGTGGCGAAGTCGGTGCCGACCTCGCTGCGGGTGACGCTCGAGGTGAGCAGGTGGAAGCCGTTCTCGCCCGCCCACACGGCCGACTTCGTGCTGCCCGTGCCGTACCAGATCCGGTCGGCCAGGCCGGCGCTGTGTGGCTGGACGGTGCTCGCGAACTCCTCGATGCCGCGGCGTTCGACGGTCTCGGTCGCCGTCACCGGGTCACCGCGCACGAGGTCGCGGAAGCGCAGGAGCCGGTCGTTGCCGAGGTCCTCGTGCTCCAGGGTGTCGGGGTAGATCGCGTCGCGGTACAGGTCGAAGTTCATCGGCGTGCCGACGGAGAACCCGGGGTTCAGGCGGCCGCCGAGCAGGACGTCCACCGTGCTGAGGTCCTCCGCCAGGCGGAACGGGTTCTCCGCGCCGAGCGGGGTGACGGCGGTGCCGAGGTCGATGCGCGAGGTGCGCTGCGAGGCGGCGGCCAGCACCGCGACGGGGGAGGAGATGCCGTGCTGCAGGTGCCGGTGGCGCAGCCAGGCGCTGTCGAAGCCCAGGGCCTCGGCGCGCTCGATCACGCGCAGGGTGTCCTCGTGGCCCTCGGACGGTCGGGCGGGGTCGAACGACCCGATCGTCAGGAAGCCGAGCCGGTGCAGGGGAGTTCCGTCGAGGGGCATGGGTCGATCGTGCCAGATGCGTCGTCCGTTGCGGCTGTCGATGACCGTCGTGCAGCCGCCGGGTCAGTCGCCGCTCTCCTTGATCAGCGCTTCGACGTTGTTCCCGTCCGGGTCGGACACGAACGCGGTGTACGCGTGGTACTCCGGCCAGTAGCGCGGCTCGTGCCGGGACACCCCGCCGGCGGCGACGGCTTCGCGGTGGAAGGCGTCGACCTCGCTCCGTGACCCGGCCTCGAACGCCAGGTGGAGTCCGCGCGTCGTCGCCTCGGGGGTCCGGGCGGTCTCGAGCGAGACGCTCGGGGTGTCGTCCCCGTGCTGCCAGAACTCGGCGACGGCGTCCGTGCGGTAGCCCGCTCCGATGCCGAGGGGCGCGAGGGCGGCGGTGTAGAACGCGTCGCTCGCGGCGAAGTCGCTGGCGAAGACGCCCAGGTGGTGGATGAGGTGACGACCCGGCATGGGACGACCCTAGGCCGCCGTGAGGGCATCGGTCCGGGCAGCTTCCCGGTCCCGCTGGCAGGCTGGATCCGTGCACATCACCCTGGACTCAGCGACCGACATCGTCATCTCCGGCATCCGCTTCCCGGAGGGGAACCGCTGGCACGACGGACGGCTCTGGTACTCGGACATGCACACGGGCCAGGTCTTCTCGGTCGACCCGTCCTCGACCGACGGCCCCCGGCTCGAGGCCACCGTCGACGGGCAGTCGTCGGGGCTCGGGTGGCTCGCCGACGGGCGGTTGATCGTCAGCTCGATGGAGTCCCGCACGGTCGTCGCCGTCGACCCGGACGGCAGCACCTCGGTGTTCGCAGACCTGTCCACGATCGAGTCGTCGCTCGTGAACGACCTGGTCGTCGACGCCCGGACCGGGCGGACCTACATCGGTGCCTTCGGGTACGACCTGTACGCGGGCGAGGAACTGCGCCCCGGCCCGCTCTACGTGATCGACCCCGACGGCTCCGTCCGCCTCGCCGCCGAGGGCCTGGTGTTCCCGAACAGCGCCAACGTCCTGCCCGGCACCCGGACGCTGGTGGTCAGCGAGACGTGGGGCGGCCGGCTCACCGCGTTCGACATCGAGGACGACGGTTCGCTGACCGGGCGACGCGAGTGGGCAGCCCTGCCGGGTGGCGTGACCCCGGACGGCAGCACCGTCGACCGTGACGGCGCGATCTGGGTCTGCTCGGTCGACACGGGGGAGTTCCTGCGGGTCGTCGAGGGTGGCGAGGTGACGGACCGCATCGACGCACCGGGGGACTGCGCGATCGACTGTGCGCTCGGTGGCGAGGACGGCCGCACCCTCTACCTGGCGACCGCCGACAGCTACGACCCGGCGGTGACGGCGACGACCCGCGCCGGTCGGATCAGTTCGGTGCGGGTCGAGGTGCCGGGGTGGTGAACCCGAGCGACATAGCCGAGGCGACGCGTCGTGCCGAGTACCTGGTCCAGCGCGGGCCGACGGTGGTCGTCATGTCGCAGCAGGCGGGGTTCGCCGGCCTGTCGATCCTGTGGGCGTTCATCAGCGTTCCCTCCGTGCTCCGCGCCGAGTCGGTGGTCTGGTTCCTGTTCGCCCTGGCCGGAGCGGTCGTGAACGTGACCGAATGGGTCCGTGCTCGACGCCACCGCAAGCTGCTGCCGTACCTCGTCGAGACGCCGGAACAGCCGCTCGGCGCGCTCACCCCGGCGGACCGCAAGTCCGTGACCCGACAGGTCAGCGGACGGGCACCGGTGGAGCCCGAGGCCGTGCCGCTCGTGCGGGCGATGCTCGCGTGGCAGCGACGCTCCACCCGGATCTCGGCCCCGACCCTGATCGGCACCGGGCTGAGCCTGTTGGGACTCGGCGGCGCCTCGGCCACGACGTTCGGTTGGGGTTGGGCGTTCCTGGTGTTCATCGCCGTCGTCGTGGTGTTCGTCACGGTCGCGACGGTGATCGGCGTGCGTCGAAGCCGCCGGGTCCTGGCCGAGATCGATCGGGCAGGCGCGCCCGTCTCCTGAGCGAAGGGAGGGCGCCGCTCGGTGCGAGGTTGCACACGTGGTGCGAGGCTTTCGGGGTCGCACCATGTGTGCAACCTCGCACCAGACGGAACCGGCGTCAAGCGACAGGGGCGACACGGACGCCACGCGCGCACCGCCCGCCACCACGCGCACCCGCGTCACCCGCACCCCTCCGGGTACGGCAGACTCAACGGACAAGCATCCAGGAGTGATCGTCATGTTCGTCGCCGCCATCGTCTTCCTCGTCATCGCGCTCGTCGCGCTCTTCTTCCGAACACGCACCTACTCCACCCCCGCACGACCGGCCACACCCGGTCGCGAGGCACGCCCCGCCGTCCCGACCCGCCGCCCGAACCTCATCGCGACGTGGACAGCAGCAGCCGCGGGCGTCCTGTTCGTCGGGCTCACGCTCGGCAGCACCCTGTACGCGCAGGACACGGGCGAGTCGAAGGTCCAGGTGGACATCTCCGGCAACATCGTCGGACAGACCACGGACTCCGGGTTCCACTTCAAGGCACCGTGGGCCACGCTCCACACGTTCAACATCCGGAACCAGACCGTCACCTACATCAACGCGGTGAACGGCTCCGACTCGGACAACAACGGCAACGTCCGCTCCGGCCCGTACGTCACGGTGCAGGACCAGGACGGCGTCTCGTCGAACGTCAGCCTGAACCTGCAGTACAGCATCGACGCGAAGTCGGTCACCGACATCTACCGGTCGTACAAGACCGAGGAGAACTTCAAGACGCAGTTCATCGGCAACTCGGTGCGCAGCGTCGTCCGCCAGGTGCCGAACGACTTCACCACCATCGAGCTCATCACCAAGCGCGGCACCGTCGAGAAGGCGATGATCCAAGCGCTCGAGACGCGGTGGAAGGGCTCTGGCGTGCACGTCGACAACTTCGCGCTGCAGGAGATCACCCCGCCGAAGTCGGTCATCGACGCGTACGCCACGGCGCAGCAGGCGCAGATCCAGGTCACGAAGGAGCGCGCGCTCCTGGACGCCAAGAAGGTGCAGGCGCAGCAGCAGGTCGCCGAGGCGCAGGGTCAGGCCGACGCCAACGAGGTCCTCAACGAGCACCCGCTCTCCGACGCCGCGCTCAAGCAGCGCGAGATCGAGGCGCTCAAGAGCGCCGGCGACAACGGCTCCCTGATCGTCGTGCCGCAGGGCACCGACAACATCCTCAGCCTGCCCGGCACCTCGGGTTCGAAGAGCAAGTAGCGCGCCGAGACGCCGCCCAGTCGCCGAGACGCCTCCGTTTTCGGAGGCGTCTCGCGCACGGGGCGGCGTCGGGGGAACACGACGGCGTCTTCCGGATCTGAGACGCGCGCCGAGACGGACGGGAGGCACGGTGCCAGCTGGCACCGTGCCTCCCGTCCGTCGACCTGGCGGGGTCGCCCCGCTCAGGCCGCGCCGTGACTGGCGCGGCTGCGCCGCGAGAGCGAGTCGATGATGACGGCCAGCAGCAGGACCGCGCCGGTGATCATGTAACGGATCGACGAGTCGAGGCTCAGCAGGGTGAGCCCGTTCGAGATCGACTGGATCACGATGATGCCGAGCAGTGCCGACCAGGCGCTGCCACGGCCACCGAACAGGCTGGTCCCGCCGATGACGGCTGCGGCGATCGCATTGAGGTTCGTGTCGCCGGCGCCGGACGACAGGCTCGCCGAGTTCAGTCGGGCGGCGGCGAGGATGCCGCCGACGGTGGCGAAGAGCGAGGTCAGCATGAACACCGAGATGTAGATGCGGTTCACCCGGATGCCGGAGCGCCGTGCAGCCTCGACGTTGCCGCCGACCGCGAAGACCGAGCGCCCCCAGCGGGTGCGTTTCAGCACGAAGTTCATCAGCACGACCAGAACGATGAAGAACACGAACGAGGTGCCGGTGCCGAAGTCGCGCGACAGGTACCAGACCATGAGCGCGAGGCCGAGGAACAGGGCGACGGCCTTCACGACGGTCAGGGACATCGCCCCGGTCGACAGCCCGGCACGGCGGCGACGGGCAGCGCGTCGGACCTCGGTGAAGAAGAGTCCTCCGGCGGCCAGGACGGCGAGCAGGTAGGCGAGCCACGGCGGCAGGTACGAGGCCGAGGCGAACTGCACGATCGGGGAGTCGTACGGCAGGTTGATCGAGCCGTTCGGGCCGAGGATGAGCAGCTGCAGCCCGAGGAACCCGAGCAGACCGGCGAGCGTGATGACGAAGCTCGGTACCCCGAAGCGGGTGAACAGCAGGCCGTAGAGCAGACCGGCGGCGGCACCGACGGCCAGGGCGACGGTGAGCACGAGCCACAGCGGCCAGCCGAGCGTCGTGAGGCCCTGACCGAGGATCGCGGCGGAGAGCCCGCTGACGCTGCCGACGGACAGGTCGATCTCACCGAGCAGCAGCACGAGGACGATGCCGATCGCGATGGTGCCGACCGCGGCGCACTGCAGGGCGAGGTTGACCAGGTTGCCCGGGGACAGGAAGTCGGGGGAGAGCGCCTGGAACACCGCCCAGATGACGATGAGCCCGACGACCACCGGCAGCGAACCGATGTCACCGCCGCGCACCCGGCGGACGAACGCCTTCGCCGCGCCGCCGATCCCCTGGTCGCGCAGGAGCCGCTCGTCCTGCAGGTCCGCGGCCGAAGGAGTCGGGGTCGCTGCGGTGAGGGTCTCGTCGGTCTTGCTCATGCGCTGGTCTCCTGCTCGGTGCGGGCGGCGGCGCGACGGGTGACGGCGTTGTCGGTGGCGCCGGTGATGGCCGCGATGATCTCCTCGTAGGAGACGTCGTCGATGCGGAACGTGCCGTTGTTGCGCCCGAGACGCAGGACCGCGACCCGGTCGGCGACGGCCTGCACGTCCGCGAGGTTGTGGCTGATGAGCACGACGCCGAGGCCGCGCTCGCGCAGGCGTTCGACGAGGTTGAGGACCTCGGCGGTCTGTGCGACACCGAGTGCGGCGGTGGGCTCGTCGAGGACGACCACCTGCGGGTCACCGATCAGCGAGCGGGCGATCGCCACGGTCTGCCGCTGCCCACCGGACAGCGACGCGATCGGGATGCGCACCGAGGGGATCCGGGCGGCGAGCTGCTGCAGGAGCTCCCACGATCGGCGCTCCATCTCCTCCTCGTCCAGGAACGGGTGGGCGATCTCGCGCCCGAGGAACAGGTTCGAGACCACGTCGAGGTTGTCGGCGAGGGCGAGGTCCTGGAACACCGTGGCGATGCCGAGGGTCTGGGCCGCCGCGGGGTTCGGGACGGTGACCTCGTCGCCACCGAAGGTGATCGTGCCGCCGTCGGGCGTGTAGACCCCGGCGAGGATCTTCACGAACGTCGACTTGCCGGCGCCGTTGTCGCCGACGATGGCGACCACCTCGCCCGGGTAGACGTCGAAGTCGATGTCGCTGAGGGCCTGGACGGCGCCGAACCGCTTGGTGATCCCGCGCAGGGACATCACCGGGTCGGCGGAGGGGTGTGCTGCTGGTGACGCGTTGCTCACGGGTGTCGTGCTCACGGGTGTCGTCCTCGATCGGTGAGGCCCGCCCGGTCCGCAGTCGGACCGGGCGGGCAGAGGGGGTCGGACCTACTTGATGCCGGCGCTGTCGCAGGCCGACTTGTACTGCGCGGTGCAGATCTTCGACACCTCGTACAGGCCGTCCTTGACCACCGTCGACTGGACGTTGTCCGTGGTGACGGCGACCGGGTCGAGCAGCGTCGACTGGACGCTGGCGCCCCCGGCGGTGTCGACGGTGGTGTCGCCCTTCGGGGTCTCACCCTTCGCGAACTGGATCGCCAGGTCGGCGGCCTTCGACGCCTCGGGCTTGAAGGCCTTGTAGACGGTCATGTACTGCTCACCGGCGAGGATCCGCTGGATGCCCGCGAGCGAGGCGTCCTGCCCGGTGACGGGCGGGAGCTCGGTGACGCCGGCCGACTTCAGGGCCGCGATGACGCCGCCGCCGGTGTCGTCGTTCGCCGCGTAGACGCCGGTGATCTTGTCCTTGCCGAGCTTGCTGATCTGGCCGGCTGCCCAGTCCTGCGCCTTGGCGGGGTCCCACCCGGGGGTGTCGTACTCGGCGAGCACCTTGTAGCCGCTGTCGTCGATGACCGAGTGGGCGCCCTTCTTGAACTGCGAGGCGTTGTTGTCGGTGGGGGAGCCGTTCACCATGATGATGCCCGAGCCCTCCGGGACCTTCTTCGCCTTGAGGGCGTCGACGAGTGCCTGGCCCTGCAGCTCACCGACCTTCTCGTTGTCGAACGAGATGTAGTAGCTCAGGTCGGGGCTGTTGATGAGCCGGTCGTAGGAGATCACCGGCACCTTCTTGGCCTTCGCCTGCTGGACGATGGACGCTGCGGCCTCGCCGTCGAACGGGTCGAGGACCAGGACCTTGACGCCCTGCGTGAGCATCGACTGGGCCTGCTGCAGCTGCTTCGACGCGTCGCCGTCGGCGTTCGCGTAGATGACCGAGCAGCCGCTGCACTGCTTCTTCACCTCGGCGGTGAAGAGCGGACGGTCGGCGCTGGCGTAGCGGGCGGTGACGGAGTCGGGCAGGAGCAGGCCGATCTTGGCCTTCGACGCGTCGCCGCCGCCTCCGCCGGAACCGGTCCCGGCGTCCGCGCCGTTGGAACAGCCCGCCAGGGTGGTGATCGCGAGCAGCAGGGCGCTGACGCCCAGCATCGCTCGTGTGGTGGATTTCTTCATTGAAACGTCCTCCAACAGTGGACCGCCCCCATCGGCGGTGCCCTGAGTGTGACAGCGAGCGTTCTTGGCTGCAAGAGTTGAACGCAAGGACCGCGCGCCGTGACGAAAACGTTATCCGGAGGGCGCGGGGCGGCACGGCCGGAGGGCGCGCGCGCCCCGGCACGGAGCGCCTTCGCTCAGCGTGCGCGCGTCACGTCCACGGCTTCGATCGCCAGGGCCAGCGCGCCGGTCACCGAGGCCTTCTCGCCGAGCTGCCCCTGCACCACGTCCGGCGTGCCGTCCACGTCGACGATCAGCGACGACTCGAGGGCCTGCCGCATCGGGCCGAGCAGGAGTTCCCCGGCCCGTGCGAACTCGCCGGTGACCACCACCCGCTCCGGGTCGAGGACGTTGCAGAGCCCCACCGCCGCCGAACCGATCGCCCGCCCGGCGTCGGCCACGGCACGCATGCAGACCTGGTCGCCGCCCATCGCGCGCAGGATCAGGTCCGCCAGCTTCAGGGTGCCGACCTCGTCGCGGACGCCCTCGAGCACGGCGGGTGCGCCGGCGATCGCCTCGAGGCACCCGCGGTTCCCGCACCGGCACAGGGGCCCGTTCGGCAGGACGGGGGTGTGCCCGAACTCACCGGCGATGCCGTGGTGCCCACGGAACAGGTGCCCGCCGAGCACGAGTCCGGCACCGATGCCGTTGCCGACGTCGAGCGTCACCACGGTGTCGCGGCCGCGTGCCGCCCCGCTCCGGTGTTCCGCAAGGGCGGCGAGGTTGGCCGAGTTGTCGACCTGCACGGGCTTGTCCATCCGCCGGGCGAGCGACTGGCCGAGCGCGACGCCGTCCCAACCCCGCAGGATCCCGCCGCGCGCCGTCATCCCGGTGCGGGCGTCGATCGGGGCGGCCACGGCCAAGCCGACGGCGAGCACCTCGTCCATCGACGACTCGATGGACTCCACCATGTCCAGCACGAGCAGCGCGGTCTTGTCGAGCTCGGCGTCCGCGCGGTGGTCCCGCGCCAGGGGCATGTGCCGCTCGGCCAGGACGGCGCCGTTCAGGTCCGACAGTGCGAGCCGCAGGTGCCGCGGCGAGACGTGCACCCCGGCGACCAGCCCGAGGCCGTGCGGCAGGGTCACGCGGAGCGCCCGACGGCCGCTCGAGGTGCTCGGCGTCGCGTGCAGGGCGCCGGTCGCGACGAGTTCCTTGACGATGTTCGAGACGGTTGCGGGGGAGAGCCCGGTCACCCCGGCGAGCTCGACCTGCGTCAGCCCGCCGTGCCGCTTCACCGCGCTGACGACCCGGCCCCGGTTGGCTTCACGCAGTGAAGCTTGGTTCCCCGGACTGCGGCGCGGCTCTGACACGGGGACAGCGTAACGGGCGGGTCCGGAACGCTCGCCGTGACGGACTGGAGGCACGGTGCCAGCTGGCACCGTGCCTCCAGTCCGTGGGTGGTCGCGTCCACGGCCCGCACCGGTCGTCAGACGCGTCGCGCCGTCCGGTCGAGGCGTGGGGTCGGGATGCCCAGGGTGGCGGCGGTGCGCCGGACGTCCTCGAGGACCGCCAGGTGTTCGGCGGCGGTCGGGTCGTCGTGCGCGGCGAGGCTCGCCCGCGCGATCGGGACGAGCGCCGTGGCCGCCGCCACCACGGCGGCCGTCACCCCCGGGCGTCGGACGGGCAGGGTCGTGGAGCGGTGTCGGGAGAGGTCGACGCCCCGTGCCTCCAGGACCGGGAGGAGCTCACGGCCGGTCACGAACGCCTCGCGGAGCGCCTGCCGATCCCCGACCATCGTCGCCAGGCCACCGCTCTGCAGGGCCTGTGCGAACATGCCGGCGTCGAGCACGAAGTGCAGCCACAGCCATCCGCGGATGTCGTCCTCGTCCTGCACGGTGAACCCCGCCCGCTGGAACACCGACCGCACCAGCTCCCGCCGGTCCGGAGCCGTGTCGGTCGTCCCGAGCCGCACCGAACGGAGGACGGCGCCGTGCAGGACCCCGTCGGCGTCGAACCCGCCGCCGGCTCCCGGGAACCCGAACAGCACCCGGTCCGCGGCGAGCGGTGCGACCGCGGCGAGGGGTTCGTCCCACACGTTGCCGAGGACCAGCACCGTGGCGTCGCCGATGTGGGGTGCCAGGGTGGCCACGGCCTCCTGCAGTCGGTGGTGGCCGACGCTGAGGACGACGAGGTCGCACGCGTCGTCCGTGTCGATCGACTCGACCAGTCTCGTCGGCGACGTCGATCGGGTCCGCCGGCCCAGGGGTCCGCGGCGGCCGTCGATGACGTCGGTCTGCACGCTGTCGCCGTACTCGGCAGCGCGCCCGGGCCGCACCAGGTGGTCGACCTGGTGCCCGGAGTGCTGGAAGGCCTGGCCGTAGATCGTGGCGATGACGCCCCGGCCGAGCATGAGGATCCGCATCAGGCACCTGTCCGCTAGTCTGGAGACGATCTCCACTTGGAAGATATGGAGATTGTTTCCACTTGTCAAGGAGCGCCCGTGCCGGTCGAGGAACCCATGCCTGCCGAGAAGCCGATGCGAGCCGATGCCCGTCGGAACCGCGACGCGATCATCGCCGCTGCCCGGACGGCGTTCGAGCGTGACGAGCAGCTGCGATTCGACGACTTCGCCGGACGCGCGGGAGTCGGCGTCGGCACCCTCTACCGACACTTCCCGACACGCGAAGCGCTGGCGGCTGCGGTCTACCGGGGTGAGGTCGACGTCCTCTGCCGCCGTGCTCGTGACTCGACGCGACCCGCGGCCGAGAGCCTCGACGACTTCCTGCACGGGTTCGTGGAGTACGTGGTCGACCACGCGGGGCTCGCGCGCACCCTCGCCGCCGTCGTCGACGCCACCACGCAGGCCGAGGGCGGGGGAGACCTGGAGCGGACGCTCGCCGAGCTGATGGCGCGCGCTGCCACCGACGGGACCATCCGGTCCGACGTCGCCCCCGGGACGGTGCTCATGCTGCTGCACGGCATCGGGGCCGGGATCGATCGCCCCGGGTGGGCGACGGAAGCCCGTGCTGCCGCCGACCTGATCTCCCGAGGGCTCCGGGTCCGCTGATCCGTCAGTGCAGTCGCGCCGCCGGAGCGGTGCGGGCACGGAGCAGGCGGGCACGGAGCAGCACGGCCGCGCTCGCAGTTGCGGCGAGCACGACGAGTGACCACGCCACCGCGCCCACCGCGCCGGCGGGGTGGACCACCGACTGTCCGACCGCGGCCTGCACGGTGAGGAGCACGGTGCCCGCCGCCCACGCGACCGCGACGACGACCACGATCCGCACCTGCGTGGTCGGGTCCGCCAGCCACGGCAGGCGCCGACCCGCGGCGGCGACCAGGAGCGCCACCAGCGGGAGCACCTGCAGGGCGTGCATGCCGACGAAGTGGGCGACCCGGTAGTCACCGCCGACGGAGCTCCACCCGAGCAGCGGCAATCCGGGTCCGCCGTCCGCGATCCCCACCGTGTGGGCGCCGACGATCCCGTCCGGGGCGGTGAGCTGGGTGGGGGTCGGGCCGGTCATCAGGAACGCGACCCCGATGCCGAGGAGCGCGATGACGGCACCGGCGCGGACGGCGACCGTCAGTGCCGGGGTGGGCAGGCGCAGGAAGAACAGTGCGATCGAGGTGACGAAGGTGCAGAGGTAGAGCGTCGTGATCGCCACCGCCATCACCGCCCACACCACCACGTGCACGCTGTTCGACACGTTGAAGTGACTCGTCGTACCGGTCGCGGCGGCCCACACGATGAGCACCTGTTCCACCACCAGGGCGGCGGCGACCACGGTGCCGAGTCGGCGAGCCAGTGTCCGCCACTTCGGCAGGTGGGCGATGAGCCACGCCCACGTGACGGCGTAGAGCAGGATCGACAGCGAGAACTTCAGGGGCTTCATCCACGCCGGTGCTCCGAGGATGGTCCGGGGATCCACGACGAGTCCGACGAGGCAGACCGCGGTGGACACGACCATCAGGCCGGCGACGGCCATGAGTGCCGGGTGCCACGCGGCCGCTCGGCGGACGGCGGCGATCACCGGTTCACGCTCCGGGCGTGCAGCAGGGCGGCGGCCACGACGTCGGCGGTGGGGGTCGGGTGCACGCCGAAGGTCTGCTCGAACGCCGACGAGTCGAAGACGTAGGGGGCCGTGTACTGGTACCGCAGCTCGAGCGTCTCGCGGGCGGACGTGTTGAACAGCGCACCGAAGCGCAGCGTGGCCGACGACATCACGCCCGTGCGAGCGGCGGGTACCCCGGCGAGCTCGACGTACTGCCGCCCGGTCAGCGCCGGGGCGGTCGGCAGGTGCCAGGTCCGGCCCGTCGCACGGTCGTCGGTGCCGAGGACCACGAGCGCGTCGCCGATGTCGGTCGTGGCGGTGAGGGAGTGCAGCTGGTCGGCGTCGAGCAGCCAGGTCGGCCGCTTGCCGGCGGCGATCCGGTCGACGACGAACCCGTTGAACACGCTCGTCGTCGCCCCGGGGCCGGTGAAGTCGGCGCTCCGCCCGATGGTGACGGCCAGTCCGCGGTCGGCCGCGGTCCGCAGCTGCTCGAGGGCGGCCGCGCGCACCGCACCCTTCCGGCCGGAGGGGGTGACCGGTGTTTCCTCGGTCATCGGTCCGGTGACGCGGCCGTAGGCGTAGACGTTGTCGAGGTACACCAGGTGGGTGCCCTCGGCCAGGGCTGCCTCGACGGTGTTGTCGACGATCCGCGGCCACTGGTCGGCCCAGACCCCCGACGAGTACGGCAGGCCGGCGACGAGGTACGCGACGTCGGCACCGTGCAGTGCGCCGCGGACGGCGGTGGGGTCGAGCAGGTCGGCGATGACGTGGTCGGTGCGGGCGTTGGCGCTCTCGCTCTCGTTGTTGCCTGCCGTTGCTGGTGTCGACGGACGCCGGCCGACGGACACGGCGGTGACGTCCTGCTCGCGGAGGGCTCGGAGCGTCTCGCGCCCGATGACACCGTTGCCGCCCAGGACGACGTGCAGCGGAGCGGTCATGCGCCGGCCTCGTCCGCCTCGGCGACGGGGAACAGGTCGTGGGTGGCATCCTGCTGCGCCAGGCGCCGGAGTCCTGCGAAGAGCGGATCGCCGAGGACGGTGCCGATCACCATCAACTCCGCCATCGCGGTCCGGCCGTCGCGGTCCTGCAGCGCGGCGACGTCAGCACGTGCCGCGCTCGCCGCTGCCGACACGTAGGCGTCGAGGTAGTCGTCCGGAGCGTCGAACCCGATGGTGCGCAGCCCGTCGAGCGCCCGGGCCGCGGTCTCGAGTCCCGGGTTGTCCGATGTCGCGCACCAGCCGGCGGCCGACACCCGTTCCTCGATCCGGGTACGGGCCTCCGGGGTCGCCTCGGGCTCGGGGGAGCGCGGGGTGGTCATCGCGTACTGGGCGACGGCGAAGACCTCGGCCAGCGGTGCGGCCTCGGCATCGAGCACGGCCAGGACCTGCTTCGTCACGGCGACCGAGAGCCCGCCGGTCTCCAGGAGTGCCCGGACGAGCCGGACCCGTTCGACGTGCCGGTCGTCGTAGGCGGTCTGGTTCGGAGCCGACTTCTCACCGGGAGGCAGTAGGCCTTCGCGTTGGTAGTACTTGACGGCGGTGACCGGCGTGGAGGCCGCTCGGGCAAGTTCAGATATTCGCACTATCGGAGAGTAGCGGTATCTACTTGTGTCCACAAGGCTCTCGCCTCCGAGTGGGCAGGTGAGGGTGTGTCAACCTGCCAGTCCGCCTGTGCCTCCGCGCAGATCGGCACGCGGGGCATTGTCATGTCATACTCAGCGAAGCAGCACGACCGGCCGTCGGCGGGTCCCTGCTCGCAGGGCTTCGTCTCCTGCACTTGCCGCTCCCAGCAGGTCGAGCACCACGTTCTCCGGTCGATGCGCCGCGCCCTTCCCCGGGGCCTGGCTGCCAGCAGCTCATCGAGCTGTCCGCCCGCACGTGGTCGACGCAGATCCGACGTTCGACGTCGCAGAGAGCACACCATGAAGAAGATCATCACCGCCTCGATCATCGGCGCAGCGGGCGTCGCCCTCCTGCTCGGAGGCGCCGGCACGTTCGCGCTCTGGAACTCCAGCGCCGAGACCGCCGGGGGCACCATCGTCGCCGGCGCGCTCTCGATCAAGCCGACCACGCAGGCGGCGAGCTGGACCGTCAACGGCGGGTCGCCGCTCTCGACGCTGGACGGCTACCCGATCGTGCCGGGCGACGTCGTCACCTACTCGCAGGACATGGTCGTCACCGCGAACGGCAAGGGTCTGAAGGCCACCTTGGCCGTGGATCCGGCCTCGGTCGAGGCAACCTCGACGTCGGCCCCGGCGGACGTCGCACTGGCGAAGTACCTGTCGGCGAACGCGGTGCTCACCGCGTCCGGTGACGGGGTCTCCGGTGCCGCTGCGCCGTACACGGTGACCGGGCAGACCGGCTCGCAGCAGGACGTCCGCGTCGGCGTGACCATCGCCTTCCCGAAGAGCACCACCCCCGGTGTCGAGGACGGCACGCAGAACGGGTCGGTCGACCTCGACGCCATCGCCGTGACCCTGACCCAGGCGTGAGCCGCCGGCGCCGAGGGGGCGCGATGACCGGCTGGCCGACGGCGACGTTGCTCGCCGTCGCCGCGGTGGGGATCGTGGCGGTCGTCGCCATCTCCACCGACGGTGGCACGTTCGCACTCCTCAGCGCCCGGTCCTCGACCGAGCCCGCGACGATCACCGCCGGGTCCGCGGACCTGTCGCTGAGCAGTCTCGCGCTGCCGTCCGCACCCCTCTACCCCGGTGCCACCGAGTTCGGCGTGGTCACCGCGACGAACACCGGCGACGTCCCCCTCGACCTCGGCGTCGCGATGGCGCGAGCCGGAACGACGACGTCGACCTCCGGCGTCCGCAGTGACCTGCGGGTGACCGTCGGCGCTGCGACGTCGGCGGCCGTGTGCCGAGCCGGCAGCGTGCGCCCCACGTGGTCCGGCACGCTCGACTCGACCTCGCCGCGGTCCGCGGGCATCGCGCTGCCCCCGGGCGCCGCCGTCGTCCTCTGTCTCGCCGTCGCGATGCCGGCCGACGCAGCCGCCTCGCAGCAGGGCCTCGCCACCGACTTCACCACGACCATCAGCGGGACGCAGGCAGGATCATGACCGACCGCACTCCACGTCGACGCGTGCTCCTGCTCGGAGCGACGGCCGCCGCGGTCGTCGCGCTCGAACTCGTGAGCGGCGGGTCGGCGTGGGCGACGTGGACCGCCCCCGCGCAGTCCGTCCGGGCCGCAGCGACGACCGGCTCCGTCTCGGTCGGCATCCGCGGCGTCGAGGACCTCGCCACCACGTACTCCTCGGCCGCGCTGTCCCACACGGCGCTCGTCACGGTGTCGAACTCGGGATCCGTCCCCGCGACCACCTCGCTCTCGCTCGCGGCGACCGCCGGGTCCGCGGTGTCGAGCGCCGTCCGGGTCGACGTCTGGCAGTCCACGAACGCCAACCCCTGCTCCGGTGCTCCCTCGAGTGCCGCGATCACCGGTTCGGGCACGACGATCGCCCCCGTGGTCGCGACCCTCGCCGCCGGCGCGAGCCGTTCGACCTGTGTGCGGACGTCGGTCAGCCAGGGTCAACGTTTCGACCTCTCCGGAGGCGCGACCACCCTCGATGCGACCGTCACCGCCCGCCAGGGATCCTGGGTCGGCACCGCGCACGCCCGCGCGGCGCAGAGCATCGCCGACACCGTCACCCCGTCGGTGCCGTCGAAGACCGCCGAGACCGACAGCAGCATCACCGTCACCTGGGCAGCGCCCGCGGACACCAGCGGCATCGGGTCCTACGCCGTGTACCGGGACGGCGTCCTGGTCAGCGTGACGTCGGCGTCCGTCCGGTCCTTCACCGACACCGGTCTGCAGGTCTCGAAGTACTACGCGTACACGGTGCGAGCGGTCGCCAGCGGGACGGGCGGCCACGCGTCGCCGTCGTCTCCCGGCATCCAGCACGCCACCGGCTGGTACACGTCGACGAGCCGGTACGTCCTGCGGAACGACGCCACCGGCACGTGCGTCGCGAGTGGTGGGTCGGCGTCCGGCTCGCCGATCACCACGACGTCCTGCACGACCAGCGCGACGCAGACCTGGCGCTTCACGCCCGAGGACGACTGGCTCCGGATCACGTCTCCGTCGAACCCGTCGCTGTACTGGGACGCCCCGAGTGACCGCTCCGCCCTGCTCCGTCCCGACAACGACATCAGTGCCCAGAAGTGGACGGCCGAAGCGGTCGGCGCGGGCAGTGGGCTCTTCCGGTTCCGCAACCGGAACGACCTCTGCCTGACGGCGTCGAGCGGGTCCGCCGCCACCAACCCGATGACGGTCGCCGACTGCAGCACGTCCGGGCTCCAGCTGTTCTCCCTCCGGGCCACGTCGTGACGACCGCAGTGCCGCAGTCGGAGCCGCAGCCGCAGCCGCAGCCGCTGGGTGCCCGCTGGTCGGGCGCCCTCCGGCTGCTGGGCCAGACGGCCGCGGTCCTGCTCCTGATCGTCGTGGTCGGGCTCGCGGCGCTGGCGATCCTGGTGCCGCGGATCACCGGTTCGGTGCCGCTCACCGTGCTGACGAGCTCGATGGAACCGGGGATGCCACCGGGCACCCTGGCGGTCGTCCGCCCGGTGGACCCTTCGGACATCGGTGTCGGCGACATCGTCACCTACCAGATCCGGGTCGATCGGCCCGGCGTGATCTCGCACCGGGTGGTCGCCGTCGCGATCGGGGCCGATGGTCGCCGCCTGTTCACGTTCAAGGGCGACAACAACTCCGCTGTCGATCCCGAACGGGTCGTCGCCGCGCAGGTCATGGGCCGTGTCTGGTACTCGATCCCCGGCCTGGGGTTCGTGAACACCGCCGTCGCGGGCGACACGCGGGCCTGGCTCGTGCCGACGCTGGGCGGCGGGATGATCGGGTACGCCCTGCTGCTGGTGATCCGCTCGGTCGCCGTCACCGGAGCCCGCGGAACGTCGCACGGACGTCGTCGACGAGCAGCTCCGGCTGTTCGAGCATCGCGAAGTGCCCGCCGCGCGCGACCTCGTTGAAGAACACCAGGTCCGTGTACCGGCGCGCTGCCCAGCGGCGCGACCGGCGGACGTACTCGCCCGGCATGATGCTCAGGCCGACGGGCAGGGTCAGCGGTTCCTCGACGGTGCCCGGGGTGGCCCAGCCGGTCCGCGTCGCCTCCCAGTAGAGGCGCGCCGCGGACGCAGCGGTGTTCGGCAGCCAGTACAGCATGACGTCGTCGATGATCTCGTCGAGCGGGAAGAGCCGTTCGGCATCGCCGTGTTCGTCGTGGGAGCCGCCGACGTCCTGGAACATCGCGTAGATCCACGACGCCAGCCCGACGGGGGAGTCCGCCAACGAGTACCCGATGGTCTGCGGGCGGGTTGACATCTGCTGCGAGTAGGCCGACAGCTCCCGCCAGTAGTGGCCGCTTTCCTGCAGCATCACCCGCTCGTCGGGGGAGGCGTTCCGGGCTTCGTCGTCGGTCGGCATGAACAGGGCCATGTTGAGGTGGATCCCGGCGAGTCCGATGTCCCCGGCGGCGTGCAGTGCCGCGAGCTCCGCGGTGACGGTGGCGCCGAGGTCGCCGCCCTGGGCGAACCAGTCCGTGTACCCGAGCCGGGACATCAGCACCGACCAGGCCCTCGCGGTCCGGGCGGTGTTCCACCCGGTCGTCGTCGGCTTCCCGGAGAAGCCGAACCCGGGCAGGCTCGGGATCACGACGTGGAACGCGTCCGCCGCGTCGCCGCCGTGCGCCACCGGGTCGGTGAGCGGACCGATCGCGTGGCGGAACTCCAGGACGGAACCGGGCCAGCCGTGGGTGAGCAGGAGCGGGCGGGCGCCGGGGACGGCGGACCGGACGTGCAGGAAGTGGACCTCGAGCCCGTCGATGTGGGTCGTGTACTGGCCCCAGCCGTTCAGCAGCGCCTCGGTCCGGCGCCAGTCGTACTCCGTCGTCCAGTGTTCGACGAGGGCGCGGACCTTCTCGAGTCGGGGTCCCTGCGAGGTATCCCCGACGGTCTCAGCATCGGGCCAGCGGGTGGCCAGCAGACGGCGGCGCAGGTCGTCGAGCTCCGCCTGGGGGATGTCGAGGGTGAACGGGGTGATGGCTGCGGTGTTCGACATGAGGTCCTCGGGTGCTCTGCGTCAGGGCGGCTGTCCGTCTTGATCGCAGATGATCTTTGCACAAGACGATCTTGTTCCGGTACGGTCTCCGGTATGGACAGTCCGACGCCGACCGACGCACTCCCCGAGATCGACTGGGGTGCCGAAGGGATCGAATCCGAACTCGGGTGGGCGCTGCCGCTGGCGCTCCAGGGCTTCACGCGTTTGGGCAGCGAGGCGGTCGCCGACGTGCCGGGAGGTCCCCGTGGCTACCAGGTGCTCGTCGCGACCACGACCGAGGAGCCGTCGTCGCAACTCGGGCTCGCGCAGCGCCTCGGGATCGACAAGACCCAGATGACCTACATCGTCGACGCGCTCGAGGCGGGCGGGTTCGTCGAACGCCGCCCTGCCCCGACGGACCGGCGGGTGCGGCAGGTCCACCCCACCGACGCCGGCCGTACCCTGCTCGCCCGGACGCGGTCCGCCCTGCGCGGCGCCGAGGGCGTGCTCATGCGGCACCTCGACGACGACGAACAGACGACACTGCGCCGGCTGCTGGCCCGCGTCGCGCTCACCGCCGGGCTCGGCACCGCCGGACCGGACCAGGCGGACCCCACGTTCCAACACCCCCTCGCCGTCCCGGAGCGATCCCGACGGCGCACCGCGACGACCACGTCGACCACCACTGCAGTGAGGCCCCGCCCATGACCACCACCATCCTCGTCGCCGGCGCCACCGGCGACCTCGGGCACCGCATCGTCCGCGAGCTCACCCAGCACGACGTGCGGGTCCGGGTCCTCACCCGGCCCGGCAGCAGGACCGCCGCAGAACGCTTCGGCGACGACGCCCGTGTCGACGTCGTCGCCGCCGAGTACGGCGACCACGACGCCCTGACCCGGGCCGTGAGCGGGGCCGACGTCGTGGTCTCCGCCGTGAGCGGGACCCGCCCGGTGATCGTCGACGCCCAGCGCGCGCTGCTCGCGGCGACCGTGGCGGCGGGCGTCCGGCGGTTCATCCCATCCGACTACTCGGCCGACTACCGGCGGATCGCACCCGGCACCAACCGCAACTTCGAGCTGCGGCGCGAGTTCGCCGCCGACCTCGACGCGGCCCCGGTGCAGGCGACCTCGATCCTGACCGGCATGTTCACCGACCTGCTGACCGGCGAGGCCCCGATGATCCTGTCCGGCCGTCGGCTCGTGCTGTTCTGGTCGTCGGCGGACCAGGTGCTCGACTTCACCACGAAGGACGACGTCGCCAGGGTCACGGCCCTCGCTGCCCTGGACGACGATGCTCCGCGGGTGATCGAGATGGCGGGCGACCAGGTCACCGCACGCGACGTCGCACGCACCATGAGCGAGCTGACGGGGGAGCGCTTCCGGCTGCAGTGGGCCGGCACGACCGGGACCCTGTCCGCGATGAGCGCCGTCGGCAGGCGCCTGTCGAAGGACCCCGACGAGACGTTCCCGGCGTGGCAGGGGATGCAGTACTTCGTGAGCATGTTCAGCGGGCAGGCGCAGCTGCACCACGTCGACAACGACCGCTACGGCGTGCAGTCGTGGACGAGCGTCCGTGACGTGCTCCGCGCACACCTCAGTGGACAGGGCCACCCGGCGACGGACTGACGGGCGCGGTGTGCGGTCGTCGGCGACGGAGCAGGAACGCGAGACCGACGACGACGACCGGCACCAGCGCGAGCGCGGCGAGCCAGACGAGGACGTCCCACTCTGGTGAGAGCGGCACGCCGAGCGTGCTCGACGAGGTCCGCCACACCTGGTCGCCGGGCCCCTCGTGCTCGTCCATCCCAGTGACCGGGAACAGCAGTGCCGTCACGACCGCCCAGCCCACCAGTACCGCGACGGCGATCAGTGTCCAGGGACGCGCAGCGGACGGGGCGGACATCTGTGTCACCGGACCGCAGTCCGCGAGCGCTCGGCCCGGGTGCCCCACCACGTGGCGACCAAGGCTGCGGCTCCCAGTGCGAGCCCGACGACGCCTGATCCGAGGCACGGGATGAGGGCGAGGCCCAGGCCGATGTTCGCGCCGCCGCCCTCCGGGCCGTAGGACGCGTCGTACATCAGCGCCCCGACGCCGAGGAACCCCACGGCGAGGAGCACGGTGCTGACCCAGTGGAGTGTGCGGGCTGTGGTCATGGCGGTTGTTCCCCTCGAGAGTGCGGTTGACGAATCCTCGCACGGCCGTTCGGCCGCACATTCCCGGAGCGGCATCAGTCGATCGGCACGCGGCCGGCTCGGGCCGCCCGGACGATCTGCCAGACGCAGACCGCGAGCACGACGGCGCCGGTGACAGCCGCGACCCACGTGCCGGCGACACCGATCATCGGCGTGGTCGTGCAGGAGCTCGTGCCCGCTCCGGGGACGGCGTCGAGACACGTGGTCGTCTGGACCAGCAGCAACATCGACACCGTCACGGTGACGACCACCGCGACCGTGGCCCACCCCACCACTCGTTCCACCGTGCTCCGTCCTGCCTGCCATCGGTGGCTCAACCATGCCGCACGCCGGGCCGGACCGGTGTCTCGATCCGGCAACGACTCAGTCGTGCCAACAGGCGGACAGGCGGACGGGAGGCCCGGTGCCAGCTGGCACCGGGCCTCCCGTCCGTCAGCCGCTCACGGTGACCGCATCGCTCACGCCACGACGGCGGCCGGCGGCACCGGTCCGACGATCGCCGCGACGTCCCGTCGCCGTGCGGCGCCGGTCCGCACCCCGTGCGCCACCGACAGGGACACGGCTGCGGCGACGATCCACGCACCCAACGTGAGGAGCGCGCCCGTCGCGCCAGCCCCGTCGAAGTAGCTGAACCCCGTGACGGCGCCGAACGCGGCACCCGGCGGGAGGGCCTGTCCGACGGTGGCGAGCACGGGTGGCAACAGGTGGGTGCTGATCGTCGCACCGCTCGTCGCGTTGCCGAGGGTTGTGAAGAGGAGCGTCGAGGCGATCACGCCCATCGGTCCGACGATCGAGGTGATCGCCATCGTGGACAGTGAGACGGCGACGGCGAGGAGCGAGAGCACCACGATCACGGCGCCCGTCGCTGCGGGGACGGCGCCGTCGATCGGCCCGGCGATGACGGCGACCACGGCTGCCGCGGCGATGCTCCCGACCACCGTGACGGCGATCCGGGTGCGGAGGCGCGCGAGGGCGCCGAGTGAGTTCATGACCTGCGCCAGGATGAACGCCGCCAGGGTCGTGCCGAAGACCAGGTAGAACCCAGCGATGCCCTGGGCATCGTTCGTCGCGAGCGGGACGACGTCCTGTGTGCTGGTGACGGAGGCACCGGCGCCGGCCGCGACCCCGGAGAGCATCGTGGTCGCGGCGGTCGTCGCGCTCCGTCCCTCGGCGCCTGCCGTGTACAGGGACCAACCGTCGCTGCCGGGGACGAGGGCTGCGACCGCGTCGCGGGACCGGACGAGGTCGCGTGCGTCGGAGGGGGAACCGGCGGTGCGCACGTCGGCGCGGTCGCCGAGCGCCTCGCCCGCCGCGTCGGCCACCTGGGTGCCGACGACGGCGATGGGCAGGTGGTGGGGTGTCGGGGCCTTCTGCAGGCCGATGTACAGGCCGCCGAACGCTCCGGCGACGGTCATCGCGACCAGGATCTGGGTGACGAGGACGGGCAGGACCCGGCGGACCGGGGGGAAGCCGGCGGGCTTCGCAGTGTTGTTAGTAATCGATTCATTACTCATGGAATCGGATGATACCCTCGCGGCATGGAGACAGCAAGGGGTCCGGTCCCGAAGGGTGCGGAGCGCATGGCCGGCAGCCAGCGGCGCGAGGCCACCCTGACCGCGGCGGCCGCCGTGTTCGCCCGGCAGGGGTACCACGGCGCGACCACGGAGCGCATCGCCCAGGCCGCGGGCATCAGCCAGCCGTACGTCGTCCGGATGTTCGGCTCGAAGGAGAACCTGTTCCTCGCCGTCGTCGACGGGTGCCTCGAAGCCGTGCTCGACGCGTTCCGGGCGGCACTCGACGACGGGCAGCCGGGCACCGTCGCGTCCCGCCTCGGCGCTGCGTACCGTGCGCTCGCGACCGAGGACGGCGTGCACCTCATCGTGATGCAGTCGTACATGCTCGGTGCCGACCCCGTCGTCGGACCGGTCGCCCGAGACGGCTTCACCCGGATCCTGCACTTCCTGGTCGAGGAGGCCGGGCTGTCGGAGTCCGCGGCGGAGTCGTTCCTGGCCAAGGGGATGCTCATCAACACGCTGCTCGGCATCCGGCTCGGGGACCAGGACGACCCGCTCGCGCAGCGGTTCACCCAGACGGTGTTCGGCCCGGACCCCACAGGACCCGGGCCGACCGACCGCTGACGAGCGTCGTCGTCAGGCGACGCGCTCGACCCGTTCGACGAGCTCCCTGACGGCGTCCGTCGCACTCGGGCGCTGCGCGGTCTCGTCACCCAGTCGCCGTGCCGCGGCGAAGTGACTGCGCTCCGCGAGCATCCGGTGCACCGCAGGACCGACCGCCGACGGCTCGTCGACCACGACCGCGACACCGGCCTCGGCGGCACGGGCGGCGTTGATGAACTGGTCCGCGCCCTGCGGGAGCAGCACCATCGGCACGCCCACGCTGGCCGCGGCGAGCACCGTGCCGGCGCCGGCCGCTGCGACGACCAGGTCCACGCCCTCGAGCAGCTCGCGCATCGGGCGGAACGGCACGAAGTGCACGTGCTCGCTGTCGTCGAGGCGCTCGCCGATGACCCCGACGGTCGCCACCAGGTCGGCCTCGTCGGGCTGGAACCCGTCGAGGATCGCCGTCAGCAGCGCGGCGTCGCCGAAGACCGTGCCGAGGGTGACGAGCACCCGCGGTCGTCCTCCGCGCGCCGAGACCGGTGCAAGCGGCTGCTCGGCGGCGGCGGCGGCGTCCGGTCGGCTGTGCGGTTCGGAGCGGAACGGGATCGTGACGGGCGGCTGCGTCCACCCGGGTGCCTGCAGCGACACCGGCGTCGGGTCGAGCAGGGCGATGGGCGGGGTCGGCACCACTCCTCGCTCGGCGTAGCGGGGGAGGACGAGCTCGGCCATCGGGCGGCGGAACTCCTCGGGGACCTCGGGGCCGAAGGCGACGATCGCGTACGGCACGCCGAGTTCCGCGGCGACGAGCGGCCCGACCAGGTCGACGGCGTCCGCGACGACCACGTCGGGCGCCCACCCGCGCGCTGCGCGCACGGCGTCGTCGGCGGTCAGGTCGACGCGGGTGCCGGCGAAGAACTCGGCGACGGCCGCGGGTTCGGGCCGGTTCGCGGGGTCGCTGCCGGGGATGCGGCGGGCCACTTCGGAGAACAGGTCGGGAGGCATGGGTCCGGCCGCCAGGACCGGCACCGTGGGCAGTTCGGTCGCCAGGGGCTCGCGCATCCCACCACTGGTGAGCAGGGCGGCGTCGTGGCCGGCCGCCTGTGCGGCACGGGCGAGCGGGACGAGGGGCAGGAGGTGTCCGAGTGCGGGGACGCCGGAGAAGAGGATGCGCAAGAGGGGTCTTCCTGGTTCGGGGTCAGTCGGCGGCGAGGACGAGCGGGATGCTGTGTCGGCGTCCGGTGACGAGGGGGAACGTGCCGGCGGCCACCATGAGCACGAGGCTCACGAGGGCGGCCGGCAGGGCGGCCTGCAGGCCCAGGTGGGGCTGCGTGCCGGGGACGGTGACCGCGAGCGCGACGGCTTGTCCGCAGGCGGTCAGCACGAGGACGACGGCGGCGACGAGGACCGCGGTGCCGACGAGGATGACGGACTCCCACGCTGCGCGGGCGAGCACGGTGGCGCGGGACCCGCCGGCGGCCTCGACCAGCGCGGCCTCCTGCTCGCGGGTGCGTCCGGCTATCAGGACGGTGGCGGCCGCGCCGAAGAGCGACACGAGCAGCGGCCCGCCGAGCATGAGCAGGACGCTCTGCACGTCGAGTCCACCACCCGACGACGACCCCGTGGTCCGTTGCACGGCGTCACCCAGGGTGTCGAAGCCGGCGAAGAGGCTGCCGGGCAGGGCGATCGTGATGACGAGCGCGCTCACCGTGGCGCTGCTCCGGTCGACGGAGAACGCGGCGGCGTTGCGTGCGAGGAACCACGATGCCGATCGGTGCGCGGGCACCACCGCGGTCCAGGCCCGGAGGGTGGCCAGGAACACCACGGGGCCGATCGCGGTGCAGGCCGCCGTCACGAGCGGCCCGATCAGCAGCACCTGCCCTCCGGTCCGGACGCCGGCGTCGACGATCGAACCGGTCAGGAGCCCGGCGAGCAGCAGTGCGACGGCACTCGCGGCCCAGCGGGTCCAGGTCGTCCGGGTGCGGACGGACTCGGGCTCCCGCAGGACCTCGATCGGGCGGACGAGACCGGCTCGGCGCGACGGCCGGAGACTGCTCAGGACGACCACGACCGTCACGGCGAGCACGACCGAGACGACGCTCGTCGGACCGAACCGTTCGTCGAGGTCCCGGAGCCCGTCGGACTCCGACAAGCCGAAGTGCAGGAACGCCGGCACGAACGGCGCCACGACGAGGCAGCCGATCGTGCTGCCGACCAGCGCCACGACGGCGAGCTGCAGCCGGACGACCGCCGTCACCGTGCGGGACGGCACCCCCACCAGCTGCCAGAGCGCGTAGCCCCGCCGCTGCAGGTCGATCGTCAGGCGGGTGACGCTGCCGAGGACCGCGGTGACGGCGACGATCGTCAGCACGACGACGAGCGACGCGAGCGTGGTGAGGCCGCCGGCCCGGAGCAGGCCCGTCGGTCCGCCTGACCCGATGATCGCGAAGCCGGTCTCGAGCATCCCGGCCGCGATGGCGGCAGCCGCCGCGGTGGCAGCGCTGACGACGAGTGCGCCGATCCAGATGCCGGCGTTCTGCCGCAGGTCGCTCAGGACGAGTCGGAGCACGTCAGGCCTCCTGCGCGGCGGCGGTCAGGGCTTCGAGGACCTCGGCGGCGTCCGGGTGCGCCAGCTCGCGGTGCACGGCCCCGTCGCGCAGGACGAGCACACGGTCGGCACGCGCAGCCGCTTCGAGGTCGTGCGTGACCATCACCACTGACCGGTCACCGTCGGCCACCCGGCGCAGCAGGTCGAGGACCGCGTCACCGGCGGTGGTGTCGAGGGCGCCGGTCGGCTCGTCGGCGAACACGACGTGCGGTTCGGACGCCAGGACCCGGGCGATCGCGACCCGCTGCTGCTGCCCGCCGGACAGCGCACCCGGTCGGTGGTCCCCGCGGTCGGCGAGTCCGACCGAGGCGAGCGCGGCGTCGACCTGGGCTGCTGAGACCGGCCGGTGGGCGAGGCTGGCGGGCAGCGCGATGTTCTGCCGCGCGGTCAGCGACGGGATGAGGTTGAAGGACTGGAACACGAAGCCGACCGTCGAACGCCGGAGTCCCTGCAGCTGCTTCGGTCGGAGGGTCTCGAGGCGTTGCCCGGCGATCGACACCGATCCGCTGTCGTAGGGCTCGAGGGCGGACAGGCAGTACAGCAGCGTCGACTTGCCGGAGCCGCTGGGGCCGACGACGGCGACGAACTCGCCCGGCAGCACGGACAGTGAGACACCCCGGAGCACCGGGACCCTCGACTGTTCCGGCCCGGGGAACGACTTCGTCAGGTCGTGTGCCTGCAGGAGGGGTTCGGTCATGGTGTCAGTCCGTCTCGTTCTCGTCGTCGTTCTCGGATGTCGGACCGCAGGATGCCGAGGACCCGCGCGTACCGACGCTCCTGGTAGATCCCGTGCACAGCGGCGAGCAGGACGGCCGTGACCACCCCGGCGGCCAGGGACCCGGACGGCGCCCACGTGCTCGCGGTCAGCAGTGCCGCCCCGGCACCGGCGACGATGCAGTTCACGACCGCGATCGCGCTCGACAGCGTGAAGAACACCCCGCGCCAGGACCGCCGGAGCCCGATGTCGAGCAGCTCGTTCGGCGCGATCCGGTCCTCGGGCACCGGGAAGTACCGCGGGGCGCCGGGCAGGATCGTGCCGTACCAGCGGCGGATCCGCTGCATCGCGGCGAGGGCGACCACGTCCTCCAGCGAGGTCTGGACGAGTCGCTCGTAGGTGAAGACCCCGAGCAGCACGACGACCGGGATCACCACGGCGAGGTAGCCCGTGGCGAAGTCGGTGTCGGCCAGGAACCCGAACGCCACCAGGGCGCTCGACAGTGTCGTCAGGTAGATCGCTGCCCGGGTCGACGACTCCGAGACGGTGATGCCGCGCGCGGTCTGGAGCACGAAGTGCTCGGTCACGAGGGCCGTGAAGAACGCGCTCGGCGCGTCCGGCAGCCGCGCAGCCGCGTGGTCGGCGGTGTCGTCGGCGGAGCCTTCCGGCATGGGCGCCTCCCGGTGGTCGTCGTGGTCGCGACCCGATGCCGGGTCGCCGCCACGAGGCTCGCAGCTGGTCCGCCCACGGTGCATCCGTTGCGTGACGTAACCCGTGCCTCCAGGTCGTCGCCCGGTGCGTCAGTCCGTCGGACCGGACGCCGCCAGCGCGGCCGCCAGCTCGGTGCGACTCGTCACGCCGAGCTTGGGGAACACCTTGTACAGGTGGGTGCTGACGGTGCGGTGCGACAGGTAGATGCGGTCCGCGATCTCGCGGTTCGTCATGCCGGCGGCGGCGAGCCGCGCGATCTGCAGCTCCTGGGGTGTGAGCCGTTCGCGTGTCGGCGCCGTCGTGCTGTCGGCCCGTTCCGGGGCCTCGCCGGCTGCGCGGAGTTCCGCCGCGGCGCGGGCGGCGAAGCCCGCGGTGCCGGCGGCGTCGAACGCGTGGAGCGCCTCGCGGAGGTGCAGCCGAGCCTCGACCACCCGACGCTCGCGGCGGAGCCACTCGCCGAACAGCAGCTGGGTCCTCGCCAGTTCGACCGGGGAGTCCGCGAGGCGGCCGGCCTCGATCGCGCGGGCGTAGAGGGACTCCGGGTCCGCGCCGCCCGCGCCGTCGGTGTCGGTTCCCGTCGAGTCCGTGCCCTCGGCGAGCAGGGCCCGGCTCCGCACGACGAGGGCGGTCAGGTGCGCGGACCCGGTGGTACGGGCGACCGCCTCGGCCTCGGCGAGGTTCTCGACGACCGAATCGGGTCGACCGCCCCGGACCGCGGCCTCGGCGCGGTCGGCGATCGCCCACAGGGACCGGGTCGCGTGGACGGTCATGTGCGTGAACTCGATCTGGGCGTCCCGGTGGCGCCGCTGACCGAGGGCGACCAGTCCCGCTGCCCACCGCGCGTCGGCGCTGGCCAGGGCGAGCCGCCCGCCGTGCGCGAACTCCGAGCCCTCGCGCAGGGCGGCCAGCGCGGCCTCGTAGTCGCCGAGCAGGGCGTGGCCCCGGGCGAGCGTGGCGTAGGCCATCCCGGCGATGAGCGGGAGCTGGACGTCGCGGGCGATGCGGACGGCGTACTCGGCGTCGGCCAGACCGTCCCGCACCCGCCCGCGCAGCATGAGCACCGTCGCCCGGCCGCGGAGCGCCTGGGTCTCGTCGGCGACGGCGCCGAGCTGGTGTGCACGCTCGTACGCAAGCTCCCAGCACGTCAGCGCGGTCTCGAGGTCCTGCTGGGACTCGGCGGCGATCGCGAGGGACGCCATCGCGAGCGGCTGCTCGGTGAGCTGCGGCACCAGGTGTGCGAGTTCGGTGCGCAGGTGGTGGGCGGAGCCGAGTGGCGCCAGCACGGCGAGGGCCACCGACTTCAGCGGGCTCGCCGAGCGTGTCGCGAGCAGGGCCGCCTCGATGTCCTTCCACTCCGATCGCGGCAGGTTGCGGCCGCGGGCGTTGAGGGCCGCCGCCCAGAGCACCCGCACGAGCCGGTCCGCGTGCTCCGGGCCGGCGAGCACGGGCCGGATCCGGCGGAGTTCGATGCGTGGTCGACCGGCAGCACCCGTGGTCAGGCTCAGCACCGTCTGCGTGACGGCGGTCTCGGTGACCGTCTCGGGGTCGGCGGCGAGGGAGTCGACCTGCTCCAGGAGCTCGATCGCCTCGGCCGTCATGCCGGCGGCCCGTGCGGTCTCGGCAGCCCGGCCCAGCCGACGTGCCCGACCGGTGACCCCCTGCGACAGGGTGGCCGCACGCTCGTAGGCCCGGACCGCCTCGGGGCGGGCACCCCGTTGTGCCGCGCGGTCGGCGGCGGTCTCGAGGTCGGCGGCGATGGACTCGTCCCGCTCGAACGTCGCCGAAGCCCGGTGCCAGGCGGCGCGCATGCCGTCGGTGACCACCGACGCGAGTGCCCGGTGCGCCGCGGACCGTGCGGCGGCCGAGGCGTTGCCGATCACCGCCGAGCGCAGGAGCGGGTGTCGGAAGCGCAGGGAGACGAGGTCGGTGCGGAGGAGCCCGAGTTCCTCGAGCGGCTCGAGGTCGTCGACCCCGAGGTCCATCGTGCGGGCCGCCGCCATGACGTCCTGCAGGCCGGCGTCGTCGGCCGCCGCGGCGAGCAGCAGGAACGAGCGGCTGCCGGACGGGACGGCGGCGACCTGCTCGAGGAACGCCTGCTCGAGCCGCCGCGTGGTGGGGAGCCGGGATGCGATGGTGGCCGGGCCGCCCGTGGTCCAGGTGACGGGCAGTTCGTGCAGGGCGAGTGGGTTGCCGCCGGCCTCGGCCAGCACCCGTCGGCGGACCGAGGTGGACAGGGTGCCGGCGTGGGCGTCGAGCAGGGCCTCGGCGGCGGCGTCGGCGAGCGGTCCGAGCTCGAACCGCGTGAAGCTGCACGGGGGCGCGGCATTCGGGGCGTGTCCGGTCCGGGCCGCCGCGATGACGACGACCGCGGCGTGCGTGAGCCGGCGCCCCACGAAGTCGAGCACCTCGGTGGTGGACCGGTCGAGCCACTGCAGGTCCTCGGCGCGGACGAACACCGGGCGGTGCGACGCGGCCTCCTCGAGCAGTCCGAGCGTCGCGGTGCTCACCAGCAGGCGGTCCGGACTCGGGCCGTCCTCGACCGCGAGGGCCGTGAGCAGTGCGGTGCGCTGGCGCGGCGGCAGGGCGGATGCGAAGGGCAGCAGCGGGTGGAGCAGTTCGTGCAGGCCGTCGAAGCCCACGCTGATCGCCCCCTGGATGCCGGTGCAGGTCAGGACGCGGAAGCCGGTCCGCCGCGCGTGCCGCTCGACGGCGGCGAGCAGGGTCGTCTTGCCGATGCCCGCCTCGCCCTCGACCAGGACCGCGGCGCCGCGCTCCGCCGCTTCGTCCTCGGCTGCCGCGTCCGCAGTCACCGTCGCGGCGTCGTCGAGCAGGCGCGTGAGGGCCGCGAGTTCGTCCGCGCGGCCGAACAGTGCACGGTCGGGGAGTGGCGGTGACACGGCTCGTTCGGTGTCCACACGCTGCCCTTCGCTCGTTTAGGTGATCTTTCACCTAAGTTACGTCGCGCTGGTGCGTGAGGGCAAGCGGAGCTAGGGGTGGTCGGCCGGTCGGGGCAGGGTGCCGTGCTCGAGCACTGACTCGTACACGCGCTCGAGCACGTCGGCGAAGCCCGCCAGCTCGTCCTCGCGCAGGTCGCTGAAAAACATGTCCTTGACGAGTTCGGTGTGGCGCGGCGTGGCTTCGCGGAGCGTCCGCCAGCCCGTGTCGGTCAGGGCGACGGCGGTGGTGCGCCGGTCGTGCTCGCTCCGACGGAGTTCGAGGAACCCGCGTTCGGCCATGCGTTTCGCGTGGTGCGAGGCACGGCTGCGCTCCCACCCGATGCGGGTCGCCAGGGCCGACATCGTCATCTCGCCGCCCGGCTCGCTCGTGAGGGCGACGAGGACGTCGTAGTCGGCGAGCGAGATGTCGCTGTCGGCGCGCAACTGCCGGTTCATCTCGTACCGCAGGCGCAGCTGGAGCTTCATGTACGCGTACCAGGTCCGCACCTGCTCGGCGCTCATGTAGGCGTACGGGGACTCCGGGGGCACCTCGTGCTGCATCGACATCGCCCGTGTCCTCCTGCCTCGCCCGCCGTCCAGACGCCCGACCATCATCGCAGGGTGCCTGGCGCTGCGGCGGGTCGGGCGTCTGCGGGTGGGTTCAGCTGGTCAGCAGCGTGTAGATCTTCGCGATGCGGTCACCCTCGACGAAGCAGATGTCCATCCCGGACACGACGGGCGGCGCTCCCTCCGGTCCGAAGTGCCAGGCGAGGTACCCCATCCCGTGGTTCTCGTAGACCGGGCCGGCCGGCGAGAACACGAACCCGGGGGCCTCGTCGAGCAGGCGCTGCGCCTTGGTGTGCAGGGCGTCGTGGCCGGTGACGACCTCGTCGGGGTCCAGGAACTCGACGTCGGGGGCGTAGGTCCGCTCCATGGCGGCGCGGCGGCGGTCCGGGTCGCGTTCCCCGAACACCTCGAACAGGTTGGCGTGCATGAGCGATTCGAGCGGTTGCGACATGGTGTCTCCGTCGGTGGTCGGTGGTCGGTGTCGGTGTGCGGTGGCGGTCTCAGTCACGTGTGCGACGGGGACCGGTCGGTCCAGTCGAAAACGAGGTCCCGGTGGGCGATCGCCCACGCGCCCTCGACCCGGACGAACCGGTCGAGGTAGCGGATGGCCATCGTCAGGAGCACCCGCTCGCCGCCGTCGTGCAGGACGTGGAACGCGACGCAGTACGTCTCGCCGTCGGCGGTGTCGGGTCCCGTGAACCGGATCACGGACTGACCGTTGAGGTACGTCGTCACCTCGTACCGGGCGATCAGTCCGGCGAACGTCTCGGCCAGGTGCTCCCGACCGTGGATCGTGTCGACCGGCTCGTGCGAGGAGGGGTCGCCCTCGTACAGCGCGACGACCCCGTCCTCGGTGAACACGGACGCCTCGAGCACGGCGTCGCGTCGGTCGGCTCCGCGGGCGTAGGTCGCCAGCAGCGTCCGGATCTCCTCGCGCGCGACGAGCGTCTCGAGCGTCTCCGGGGTGCCCGCGCGGGCACGCTCCTGCTCAGGCAAGGGCGGCACGGAGCGACGCGGTGGCGAGCATCAGCGCGTGCTTCGCGGCCTCGGTGTCGTGCAACGCGTTCACCATCACGAAGTCGTGGACGATGCCGCCGAAGCGGGCGTTCGTCGCCTTGACGCCGGCTTCGCGCAGGCGTGCCGCGAAGGCCTCGCCCTCGTCGCGGAGCACGTCGGCCTCACCGGTGATGACGAGGGTCTCCGGCAGGGTCGCGAGCACCTCGAGCGGTGCGCGGAGCGGCGACACCGTGGGCAGGGCGCGCACGGCCTCGTCGGTCGTGTACTGGTCCCAGTACCACTGCATGCCGGCGCGGGTGAGGAAGTAGCCCTCGGCGAACTCCCCGTACGAGCCGGTGTCGAACGCGGCGTTCGTCACCGGGTAGAAGGCGACGAGCTTCACGAACTCGACGTCCCCGCGCTCGGCGGCGAGGAGCGCCAGGGCGATCGCCATGTTGCCGCCCACCGAGTCGCCCGAGACCGCGAAGCGCGAGGCGTCCAACCCCTTCTCGCCGCCCTCCTTGACGACCCACCGGGCTGCGGCGTAGGACTGCTCGAGCGCGACCGGGTGGCCGACCTCGGGGGAGCGGTCGTACTCCGGGAACACGACGGCGGCGTTCGACCCGATGGCGAGGTCGCGCACCAGGCGGTCGTGGGTGTGGGCGTCGCCGAAGACCCAGCCGGCACCGTGCACGTACAGGACCACGGGCAGGTTCGCGGTGGTGCCGGCCGGCTTGACCAGGCGGATCTTCACGGTGCCGGTGGGACCGCCCTCGATCTCCAGCCACTCCTCGTCGACCTCGGGCTTGAAGATGGGGGAGTCCTGCACGGAGTCGACCGCCTTGCGTCCCTCGGCGGGCGGCAGGTCGTTCAGGAACGGCGGGTTCGACGTCGTGTCGACGAACTCCTGGGCGGCGGGCTCCAGGGCGATGTGCTTCGGGTTTCCGGTCATGGTGGGCTCCTCGTGGATCGCTGGTGACGGATGGTGCGTGGCGTGCTCCACGCTGACAGGAGGCCCGTCCCGGCAGCATCCGTCAGGTGACGTATCCGGAACCCAGCGTCCAGAGCCGCTCCGCGTCAACGTGGTCCAGCGCGTACCGCGCCACCCCGCGGTCGTGGCCGGTGCCGTCGTCGAGCACGGGCGACTCCTGGTTGTCCTCGAAGTACCGCCCGGTCACGCCGGCGACCAGCGGGGAGGCGACCAGCAGTGCCGACGTCGCCGCGCCCTGCGCCGGGGTCTTGAAGAACGGCTGCTCGATCCGGTTGCCGTCGTCGTCGAGTGCGCCCATCGCCCGGAGTGTCGCGTCGTCGAGGTGGCGCTGCAGCCGGGTCGTGATCCAGCCGGGCATCACCGCGTTCGCGGTGACGCCGTGCTCCGCCCAGCGGTCCGCGACGCCCACCGCGAGGAGCACGTCGGCCGTCTTCGACTGCGCGTAGGCGGCCCACCGGTCGTACGGACGCACGGCGAAGTGCGGGTCCTCGAAGTGGAACGGGGAGCGCAGGTGCGCGGTCGAGCTCACCGTCACCACCCGGGCGGACCCGGCGGCGAACAGGTGTTCCCGCAACCCGAGCAGGAGGGCGAAGTGACCGAGGTGGTTCGTCGCGAGCTGCATCTCCCAACCCGATGCCGCGAGTTGCTTCTCGGGCAGGGCCATCACGCCGGCGTTGGCGACCACCCCGTCGACCGTGCCCTGCCACGCGTCCGTGAAGCGGCGCACGGAACCGAGGTCGCTGAGGTCGAGCGCACGCGGCACGACCAGGCCACGGGCCTCCAGGTCGGCGAACGCCGCGTCCGCGCGGGCCGTGTCGCGCACCCCGACGACGACCTCGGCTCCGGCACCGGCGAGGGCGCGGGCGGTCTCCGCGCCGATGCCGGAGGCGCCGCCGGTCACCAGGTACCGGCGGCCGTGCAGGTCCACGTCGGCGAGGACGTCGGCCGCGGTGGCGGACGCGGAGAACGGGGTGCGGACGGGATCAGACATCGTCGCGTTCCGTCCGTGCCGTGGCGAGCCGCTCGAGGATCCGGGCCAGCTGCTGCGGCATGTCGCCGGGCTTCCGGGCGGTGACGAACTGGCCGTCCTCGACGACCGGCTCGTCGATCCAGGTGCCGCCGGCCGCACGGACCTCGTCGGCGACCTCGCGCCAGGACGTCAGGCTGCGTCCGTCGACCAGCCCGGCGGAGGCCAGGACCTGGGGTCCGTGGCACACGGCACCGATGAGTCGGCCCGTGGCGGCGAAGTCCCGGAGGAACGCCAGGGCCTCGGGGACGGTCCGGACCTCGGCCGGGGCCAGGCCGCCGGGGATGAAGACCGCGTCGTAGTGCTCGGCGGTGGCGTCCGCGACGCGCTGCAGCCCGGTCCGCAGGGACAGGCCGACGTACCCGGTGACGGTCCCGCCGTCGGGCGTCAGGACGTCGACGTCGTAGCCGGCCTCGACGAACCGGTAGTAGGGGTAGAAGAACTCGACGTCCTCGACGCGGTCCGCGGTGACGATCGCGATGCGGCCGATGGGCGGTCGGTCGGCGCGGATCGCGGCACGGTTGTCGGTGACGCGGGGGTCGGTGGTGGTGGGCACGGTGGTCACTCCTTCGGTTCCGAGGTCGTTGCCTCGGCTTTGTTTGACAAGCATCAAACCATTGAGATCATTCCTGATAGGTTTGATGCATGTCAAACGAAGAGTCGAAGGTCGGGCACGACCCCTTCCCGCTGCCCGACGTCGACGACCTCGAACTCGTTCGGGTGCTCCGGGCGGCCGGTGACCCCGCGCGACTCGTGATCATCGAGCGACTGTCGGACGGCGACTACCACCCGTGCAACCTCACCGACTACCGACTCGACATCCACAAGACGACGCTCTCGCACCACTTCAAGGTGCTGCGCGAGTCCGGACTGACCCGGACCCGTGTGACGGGACGCGAGCACGCCGTGCAGCTGCGCCGGGACGCGCTCGAGGCGCGCTGGCCCGGGCTGCTCGACACCCTCGTCGCGGCTGCGGTGCGGGACGACCCCGAGGCGCAGGCGGCGCCCGGGTGACGGCGGCGGGCTAGCGGCGAGCCGCTGCCGCCAGAGCGGCGGACATGCCGGCCCGGTCGTGCCGCACGCCGTACGCCGGCTGGTCGCGTTCGTACCGCCAGCCCTCGCTCAGCGGTCCCACGTCGACCACGTCGAACCCGAACCGGTCGAGCAGCTCGGTGACGACGGCCTTCGCGTCCGCGTCGTCCCCGGCGACGGTCAGGGCTCGGCGCCCCGGCGTTCCGGCGGGGGACCCGTCCGTGGTGACGTCGGCGGCGCCGAGGTTGTTGAACGCCTTGATGACGCGAGCATCCGGCAGCGACTGCTGGAGCAGCTCGGAGGTGGTCGGCACCGCGCCCTGCTCGAGCTCGTCCACCGGTCCGAAGAACTCCGGGTAGTAGTTGCCGGTGTCGACGACGACCTTGCCCGCGAACGCCTCGGCCGGCAGGTCCCGGTAGCCGTTGATCGGGATCGAGACGACGACCACGTCACCGGCCCGGGCGGCGTCGGCGACGGTGGCTGCTCCGGCACCGGGGGAGAGCTCGTCGATCAGGGACTCGAGCGTCTCGGGCCCGCGGGAGTTCGCGAGGACGACGTCGAGACCGACGGCGATCGCGCGGCGGGCGATCTGCGCGCCGACGTTGCCGGCGCCGATGATGCCGAGGGTCTCGAGGGGGGTGCTGGTCATGGTCCGTGCTCCTGACGTGGTGCGGGTGGTGTCCCGCCAGGATCCGTGGTCCGGCCGGTCGGGGGCATCCGTCGGACGACGTAACCGCACCGCGGCGGCGTCGTCCGACGGGTGCTGCCCCGGCTACCGGATCTCGAGGTCGTACAGCGAGTAGCCGTACGGGGTCGCCCGTTCGACACCGTGCACGCGGACGTACCGCCACGAGCCGTCCAGGGCGTGCCGGTCGGTCCCGCCGTCACCGTCGGTCTCGGTGGCGAGCGTCGTCCACCCGTCGTCGCCCGCGTTCCGCGCCTCGATCCGGTAGGAGCGTCCGAAGGCGTCCTCCCACCGAAGCACCGCGCCGTGCAGGCGGTGCGGTGCGCCGAGGTCGACGGCGAGCCACTGGTCGTCGGTGTGCCCGCTCGCCCAGCGCGATCCCGGGTCGCCGTCCACGGCGTTGTGCGCGGGCACGCCGTCGCCCTCGTCGGCCGACGACGACACGGTCGCCCGTCGTGCCAGGTCCGGCGTCGGTTCGCCCTGCGTCGAGGTGACGCGGAGCGCCCAGAGCGAGACGCCGAACGCGGTGTGCCGGCGGTCCGCGACGACCCGGACCCAGCGGCCGGTGACGTCGTCGCCCTCCAGCCGGTGGGTCACCTCGCCGCCGGTCCCGTGGTCTTCTTCCGCGACGGTCCGCCAGGGGGCGTCTTCGTCGTCGCGGACCTGGACGCGGTAGGCCTCGGCCCACGCGGCCTCCCAGTCGAGCTGCACCTGGTCGATCGGCACGACCTGCCCGAGGTCGACGGCCACCCACTCGCCGTCGCGTGCTGCGCTGGCCCACCGGGTCCGGTCGTCGCCGTCCACCGCGTTGCCGCCGGACAGGTCGCCGCGCTCGTCCGACGAGGTGGTGACGGGCTTGCCGGCGGCAATGTCACGAGAGCGGGCGGGTGCCGTTCCGCCGTCGTCGTCACCGTCGGTCGCCTCGTCGAGGGTCGTGACGGTGGCCGTCCCGGATGCTCCTGGCACGGTGGCCGTGACCGTCGCGGTCACGCCGCCCTCGGTCGCTGCGGTGACGACGCCGCCCGGTTCGACACTTCCGCCGCCGTCGACGGCCCACTCCGGGCGGTCCGCGGCGAGCCGCCCGCCGAACCCGTGGCGGTCGAACCCGTAGGCCGCCATCCGGACCGTGTCACCGGTGCGGACGGTCGCGGTGCGCGGCGCGACGAGGACGTCCTCGACGTCGACGGTCGAGGCCGCCGGGGTGCCGGACACGTGCACCTCCCAGATGGAGTACCCGTACCCGGTGAGGCGGTCGGTCAGGTGCAGGCGCACGAACCGGGCGGTCTCGCCCACGGGCACCGTGTCCATGTCGGCCGTTGTCTTGTCGACGGTCCGCACGTCGCGCCAGGGGTCGTCGGCGGTGTCCCGGACCTGCAGCACGTACCGTGCGGCGGCGGCGTTCTCCCAGTCCACCCGCACGGTGTCGACGTCGGTCAGCCGCCCGAGGTCGATCGTGTAGTCGACCTCGTCCACACCGTGCGCGCTCTCCCACCGGGTGCTGCGGTCCCCGTCGACGGCCTTCCCGGCGACGTTCCCGCCGTCCGAGGAGCTCGCGTCGACGTCGGCAGCCGCTGCGGCGTCGGGGATCGACGTCACCGAGGCGACGACCGCCGAGCCCTCGACACCGCCACCGGTCGCGACGACGTACCCGGAGCCCGCGGCGGTGGTCGTCACGGTGCCGTCGGTCCCGGCGCTCCCGGCGCCGGTGTACGACCAGGTGACGTCGGCGGGCAGGGCCGCCGGGTCGCCGTACTGGTCGTGGCCGGCGGCACGGAACCGCTGCGGCGTCCCGACGACGAGCCGGTCGAAGCCGGGCGTGACGTCGAACCCGGTGAGGACCGGTGCCGGTGCGACCCGGAAGGCGTACGACCCGTGCACCCCGCCGATCGTGGCGGTGACCGTCGCCTGCTCCGCGCGCTCCGATGCGCGGTGGAGGCCATCGGCGCTGATCGTGCCGGTGTCGGTCGACCAGGTGGCCTCGTCCAGCGCGACGGTGGCGCCGTACTGGTCGTAGCAGGTGGCGGTGAAGGTCGTGGTCGCGCCGGGGACGATCGTCTTCGGGGCGCCCTGGGTGCTGACGACCACCTCGGTGAGCCGCGCGTCCAGGTGCGACGTGATCTGCGTCTGGGCCGGGACCGCGATCTGGCCGATCACCTCGGTGCCCTCGTAGACGTCGTACGTGTGCTGCACGGTGTCGGGGTTGTCGAGCACGTAGCTGATCGTGCCGTCCGGTGCGCGGAACACCTGGCTGAGCGGGTCCGAGGTGTGCCGGTCGGTGACCTCGGTGCCGACGGTCCGGTTCGACATCGCCTGGTGGTAGACGAGGCCAGCCATCGACTGTCCGGTCACGGCCGGGTCGTCGGCGGCCCACAGTGCGGCGTGCACGTCGGCGTAGGTGTCCGGGTCGTACTGCCCGAGGAACCCGAGCACGACGTTGCCGAGGGCGTCACCCATGCCGCTGAACACCCGTGCGGCGTGCTCGGTGTCCTCGCCCGGGGTGTGGTCGGTGAGGTCGACGCCGTACAGCTGGTCGATGGTCGCGGTGTCGGCGCGGAAGTCGTCCACCAGGAACGGCATCAGCGGGGACGGCGTCGGCCAGTCCTGGGGCTTCCGGTCGGCGGTGGGACCGTCGAGCTCAGTGGGCACCAGCGAGTCGGGCAGGTTCTCCGGGGTCCAGTACCGGTCCGGGAACACCACCCGTCCGTCGTCCTCCACGCTCACCAGCAGGGTGTCGGTGGCCGGGTCGTACAGGGGGTTCGCCGCGGTTCGTCGGGTGATGTACCCGGGGTGGTTCGTCTCGACCGCGCGGATCGCGTCCTGCAGCTCACCGATCGCGGCCGGGCGGTCGCGGGTGATCTTCACGTCGCCGTAGCTGCCGACGCCCCACCACTTCTTCGTGAGCATCTGGATGCGTGCCGCGTTGCCGTCGGTGACGCCGGCCTGCCCGATGGACTCCGGGCGGGCGGCCATCATCTCGCGCATCAGGGCCTTCGAGAAGCCCGGGTCCCAGCCGAAGTAGTCGAACCACGGGGCGATCGGCATCCACTGGATGCCGGAGATCCAGGCGGGGTCGCCGGAGAAGTACGTCGCGTGGGCCTGCCCGGAGTCGAACAGGATCCCCGCCTGCCCGTGCTCGTACTCGTCCGGGAACGCGCCGTTGCCGTCGTACGACGCCGAGGCGGGGTTGCCGCGGACGTTCTGCCAGTAGTCGCGGACGGCCGCGCGCTCGGTGACGTACTGCACCGCACCGGCGGCCTGCATCTCCTCGTCGCCGAGGACCGAGCCGAGCAGGAAGAGCCCCGCCTCGGACTGGATCGCCTCGGACGACGACTCCTGGTTGTTGCCGCCGGGTGACGACACACCGCCGGCGTTCGACCGGCCTTCCCAGACGCCGAACGTGCGCATGTGCGGGAACCGGGCGTCGTCGCGGTCCCAGTTCGCGTACTGCTTCGCGACGAGTGTCGCCATGCCCTGGTACTTCGCGGCCCACTCGTGGTCGACCCGGCCGAGCATGGCGGTCGCGACGGCGAAGTACCCGTAGTGGAAGTGGTTGTCGTTGAACTGGGCCGACCCGTACGAGTCGGCGAACCCGATCAGGGCCTTCCACGTCGGGTACATCGCGAAGAAGTGCTCCGCTTCGCCGTCCGTGTACGTGTACCAGTCGGTCAGGGCGCGCTCGAGGGTGTCCTGCAGCGTCCGGGCGTCCTCGGTGGCACCGATCTGCCGCGCGATGGTCATGTACTCGGCGAGCTGCAGGACGTCCTTGCCGCCCCAGTAGGTGTCCCCGCCGTACGTCGTCCTCGCGGCGTAGTCGTGCAGGTACTCGCGCATGACCTGCTCGGAGTACGGGTCCTCCCCGACCGCCTCGGGCGTGGCACCGATCGGCGTGATGCCCGTGAACGCGTAGTCCAGGGTCCAGCCGTCGTGGCCGACGGTGGTCCGCATGGTGCCGCGCGGGGTCTCGTACGTGGCGCCGGTGAAGCGCAGGTTCGTGGTGGCGTCGGCGTACTGGTGCTGCAGCCAGCCCTGCACGGTGTCGTGGTCGTCGCCCTGCAGCGGGTCGGTGCGGATCGCCCACTGCTGGCGGACGTTCGCCGCCGCCGGGTCGTACGAGTACGTCATCGTCGTGTCACGGGGGACCGCGAAGGCGGTGCGGTGCAGGTCGTCGAGGGACAGCCCCTGCTCGGGCACCGCGCTGAGCACCAGGTAGGGCGTGCCGGATGAGGCCTCCAGCGCGTTCCCGACACGGGTGAAGGTCGTCCCGTCGGGGGCGTGCACGCCGAAGACGTGGCCGTCCTGGCGGATCTCGAACCGGTCCGTCGTCACCGGCAGGTCGAGCGGTTCGCCGTCCCCATCGGTGATCTCGGCACCGTCCTGCAGGGTGAGGCGCGGGGTCATGCCGTGGAACTCGAACCACTCGTACGGCGAACCCTGCACGCTCGTGACGTCCATGTACTGCCCGCCCGGGCCGTCCTGCGGCATCCGCCAGCTGACGTTCCAGTCGCCCCAGCGGAGCGCATCGGCCTGCTTCGCCCGGAACGTGGTCGCGAAGCGGTCAGCGAGGCCGTCCGGGGCGTCGGTGAGCAGGACCTGGTCGACCAGCACGTGTGCCCACCCGGCACGCAGGTCATCGACGATCCGCAGCTGCGCGGACTGCCCTCGGTGGGCGGAGACGTCCCAGCTGTCCCAGCGCAGCTGTTCGCTGTCCGTCCCGGTGCTGCTCGCCACGACGTCGCCGTCGACCAGGAGCTGCACGGCTTCGTGGTCGGGGTGCCGGCCACCGCCGACCAGGAACGCCAGGGTCGAGCGGTCGATCGTGAACGCCGGCGAGGTGAGCGTGCCGGTCGCGCCGTCGCCGTCCTCGTCGCTGAACGAGTTCAGGAAGCGTCCGCCGAGCCACCCGGAGACCGCGCTCTGCCCGGCGGCCGTCCCCGTGGCCGTGCCGGTGAACGCGTCACCGGTCGCGGTCCAGCCGTCGGGCAGGCCGTCCTCGAAGTCGGCGAGGGTGCGGTCGCTCGCGTCGGGGGTCGGCTCCACCGTCCCGCCCACCGTCACGGGGGACTCCAGGCGCATCGCTGTGCCGTCGCTGTTCCACCGCGTCGGGATCGTGACCTTCGTGCCCGCGGCACTGTTCGACGAGACGAACGGGTACGCCCACATGTCGCCGGAGTACTTGCTGACCAGCAGGTCCGTCCACCACTGGTTCGTCGGCGCCGGCTCGCCGGCCTTCGACGGGTCGATGTACAGCTCCTGGTCGAGCGTCTTCCGCACGTCGGCGATGTCCGTGATCTCGTCCGGCGGCGCCGGCGCGTAGGAGCCGGAACCCACCTGCACGCCGTCCGCGGCCGGACCGACGCGGGACGAGCCTCCAGGCTGTTCCTGCGGTGCGGCCACCGCAGCGGTCGGATCGGCCGGTGAGCGCGGGGTGTCCGAGGTCGCGGCGTGCGCCGGGGTGACGGCGAACGCCAGCAGCGTGGCGGCGGTCAGCGCGCCGGCGGTGGCGCTGACGGCCGCTCGGCGGAACGACCTGGGACGGACGGCGGGACGCGGTGAGGTCACCGGGACTCCTGTCGGAGGGGTTCGGCCGCGCACGACGTACACGGCCGTGGACGGCGGGGTCTGGTGGTGCGGGGCCTGCACCCGGACAGATCGGCCGTGACGGTCGCACCGTCAGCAGTCCGCGTTCTGGGGATGCCCTACCGTTGGCCCCATGCCGACCATCGGACTGCGCCGGATGGTGCCGCGCGACCCCGACCAGCGACACCGCGCCGCGAGCCCGCTGGAGCTCCTGTTCGACCTGGTGTTCGTCGTCGCGGTGGGCTTCGCCGCGACGAACCTGCACGAGATCGAGCTCGAGGGACACGTCGCCTCCGCCGTCCTGGCCTACGGGCTGGTGTTCTTCTCGATCTGGTGGGCGTGGATGAACTTCACCTGGTTCGCCACGTCGTTCGACACCGACGACTGGCTCTACCGGGTGATGACATTCGTGCAGATGGCGGGGGTGCTCGTCCTCGCCGCCGGGGTGCACGCGGCCATGGTCGAGAACGACTTCACGATCGGCGTCATCGGCTACGTCGTCATGCGGCTGGCCCTGGTCGGGCAGTGGATCCGCGCCGCCGCGTCCTCCATCCGGTACCGGCGGACAGCGATCCTGCACGCCGTCGGCGTCACCGTCGTGCAGCTGCTCTGGGTGGTCTCACTCGCCCTGCCCGACGATGTCTGGGGGTACGCCGCACCGTTCCTCGTGCTCGCCGAGCTGTCGGTGCCGATCTGGGCGCAGACCTCGACGGGGACGGCCCCGTGGCACACCCGGCACCTGGCCGAGCGGTTCTCCCTGTTCACCCTCATCGTCCTGGGCGAGGGGCTGGTGGCCTCGGCCGGCGCGGTGATCGACGCCCTCGCGCACACCGAGCACCTCGGAGCCCTGCTGGCGCTCGCCGGTTGCGGGCTGGTGATCACCGTCGGCATGTGGTGGATCTACTTCTCCCGCGAGCAGCACGCGCACATCCGCTCGCTGCCCACCGCGCTCGTGTTCGGCTACGGCCACTACTTCGTCTTCGCCGCCGCCGGTGCCCTGCCCGCGGGCATCGAGGTCGCGGTCAGCGCCGACGCCGGACACGTCGTGCTGTCGTCCGCCTCGGTCGCCGCGACCGTCGCGGTGCCGGTCGCGGTGTTCGTGCTGTCGATCTGGGCGCTCGCGATCCGGCCGTCGCTGTCGGCACGGGCCAACGCCGTCGTGGTGGCCCTGGTGCTCGTCGTCCTCGCGTCGATCGCGGTGCCGGCGGTGTCGCTGCCGGTCACGGCGCTCGCCGTGGTGGCGGTCGTCGTGACCCTCGAGGTCGCGTCCGCACGGACCGACACCTGACGCACTGACGGACGGGAGGCACGGTGCCAGCTGGCACCGTGCCTCCCGTCCGTCAGGTGGTCGCGTCGACGGCCCGTGCGCGGTTCCGTCTCTGGTGCGAGGGCACGTTCGTCGCACCGAACACGGAACCTCGCACCACATGGCGCGTGCGCGCGCGGCGCGTGGCGCGCCGCGTCAGCGCTCCGGCTGCTCCGTCGCGGGCCCGTCGTCCGCTGCCGGTCGCGCGTCGAGGCTCGGGTCGACCGCTGGGTCAGCCGAGATCGACTCGGGCCGCACCGGGAAGTCGTCGAGCGCGCCCGCGCCCACCGTCGGGGCCGCGGTTCCGCGGCCGCCGCGCACACGATTCTTCACCGCGGCCCAGGGGCGGCCGAGGCCGGACCGTGCCGGACGCTCGGTCGGCGCCTCGACCTCGAGGCCGTAGTAGGCGCCGACGTGCTCGAGCAACACCTCGCGCTCGGCCTTGTCGTAGGCCCGGCGCTCGCGCGTGAAGGCGATGATCGTCGACCAACAGGTGAGCAGCAGGACGATGCTGAACGGCAACGCGGTCGTGATCGCCGCCGTCTTCAGGGCGTTCAGTCCACCGCTGAGCAGCAGGGCGACGGCGAGCAGCGCAGCGACACCGGCGAAGAAGACCCGCAGCCAGTTCTTCGGCTCGATGTCACCGCCCGACGCGATCATCGCCATCACGAGCGACCCGGAGTCCGACGAGGTCACGAAGAACACGCCGATGAGCAGGATCGCGCCGTAGGTCAGGACAATGCCGGCGGGCAGGTCACCGAGGACCGCGAACAGCGACCCCTCGATGTCGACCGACCCGTCCGAGCCGATCAGGCCGCCCGAACCGTCGGTCTGGCGGTGGATCGCGGTGCCACCGAGGACGGCGAACCACAGGAACGTGAGCGCGGTCGGCACCAGCAGGACACCGAACACGAACTGGCGGACCGTGCGGCCCTTGGAGATGCGGGCGATGAAGACACCGACGAACGGCGCCCACGACATCCACCAGCCCCAGTAGAAGGTGGTCCAGGCGCCCTGCCAGGCCTCGCCCTCGGCGCCCTGCTGTGCGGTGACGTTGAACGACAGGCCGACGATGTTCTGCAGGTAGGAGCCGATCGACTGCACGAAGTCACGCAGCAGGAACTGCGTCGGGCCGACGATGAGCACGAACAGCAGCAGCGCGGCGGCGAGCAGCAGGTTGAAGTTCGACAGGATCTTCATGCCCTTGGTCACGCCGGTGACGAGCGAGACGATCGTGACGGCCGTGATCACCGCGATGATCGCGATCTGGCTGACGATGCTGCTGTCGGCGATGCCGGCGCTCTCGAGTCCGGCACCGATCTGGATGACGCCGAGGCCGAGCGAGGTCGCCACACCGAACAGCGTGCCGACCAGGGCGATCACGTCGATCAGGTTGCCCCAGCCGCCGCGGACGCGGTTGCCGAGCAGCGGTTCGAGGGCCCAGCGGATCGACACCGGGCGTCCCCGGCGGTGGATCGCGTACGCCAGGGCCAGGCCGAGGACGACGTAGATCGCCCACGCGTGCAGGCCCCAGTGCAGGAACGTCTGGGTCAGTGCCTGCTGCGCGAGCTCCTTCTCGTTCCCGGTGACGCCGGGGCGCGGGGAGGCGAAGTGGCTGAGCGGCTCGGAGACGCCGTAGAAGACGAGGCCGATGCCCATGCCGGCGGCGAAGAGCAGTGCGAACCAGGAACCGGTCGAGAACTCGGGCTCGTCCTGGTCCTTGCCGAGCTTGATGTCACCGAAGCGGCTGAAGCCGACGAACAGCGAGAAGCCGACGAAGAACGCGGCGATCAGCACGTAGTACCAGCTGAAGTTCTTGACGATGCCGTCCTGCAGACCGAGGAACAGCGCCTCGGCGGTGGAGGGGGAGATCAGGGTGAAGGCCACGAACCCCAGCACGATGACGGCGGCGGGCCAGAACACCCACCGCCGCAACTGCGGTGTCGTGGTCACGGGTCCGGGCAGGGGAGGAGTGGTGCTTGCCATCCCTCCATGGTGCCTGCTCGCGTTCCTGTGTGTTCGCCCAGGCGTGTCGTGGTTCAGAAATCGCGCGCGGACTCCGTGGGGTTCCCCCGGCCGACCCGACCGAGGTGGAGCCTCCGCGACAGCCGGATCACGGGACGGATGAGCAGCTGGACGCTCCCGATCAGGAACAGCCAGGTGCCCGCCGTCGTGGTGGTCTCGGAGAAGAAGAGGACGCTGCCGACGATGAACCAGAGCGCCACCATCACGTCGTTGATGATGCTGATGGTCTCGTAGACCCCGCGGATGCGGAGCTCCTCGTGACCCACCCGGAGTGCGATGTCCCGTTCGTCCTCAGCCATCAGACGATCCTGCCAGCTCCGTGCCGTGTCCGTCCCGGTGGGCGGCGGCGCGCGGCCGTGGACGCGCTGCGCGGCGGACGGGAGGCGCGGGGCGGGCTGGCACCGTGCCTCCTGTCCGTAGGGTGCACCGACTACTGCCACATGCGATTACAACGTTGACGTACGCATTACAGCGCTGTAAACAGGAGCCTGCGCGACGATGCGCGACGAGGGAGAGACCCGATGGTGGGAAGCAGGACCGCAACACTCCAGGCGGCGGTGAGCCGGCGGGGGTTCCTCGCGGGCGCGGCCGGTGGCATCGCACTCGGCACGATGGCGCTCGCCGGGTGCGCGACCCCGGGGCGTGCCGCCGGTGGTGCCACGACGCTCCGCTTCTACGAGCAGAAGCAGGAGGTCATCGCGTACTTCGACAAGCTGCTGCGGCGGTTCGAGGGGGAGCACACCGGCTTGTCGGTCGTGCACGACAGCACGGCGGCCATCGCCCCGCAGTTCGTCCGCGGCGAACCGGCGGACGTCGGGTGCTTCAACGACAACCTCGAGCTCGCCCGGTACATCTCGCGCGGCGTGCTCAGCGACCTCAGCGACCTGCCGTCGGCAGCGCGGGTCCGACCGGACATCGACACCCTGACGAACCAGTACGCGAAGTTCGAGGACCGCACGAGCGTGCTGCCGTACTCGCTCGCCGCGGCCGGGGTGATCTACAACAAGCGGATCTTCGCCGAGCACGACCTGCCGGTCCCGACGACGTGGGACGAGTTCGTCGAGGTCTGCCGGACCCTGCAGAAGGCCGGCATCACGCCGATCTACGCCACCGACCGGGACACCTGGACGCTCTGGCAGGGCCTGTTCGACTACTCGGTGGGCAGCCTCGTCGACACCGGCTCGTTCTTCCGCAAGATGAAGGCCCTCGGCGCCGACGTCGGCCCGGACTCCGAGGTGTCGTTCGAGAAGGACTTCGCGGTGCCGATGGAGCGCGCGAAGACCATCTCGTCGTTCTTCAACCGCGACCACGCCACCCGGGCCTACGCCGACGGCAACCTGGCGTTCGGCAAGGGCGAGGCCGCGATGTACCTGCAGGGCCCGTGGGCGCTCGGGCAGATCGCGCTGATCGACGACGAGCTGCCGGTCGGCACCTTCGCCCTGCCGGTGTCGAACGACCCGGGCGACCGCAAGGCCCGGGTCAACATCGACCTCGGGCTCTGGATCCCCACGGCGTCCGAGCACCCGGAGCAGGCGAAGGAGCTCGTCGAGTTCCTCATGCAGCCCGACGTCATCGACGCCTACAACCGCGACAACCTGGCGTACTCGCCCCGCATCGACGCACCCCCGCAGCAGGACGAGCGCCTCGCCGGCCTGCAGCAGTACGTCGACGACGCCGCGTTCTACCAGGGCGCCGGCACCTTCATCCCCACGTCGATCCCGCTCGGCAACTACCTGCAGTCGGCGATCCGGAGCGGGGACTTCACCTCGATGCTGCAGCGGCTCGACTCGGACTGGCGGCGGCTCGCCGGCCGTTCCGCGACGGTCTGAGCCGGACCAGGACACAGGAGCCACCATGACCATGCAGACCCCGCTCTCCCGCGACACCGACCCGGCGACCTCCGGACCGGCGACCGACGCAGCCCGCACGCACCGGCGTGTGGGTTCCCGCGGTGTCGGTTCACTCAGCCGCACGGAGGGCATGTACTACCTGTTCCTCGTGCCGGCCCTCGTGCTGTTCACGGCGTTCGTCGTCGCCCCCGCCTGCGTCGGCGTCTTCTACAGCTTCACCGACTACCTCGGGTTCGGGCAGTGGGACTTCATCGGCGTCGAGAACTACAAGGCGCTCGTCTCCGACCCGGCGATCCTGGCGTCGTACGGCTTCACGCTCGGCTTCGCGGCCGTCACCGTCGTCGTCACGCAGGTCGTCGCGCTGTCCCTGGCGATCGCCCTGGCGAAGAAGATCCGGTTCGCCGCCGGGTTGCGGTCGGTGTTCGTCATCCCGATGGTGATCTCGGGGATCATCGTCGCCTACGTGTTCAACTTCCTGTTCTCGAACACCGTGCCGGCCCTGGCCACGAGCGTCGGTTTCGGCCCGCTCGAGCAGAGCATCCTCGGCGACCCGAACCTCGCCTGGCTCGCGATCGTGATCGTGTCCGCCTGGCAGACCGTGCCCGGCGCGCTCCTCATCTACACGGCGGGCCTGACGTCCATCCCCGAAGAGCTGTACGAGGCCAGTGCGCTCGACGGCGCGACCGGCTGGAAGCAGCTCCGCTCGATCACGCTCCCGCTGCTCGGCGGCTTCATCGTCATCAACACCGTGCTCGGTGTGAAGGGCTACCTCGGCGCCTACGACGTGATCGTCGGCCTGACCAACGGCGGCCCCGGCAGCGCGACGAGCAGCGTCGCGATGACCATCTTCGGCGGCTTCACCGGCGGCGACTACGCCTACCAGATGGCGAACGCGACCGTGTTCTTCATCATCACCGTCCTCATCTCCGTGCTGCAGCTCGCGGCGACCCGCGGAAGGAACCTGCGACTCGCATGACCGCCATCGACACACGACCCCCGACCGACACCCGCGCCGTGACCACCGGCGGCACCGGTCGCTCCGGCCGCGGCCCCCGCCGACGACTGGGCGGCACGAACTGGACGCTGACCGTGGTCCTCGGCCTCGCGTCGCTGACCGTGCTCATCCCGCTGTACGTGACGCTCTCGATGGCGTTCAAGACGACCGAGCAGTCCGTCGACGGCAATGCACTCTCGCTGCCGTTCCCGTTCAACCCGGGCTCGTTCGCCGAGGCCTGGCAGCTGACCCGGTTCCCGGTGTCCTTCTCGGTGTCGCTGGGCGTCGCGGCGCTCACCGTCGTCGCGACGCTGCTGCTCAGCTCGTTCGCCTCGTACGCGATCGTCCGGAACTGGCACAAGCGGTTCTTCCGGTACTCGTTCGTCTACCTGCTCGCGGCGATGTTCCTGCCGTTCCCGGTGGTGGCGCTGCCGCAGATCAAGCTGACCGCCGAGATCGGCCTCGACAACCCGATCGGCGTCGGGATCCTGCACGCCATGTTCCAACTGTCGTTCAGCGTGCTGCTCTACTCGGCGTACCTGCGGTCGATCCCGGTCGAACTCGAGGAGAGCGCCCGCATCGACGGGGCGTCCACGTGGCAGATCTTCTGGCGGATCATCCTGCCGCTCCTCGGCCCGATGAACGCGACGGTCGGCATCTTCGCGTTCCTGGCATCGTGGAACGACTTCATGATGCCGTCGCTCATCACGGCGGATCCGGGGTTGCAGACCCTGCCCGTGGTGCAGAACATCTTCCAGAGTCAGTTCGGCACCAACTACAACGTCGCCTTCGCCTCGTACCTGATGGCGATGGCGCCCACGATCATCGTCTACCTGTTCGCGCAGCGCTGGGTCATCAGCGGCGTGACGCAGGGCGCGGTCAAGAGCTGAGAGGCACCACGTGAGCAGCAGCACCACCGGCACCAGCACGACCGGCACCACCGGCGCCGTCCTCCCCACCATCCGTCCGTTCCCGGGGTCGGACCCGGTCGCCGACCCCGCGGCCGTCGTCACCGGCGACCACTGGCGCATCACCGTGCTCGACGCCGGGGCGTTCCGCATCGAGTGGAGCGACGACGGCGGGTTCGAGGACCGCGCATCGACCTTCGCGATGCGCCGCCGCCTGCCCGTGCCGGCGTTCACCGTCGAGCGGTCGGCCGGCGCCGACGGCACCGGCACCGGCCCCGGCGCCGGCGTCGTCGTCACCACGGACCGCGCCCGCCTGCGCTACGACGGCCGCCCCTTCAGCCCGAGCGGCCTGGTCGTCGAGACCACCGGTCCGGACGCCAACCGCTGGCGCTGGGGGCAGGAGCCGCGCGACCTCGGCGGCACCGGCCGCACCCTCGACGACGTCGACGGCCGGATGCCGCTCGAGCCGGGGATCCTGGCCCGCGACGGCATCACCGCGCTCGACGACAGCGAGTCGTTCCTGTTCGCGGACGACGGCTGGATCGGCACACGGGTCCCCGGGCGCCGCGACGTCACGGTCTTCGCGTACGGCCGCGACTACGACGCCGCGCTCCGCACGTACCACGCCGTCTCCGGGCCGCCCTCACGGATGCCGCGGTGGGCACTCGGCAACTGGTGGAGCCGGTACCACCCGTACAGCGACACCTCGTACCTCGAGCTGCTGGACCGCTTCGCCGCCGAAAACCTGCCGTTCTCGGTCGCCGTCATCGACATGGACTGGCACCGGGTGGACTCGGTCCCGCCGCGCTTCGGCAACGGCTGGACGGGGTACTCCTGGGAGCCGTCGCTGTTCCCGGACCCCGAGGCGTTCCTCGCCGAGCTGCACCGCCGGGGGATGCGCACGACGCTGAACCTGCACCCGGCCGACGGCGTGCGGGCGTTCGAGGACGCCTACCCCGCGGTGGCCCGGGCGATGGGCGTCGACCCGGAGACCGAGCAGCCGATCGCGTTCGACCCGACGGACCGGCGGTTCCTGCAGGCCTACTTCGAGCAGCTGCACCGCCCGCTCGAGGAACAGGGCGTCGACTTCTGGTGGATCGACTGGCAGCAGGGTCGTGAGACCGGGCTGCCCGGGGTCGACCCGCTGTGGCTGCTCAACCACTTCCACCTGCTCGACTCGGCGCGACACGCGCCGTCCGGCGACGCAACCGCCGACACGACCGCGGACACAGACACCACCGCGGACACAGACACCGACGCAACCGCGGTCCCGGCCCCCGTCGACGGCATGACCTTCTCGCGCTACGCCGGCCCCGGCAGCCACCGGTACGCCGTCGGGTTCTCCGGCGACGCCGTCGTGTCGTGGGCGTCCCTGGCGTTCCAGCCCGAGTTCACCGCCACCGCCGCCAACATCGGCTACCCCTGGTGGAGCCACGACATCGGCGGCCACACGCGCGGCGTCCGCGACGACGAGCTCGCCACCCGCTGGGTGCAGTTCGGGGTGTTCTCGCCGATCATGCGCCTGCACTCCGCGAACAACCCGTTCATCCGCAAGGAGCCGTGGGCGTTCCCCGCCGAGGCCCGCGCCGCGATGGGGGAGGCACTCCGCTTCCGTCACCGCCTGGTGCCGTACCTGCACACGATGAACCACGGCACCGCCGAGGGCACCGCGCTGGTCCGGCCGCTCTACCACCTGGAGCCGCGCCGCGACGAGGCGTACCGGGTGCCGAACACCTACGCGTTCGGTTCGGAGCTGCTCGTCGCCCCGATCGTGGCGCCGAGCGACCCGGTCAGCCGGCACGGGGTGGCCCGGGCCTGGCTGCCGCCGGGCACCTGGACCGACGTCTTCACCGGCACGGTGTACGCGGGCGACCGGTTCGTCGACCTGCACCGCACGCTCGACACGGTGCCGGTCCTGCTGCGCGCCGGTGGGATCCTGCCGCTCGCCGCGGCCGACCAGCTCGACGCCACCGTCAACCCGACGGCGTTCGAGGTCCTCGTCGCACCGGGTGCGACCGGCGAGTTCACCCTGGTCGAGGACCACGAGGGCGAGGGCAGCCGCACCGCCCGGACCCGCCTGACCTGGGATCCCGAGCACGCCGAGTTCCGGGTGCACGCCACCACCGGGGCCCTCGACGTCGTCCCCGCCCACCGCGACTGGCGGATCACGTTCCTCGCCGCACCGGCCGACGGGCAACCGACGTCGGCACGCTCGGCCGACCGGTTCTCGGTCGACGTGTCCGTCGACTCGGCGTCGGGCGGATCGGTCACGCTGGTCGGCGCTCCGGTCGTCGGTGTCGACGCACGGGAGGCCGTGCGGCGGGTCCTCGAGGGCGCGCAGGCCGGCAATCCGGAGAAGCTCGAGGCGTGGGAGGTCCTGGCGAAGGACCTGCCGCGTGCGGACCGCATCGTCGAGCTCGGCACCGTCGGCCTGCCCGACGCCCTGCGGGACGTCGTCGTCGAGCTGCTCGGCAGCGTGCACCCGGGGGAGTCGGCTCCCGCAGGTCGCTGACGGCACGCGACGGGGGAAGAGGCGGACTGGAGGCTCGTGGCCGGGCGCGCGCCGTGCCTCCCGTCCGCCCTTCACGCGCCCTGGTGCGCCGCCCGGTCCGACGTGCCGTCCGCGTACGGCGCGCTCTCCCCGACGAGCAGGCGGTGGCCGACCGTGACCAGCCGGCCCGGCACGTCGGAGCCGTCCATCCGCTCGACCAGCAGGTCGAGCGCGGTGTCGGCGAGGGCGACCGTGTCGGGCGCGACGGAGGTCAGGCTCGGCACCAGGCTCGACCCGAGTCCGACCGCGTCCCACCCGACGACGGCGACGTCACCGGGGGCGTCCAGGCCGCGCAGGCGCATCGCCCGGAGCGCCCCGAGTGCAGCCAGGTCGTCGCGGCAGAGCACACCGTCCACGCGGAGTCCGGCGTCGAGCGCGGCGCCGAAGGCGACCTCGGCGCCGGCGGCGTCACCGACCTCGCGGGGGACCAGCAGCGCGTCGTCGAGCGGCAGGCCCGCGGCGACGAGTCCGGCGCGGTAGCCGTCCAGACGCAGTCCGGACGTGCGCGACGACGGGCCGGTCTCGTGCCCGAAGAACCCGATGCGGCGGCAGCCGAGCGCCACGAGGTGCGCGACGGCCTCGGTGGCAGCCCCGGCGTTGTCGATGACGACCTGGTCGGCGTGCGGGGGCCGGACGTCCTCGCCGAGGAACACCACGGCGGTGTCCCCGCGGATCCGGTCGATCGCCTCGGGCGTGAGCACCTGCGGGTGGATCACGACCCCGTCGACCACACCGGCCTCACGTCCCCGCACCGCCGAGCGTTCACCGTCGGGGTCGCCGCCGGTCTCCTCGAGCAGGAGCTGGTAGCCGCGGTCGGCGCACACCCGGGAGAACACGTGGGCCAGTTCGGCGAAGTACGGACGCCGCAGGTCGGGGAACGCGAAGGCGAGCATGTTCGAGCGTCCGGTCGCCAGGGACCGCCCCGAGACGTTCGGGCGGTAGCCGAGCTCGTCGATCGCGGCCTGCACCCGGCTGCGCATCGGGTCGCTGACGTGCTGGTAGCCGCGGACGACGTTGGACACGGTCTTCATCGAGACGCCGGCGTGTGCGGCGACGTCCTGCAGCGTGACCTTGCCCATCCGCTCACCGTAGCGGGCGGAGGGGCACCGGACCCGGCGGGGCCGGGCTCGTCAGGGGACGAGTCGGCGCTGCACGATCGCGCGGGCTACCTCGGAGAGCGGCTCGTGGTGCTCGAGCGCGTACCCACGGATCACCGCGAAGGCGTCCTCGATCGAGACGCCGCGCAGGTACGACACGACGCCCTTGGCCTGCTCGATGACCTCGCGTGACCCGATTGTCCGCTGCAGCTGCGCGCGGACGACCTCGTGCTCGCGCAGCGACCGTTCGTGCAGGATGCCGATCGTGGACACGTCGGCCAGGGCCCGGGCGACGCGCAGGTCCGACTCCGCGAGGGCACCGACGCCGGCCCCGAACAGGTTGAGCGTGCCGATCACGTTGCTCCCCAGCCGGAGCGGGACGGCGTGCACGGAGCGGAACCCGAGCGCGAGCGCACCCGTGCGGAACATCGCCCACTCCGCCGGGGCGACCTCGATGTCCGGGCACGTCACGACCCGTCCGGTCGCGAACGAGGTCATGCAGGGGCCGGCCTCGGCGTCGAGCTGCAGCACCTCGACGAGCCGGGTCGCCTCGGAGGTGGAGGCCACGACCTCGAGCTCCTGGTCGTCGTTCGCCAGCAGGATGCCCGCGGCGTCGATGCCGAGCACGTCGGCGCAGGTCTCCACCAGGGTCTGCAGCAGCTCCACGACGTCGTAGGCGTCCACCAGGGTGTCGGCGAGCGACGTGAACGTCTCGAGGATCCGGGTTTCTCTGCCTGCCGTCGTCACTGGACCTCCTCGATCAGGTCGCCTCGCTTCTCGAACCGGACCGTGCCGTCGAGGATCTCCTCCGCTACCCGCCGCATCGTCGTCCGGCGGGCGAAGGCGTGGCCCTGCAGCAGCAGGTAGGCGTCCTCGGGGCTGATGTCGAGCTGCGCGAGCACGACCCCGGTGGCCTGGTGCACCACGCGCCGCGACGACGGGCTGCGGTCGAGCAGGGCGTCGTCCTCGTCCGCGATGGAGCGGAGCGCGCGGCGCAGGACCCGGCGGCTGACGGCCGAGGCGAGGGTCATGGCCTGCCGCACGGTGTCGTCCTCGATCGTCGCGGGCTCCGGCACGTACACGTCGACCGCGCCGAGCGGGAACGGCCCGAAGGCGACCGGGAACGCGAAGACCGCGCCGACGGGTTCGCTCCGGACGGCATCGTTGAAGGCAGGCCACGCGGCGTTCGGACGCTGCACGAGATCCGTCTCCAGCACTGGAGCATCGGTCGCGAGCGCGGTCCAGCAGGGTCCCTCGGACAGGTCGAACTGGATCTCGTCGACGCGAGTGGCGACCTCGTCGGTCGCGGACACGGTCTCGCTCGGGCACAGGTCACCGAAGGTCGAGATCGAGACACCGCCCATCGGCAGCGCGAGCGCGAACGGCCGACTGAGTTCGTCGTCGGCGATCTCTGCCGACCGGAGCGCACGGAGTGCACGCTCGAATGCGTCATCCATGGGCGCCTTCCCTGCCGTCTCTCGATCCTACGCGCTGGTCGGTGTCGGACGATCCGGACGGCGCAGGCACGTTCGGCGGTGGGCCGGCGCGCCAGGCCGGCAGCTCTGCGGGCGGGTACGACCCCTGCTCGTCCTGCACCCGGAGCATCGCGTCCAGGGCCACCAGCGTCACGCCGGAGGTCTCACGGACCACCGTCCGCACCGCGTTGCCGAGCAGGAACGCCATCAGGTCCTCGCTGCCGCCGTCCGGCCGGTAGTCCCGCCACGGACCGGTCCCCGCGCGTTGCAGGGCACCGGCGAGCACCGCCTTCGCGTCGTCGACGTCGACCTCGCAGTCGAGCACCAGGCGGAAGCGCCGCTGGTTCCGGTCCGACAGGCTCGGTGCGCCGTCCTCGTCGTCCTCGGGAACGAAGGACCGCAGCGCCGACGAGGGCGCGATGCCGTACGCCGCACGGAACGCCGCAGCCATCCGGCCCGCGTTGCTGAACTGCCAGCGTTCGGCGATCTCGGCGATCGTCCGCCGGTCCGGCGCCCCGGAGGCTTCCTGCAGGTCGCGACGGACACCCTCCAGGCGCACGGCGCGCAGGAAGGTTCCCGGGGACTGCCCGATCTCGGCCTGGAACCGCTTCTGCAGGCTCCGCGGCGACAGCTGCACGGCCGCGGCGACGTCGGCGACGGTGATGTGGGTCGCAGCCTGCTCGTGGACGAACCGCATCGCATCCCGGACCGCACGCGAGAGTCGGGGCGGGCCGTCCTGGGTCGCGCTGCTCCCGTCGCTCATGCGCCGACCGTACGGGACCCGCCGATGGCGCGCTCCCAGGGCACCGATCGAGGCGACGGATGATCCACCTTGCGCGGTACGAAGTCAACCCCTGACATGACCGGAATCGTCCTGTCGATACTGAAAGTGTCTCGTGCATCGCGGTCGAAGCGATGCGCCACATCGAACCGACAGGGAGGGCGCGATGGGACACCGCCAGGGATCCACGACCGTGATGACCGAGGCCGCCGTCTGGCAGCAGGTCGTCCACACCGATCGGATCCGTGCGCTCGCCGCGACGGACCCGACGGACATCCGCGTCCAGCCGGTCGACGCCGGGTGCTGGCGGGTGGTCGACGCCGCAGCTGCATGGGGGGACCCCGACATGCTCCTCGGCTTCATCGAGCGCACGGTGGACGGGTTCGACTGCACGCTCATGGCGGCGCTGCACGAGCACGACCGGCGAGCGAGCCTGCAGGACGCCCGCGCCTGGTTCGAACACCGCTGCGGACAGCGCTTCGACGAGGCACCGTGCTGACCGCGGTCCACGGGATCGACGCCGCCCGGACCGTCACCGCGAGGATCGACGCGCAGCGACGCCGCACCGAACGATCCGGTACCGACCGGGCCTTCGCCGCACGCGTGCTCGCCCAGGCCGGGCACGGCCGTGACGTGCGCTTCGACGTCGAGGACGACGCCTTCCGGCTGCCGTTCCGGTTCCGCTACCGGACCCGACGGGACGGTTGCGTGAGCCTCGTCACCGCGTCGGCGACCTCCGGCTTCTCCGGGGTCTTCGAGCCCATCGACCGCATCGTCGTCGGGTGGTCGAGCACCGGAGGTGTCCGCATCGCCGTCGAGGACGGCGTCGTCCTCGAGACCCGCCCGGGCACGCCCGTCCTGATGCCGACGTCCGGGGAGTTCTCGGTGCGCGCCCCGAAGGGCACGCTGCAGCTCGTGAGCATCGACCGGTCGCTCCTCGACCAGGTGCGCTCGTCGCTGGGAGCAGCGTCCGAACTGCCGACGCGGGGTGCCGAGCCCGCCGTCGCTGCCCTCGAACACCTGCGCCGGTGCGTCGAGCAGGTGGCCGTCACCGCGACGCGCGACGGGTTCACGTCCGGTGCCCGGACCGGTGCGCAGGTCGCGCTGGTCGAGGCCGTACTCGGAGCCTTCGGCGTGCGGACGCCCGCGGTCCTCCGCCGTGCGGTGACGCCGTCGACGGTCGAGCTCGCCGAGGCCTACCTCGAAGGACACTGCGAGCGGACGTTGTGCCTGGCCGACATCTGCGACGCCGTGGGCGTGAGCCCGCGGACCCTGCAGACGGCCTTCATGCGGGAGCACGGTGTGTCGCCGATGACGTTCCTACTGCGGATGCGGCTCGATCGGGTGCGCACGGCACTGGAGTCCAGCAGCCGGCACGAGACCAGTGTGAGCGAGGCCGCGATGGCCTGGGGCTTCCGGCACCTGGGGCGGTTCTCGGGCACGTACTTCCGTCGGTTCGGGGAGTACCCGGGGCAGACGTTGCGCGCATCGTCCGGTCGGTGCGCGGACGGTCCGGAGCGCCACGCGGGCTGAGTTCGTGCACTGCGCAACGTGTTCTGGACACCACGGTGAACACGCAAGTTCGGCCCCTAGGGTCGCCGCAAGCGCAATCGCGTGAACTCCCTCGAACCGGTTGAAGGACCGATCCGTACCGGAAGGCGGTCCACATGACCACCACTCCGCTCGCTCCGGGTTACACCCGCACTCGTCCCGCTACGGGGGCCCGCAAGGGCACCTCGACCTACTCCGCGCTCCTGGCGCAGGTGAAGGAGAACGGCCTCCTGCGCCGTCGTACCGGTTTCTACTGGGCACTGTTCGGCGCACTCGTCGGCAGCCTCGCCCTCACCTGGGTCGCGTTCGCGTTCCTGGGTGACTCGTGGTTCCAGCTCATCGTGGCCGGCGCGCTGGGTGTGCTGTTCACGCAGTTCGCGTTCCTGTCGCACGAAGCCGCGCACCGTCAGGTGTTCGAGTCCCAGAAGTGGAACGACCGCGCGGGCCGCTGGCTCGGCACGTTCCTCGTGGGCCTCAGCTACTCGTGGTGGATGAACAAGCACACGCGTCACCACGGCAACCCGAACACCGTCGGCAAGGACCCGGACATCGCCCCCGACGGCATCCGGTTCCTGCCGGAGGACGCCGCCGCCGTCAAGGGTGGCGCGATGAAGACCTTCATGCGCTTCCAGGGGTGGCTCTTCTTCCCCCTCCTCACGCTCGAGGGCCTGAACCTGCACCGCTACGCCGTGATGTCCATCGTCACCGGCAACGGCACCAAGGCCGACAAGAAGCACCGCCTCATCGAAGGCGCCCTGCTCGTTGCCCGTTTCGCGATCTACCTGACGGTGGTGTTCTGGTTCCTGCCGTTCGGGATGGCGTGTGCGTTCCTCGGGGTGCAGCTGGCCGTGTTCGGCGTGATGATGGGCGCTTCGTTCGCCCCGAACCACAAGGGCATGCCGACGATCGCCCACGACGCGAAGGTCGACTTCTTCTCCCGCCAGGTGCGCACCTCGCGCAACATCCGTGGCGGCTGGTGGGTGTCGTTCCTGATGGGTGGCCTGAACTACCAGGTCGAGCACCACCTGTTCCCGTCGATGCCGCGTCCGGCGCTGAAGCAGGCTCGCCTGCTCGTGCGTGACCATTGCGACACCCTCGACGTGCCGTACACCGAGACCACGTTGCTGCGTTCCTACGGGATCGTCGTCCGGTACCTCAACCGCGTCGGACTCGCCGCCCGCGACCCCTTCGCGTGCCCCATGGTCGCGCAGCTGCGCATCCACTGACGCCGTGCTGACCGCCATGCCCACGGGCACCGTCAAGTGGTTCGACCACAGCAAGGGGTTCGGCTTCATCCACCCCGACGACGGGTCCCAGGACCTGTTCGCGCACTTCTCCAGCATCGTCGCGTCGACCGGCTCCCGGCCGCTCGCCCAGGACGACCACGTGCAGTACGAGATCGGGCCCGGCAAGAAGGGCCCGCAGGCGGACAACATCTCGATCATCCGCTGATCGGCACCACCACGAGCAACGCCCCGACCGGTCCGGTCGGGGCGTTGCTCGTTGCGCGCGTGGTCGCGGCCGACTGAGTCTCGCCCTGCCGGACAGACCGCGCCTCCCGTCACCCGCAGCCTGTCCGCGGAACCGAGTCGCGGCAGCTGCCGCCGGCCCGGCGCACCACGAGCTCGGGCCGTGATCTCGCGCCGGACGACAGCCCACGCCCGGTGAACCACGCAAGGTGTGGCTCAGCCCGAAACGAGGCGGGCGTTCACTCACTCGTCGTTCAACGAACCCGGGAAACACTGCGAGAACGACGACAACCGGACCTTCCTGGTGTCGTTGTAGATCGTGATGAGGTGCTGGTCGTCGTTCGTCCCGGTGAGCGTCAATCGCTTCGCGCCCTTGTCGGTCGTGTCAGTGGCGGCCGTGTACCCGTCGTCCCGCACAGCGGCGGTCATCGCGTCGTAGGTCTCATCGACGTCCACTGGCCGCGCCAGCGTGATGGCGGCGCCGCCCGCTGCCGAGACAGCGGTGTCCGAGCAGGCCAACAGCGTCCAGTCGATCGTGCGGCTGCTGGTGACCGCGTCGTCCGGGATCGCACCGATCACCCGGTCCTGGATCTCCGTTGTGCGACGTTCAGCAGTTGTCCGGGACACCGAGGTGGTTGCGCCCGGCTCGGATTGTTCGTTCATCGATGGTCCTCGAGCGCAGGCAGTGATGGACAGTGCGAACGTCGTCACGAAACCCGCGACGAACCAAGCGGAGCGGGTGGTCACTCGAAGATCTCCTCGGCGAGTTGGTCGAGGACGGCACGATCGCCCTCGATGCGTGCGACCTTGTCCGTCTCGTCCATGGTCTTGGGCGTGATTCGTGGTTAGCGACAGCTCACGCCCCTCAGACCCCGTGAGGTGTCGCTCAGCCCAGGAACGAGCCGGGCGTTCACTTGCCCAGATCGCCGCAGGCCTCGTCGAGACCTGCGGTCCCGGCACCACGGTCCTCCAGCGCATCGGTGTGCTCAACGGTCGGACAAGGAACCCCGATAGCAGGGCGAGAACGAGGCGATCCGGACGGTCAGCGATTCGTTGTCGACAGTGACCAGGTATCGCTCGCCTGTCCCGCGGCTGAGCGCGAGCCGTTCGAGGCCCTTGCCGGTCCGGTCGGTCTCGGCAGTGAACGAGGGGTCCGTTGAGAAATCGGACCGGACCTTGCCGTACGCGAGATCCACGGCTTCAGACTTCGTCAGCCGCAGGGTGATACCGCCGGCAGACTGCACCTCTGCATCAGAACATGCGAGCAGTACCCACTTCCGAGTCATCTCAGACGAAACCTTCTCGGCGTCGAACGTGTCGGCGATCTTCCGTTGCACGGCACCAGTGCGCTCTTCGACCGCAGCGCGGGCCTCCGCCTGATCGGAACCCGATGAGGTCGTCGGTGTTCCCGTCAGGGGGTGCCCTCCGGTGCATGCGGTCAGTGAAAGGGCGATGATCACCCCGACGGCGGATGAGATGGCCGGACGTCTGGTCACGGGAAGATCTCCTCCACGAGGTCGTCGAGGACGTCCTGGTTTCCTTCGATCCGAGCAACCTTGTTGTGCTGGTCCATGAGGTTCCCGAAATCGTACAGGTTCACTTCCTCGGGCGGCGGCTGCCGCCGCGTACGTTCTTTCCCATCGCGCGCGCGGTGGTTCGCAAGAACGGGCGTACCTGGTCGAAAGAACCGACCAGGTACGCCCGATTCCAGCAGGTACGCCCGGTTCCGCCAGGTATGACCGGTTCCGCCAGGTACGCCCGGTACCGCTCGACGCACGAGCCGCGACGCAAGTCGGCCCGGGCCACGCTGCTGCGTGGTCCGGGCCGACTGGTGGTGCGGGGTGTTACTTGATCTGTGCGGTGATGGTGGCGGTGCCGACGAGGAGGCCGCGCTTGACGGCGTCGGTGCCGAAGGTCTTGTTCAGCAGGCCGGCGGCGTCTTCGGAGATGT
>NZ_QKTA01000007.1:0-165088 GCF_003234395.1 Curtobacterium sp. MCLR17_051
CAAAAGGAATTGCTTCATGACCCGGTCAGCAAGCCGACCAGGCACGAGGTCAATCAATAAATTGGCATTGACAATGTGCACGCTGTTGAGTTCTCAAGGACCAGACGCACTTGCTCCTCGGCTCGAGTTCGAGCTTCAGCCACAAGGCTTGTGTTCTTGGCTTGCCACCGGTTGTTCGTCGGACCCGGAGGTCCAGTGGCTCATCCCGAGGGGAGAGAACCGGTGGGCTTGTCATCCTAGGCGTCGAAGCGATCCGGCGCAAGGCCCGATCTGAACTTCAGTGGAGGATGGTCCCGCTTGAGGGCCGACGTGCTCTGGGCTTTCGCTCCAGCCGCTCCGCCGCACCTTTGGGGTGACGAGTAAGAACTATACGCAGCCCTGAGCGAGTGCGCCAAGCCAGCCCCCATCCCGGGCGTGTCGCGTTGTGCAACACACGTCGCCCGGACGCAGCGATGCCCGGTTCCACAGGGGAACCGGGCATCGCAGGGGGTCGAGCAACCGGGATCAGGCGAGCGTCACTCCGGCGAGGGTCTTCTTGCCACGACGGAGGACGAGCACTCCCCCGGGCAGGGCGAGGTCGGACAGCGGGGCGGCCGGGTCTTCGGCCCGGACGTTGTTCACGGAGACGCCGCCCTGGTCGATCGCGCGGCGGCCTTCACCGAGGGACTTCACGAGTCCGGTCTCCACGAGTGCCCGTGCAACGTCCGCTCCGGAGTCGAGCGTGACCGACCCCGGCAGCGCGGCGATCGCCGACCGCAGGGTCTCCGGGTCGAGCGCACCGAGGTCACCGTTGCCGAACAGTGCGGCCGCGGCATCGATCGCCGCCTGGGTCGCCGCGACTCCGTGCACGATCGAGGTGACCTCGAAGGCCAGGGTCCGCTGGGCCTCTCGTCGGAAGGGCTCGTCGGCGACGGCCTGCTCGAGTCGTTCGATCTCGGCGCGCGTCAAGAACGTGAACTGCCGCAGCCGGGCGATCACGTCGGCGTCCGTCGTGTTGAGCCAGAACTGGTACATGGCGTAGGGCGAGGTCATCTCGGCGTCGAGCCAGATCGCGTTGCCCTCGCTCTTGCCGAACTTCGTACCGTCGGAGTTCGTGATGAGCGGGGTCCCGAGGGCGTGCACCGTGGCACCTTCGGCACGACGGACGAGCTCCGTGCCCGAGGTCAGGTTGCCCCACTGGTCCGAGCCGCCGGTCTGCAGCGTGCACCCGTACTGCCGCCAGAGTTCGCGGTAGTCGAGCCCCTGGAGGATCTGGTAGCTGAACTCGGTGTAGCTGATCCCCGCATCAGAGTTCAACCGTGCGGCCACCGCGTCCTTCTTGAGCATCGAGTTGACGCGGAAGTACTTGCCGATGTCGCGCAGGAAGTCGATCGCCGACAACGGTGCGGTCCAGTCGAGGTTGTTCACCAGGCGGACGCCGTTGTCGCCGTCTGGACTGAGGAACCGGGACACCTGGGTCTGCAGCCGGGACACCCACTCCGCCACGGTCTCCGGCGTGTTCAGCGTGCGCTCGGCCGTGGGACGCGGATCGCCGATGAGACCGGTCGAACCACCCACCAACGCGAGCGGCTTGTGCCCCGCGAGCTGCAGCCGCCGCATGGTCAGGAGCTGCAGGAGGTTGCCGCAGTGCAGCGACGGCGCCGTCGGGTCGAAGCCGCAGTAGTACGTGATCGGCTCACCGTCGAGGGCCTCTTGCAGCGCGGTCTCGTCGGTCGAGACCTGCACCAGACCGCGCCACTGCAGTTCGTCCCACACCGAGTCGAAGGCGGGGTCGTTCTGCTGGCGCGTCAGGACGTCTTGAGCGGTATCACTGGACACCCCGCCATCGTAGCGGCGACGGACGTCCGGCAGGCGCGGCGGCCGGGAGGCCCGTGGCCGGGTTCACGAGTCGAGGGCGCCCTTGTGCCGCCGGTACGTCGAGACCGTGGGGTCACCCGTCAGCCAGAAGCGCCAGGGGTACCCCAACCCGCCGGCGATGCCGCCGACGCCGGTGCGCGGCCCGCGGGAGATCCGCGGGACCGCAGCGCCCGCGGGCGGACCGGCAAGGGTCTCGGACAGGAGCTCGTCGATCACGTGGGCCGGTCCGGCGGAGGCGAGCCGGGCCTCCAGGCCGGGTGCCAGGGTGAGCACGAACGGACCGGACCCGTCGAGGAGCGACGTGCCGTCGTCCTGCCCGAGGACCGCTCCGAGCGCACCACCGAGGTTGCCGGGCCCGCGTGCCAGGGCGACGTCCGCGACCTTCGACCCGCGACGCGCTCGCGCGACGTCGAGTCCCTCGACGACCTGCGCACCGCGCAGCAGGGAGCCCGACGAGGTGCCGGCAGGCCCGCTCACGACGTTGACGCAGGTGTGGATGCCGTACGAGCGGTAGGCGTACAGCGTGCCGGGCGGCCCGAAGAGATGGCGGTTGCGCTCCGTCATCCCCCGGTGACCGTGTGATCCGGGATCGGTGGGGCCGAAGTAGGCCTCGACCTCGGTGATGCGGAGCGCCACGCCACGCCCCGCGATCGTCGCACCGAGCAGGGCCGGCGCGGCGATCGGGGCGGGCTCGGCGAGCAGCGCGGCGATCCCCTCGGTCATCGCGAGAAGGGCGCGCCCTCGGCCAGGTCGCGGACGCGGCGGGTGACGGACGCGAGCTGCTCGGCGACCCGGTCGGGTGCAGTGCCCCCGACGCCGGAGCGCGATGCGACGCTGCCCTCGATGGTCAGGACGGCACGGACGTCGGGCGTGAGGTGCTCGGACACGGACCGGTACTCGTCGTCGGTCGGCTCGTCGAGCTCGATGCCGCGCTCCTCGCAGTACCGGACGAGCGCGCCGGAGACCTCGTGCGCGTCGCGGAACGGGACGCCCTGCCGGACCAGCCACTCGGCGACGTCCGTCGCGAGCGAGAAGCCCTGCGGCGCGAGCTCGGCCATCCGGTCGGTGTCGAAGGTCAGGGTCGCGATCATGCCGGTGAACGCGGGCAGCAGGACCTCGAGCGTGGCCACGGAGTCGAAGACCGGCTCCTTGTCCTCCTGCAGGTCGCGGTTGTACGCCAGCGGCAGTCCCTTGAGCGTCGCGAGCAGCCCGGTCAGGTTGCCGATCAGGCGCCCCGACTTGCCCCGGGCGAGCTCGGCGATGTCCGGGTTCTTCTTCTGCGGCATGATGCTCGAGCCGGTCGAGAAGGCGTCGTGGAGCCGGACGAAGCCGAACTCCTTCGTGTTCCAGAGGATGACCTCTTCCGACAGGCGCGAGACGTCGATGCCGATCTGCGCGAGGACGAACGCGAACTCGGCGACGACATCCCGGGCGGCCGTGGCGTCGATCGAGTTGTCCGCCGGACGGTCGAAGCCGAGCTCCGCGGCGATCGCGGCGGGGTCGAGGCCGAGCGAACTCCCTGCCAGCGCACCGGCACCGTACGGGCTGACGCTCGCGCGGCCGGCCCAGTCGCGGAGGCGCTCGAGGTCGCGGACGAGCGGCCAGGCGTGCGCGAGCAGGTGGTGGGCCAGGAGCACGGGCTGCGCGTGCTGCAGGTGCGTGCGCCCCGGCATGATCGCGCCCGGGTGCTCGGTCGCCTGCTGGGTGATCGCGTCGACGAGGTCGATCACGAGTCGGCCGATGCGCCGCCCGTGGTCGAGCATGTGCATGCGGCCGAGCGTGGCGATCTGGTCGTTGCGGCTGCGACCCGCGCGGAGCTTGCCGCCGAGTTCGGGACCGAGGTCGGCGATGAGCAGGCGTTCGAGGGCGCCGTGGACGTCCTCGTCGGAGTCGTCGGGCTGCAGTGTGCCGTCGACGTGCGCCGCTTCGAGCCGCTCGAGGCCGGCGAGCATGCGTTCGAGCTCGTCGGCGGTCAGGTAGCCCGCGGTGTGCAGCGCTCGGGCGTGGGCACGGGAGCCCGCGATGTCGTAGGGCGCGAGCTGCCAGTCGAAGTGCGTCGACTTCGAGAGCGCGGCGAGGGCCGCACTCGGGCCGTCGGCGAAGCGGCCGCCCCAGAGGGCACCGGTGTTGGTGGCGTCGGTCTTCTCGTCGGTCATGTCGTCCTGCGTCGTTTCGTCTGTGGTGCGGCTGTCGGTCAGTTCGCCGCGTCGCGGCGGGCGGAGATCTTGCTGGGCAGTGACCAGAGCTCGATGAACCCCCTGGACACGGACTGGTCGAACGCGTCGCCGGTGTCGGACGTTGCCAGGTCGAAGTCGTAGAGGCTCTGCTCCGACCGACGGCCCGTCACGGTGGCACGCCCGCCCTGCAGCCGCAACCGGACGTCGCCGGAGACGTGCTGCTGGGTGTGCTCGACGAAGGCGTCGAGGCTGCGCTTGAGTCCGCCGAACCACAGGCCGTCGTAGACCAGGTCGGCCCACTCGGACTCGACGCCGCGTTTGAACCGGGCGACGTCGCGCTCGAGGGTGAGGCTCTCGAGCTCCTCGTGCGCGGCGATGAGTGCGATCGCGGCCGGCGCTTCGTAGACCTCGCGCGACTTGATGCCGACCACCCGGTCCTCGACGACGTCGATCCGCCCGACGCCGTGCTTGCCGGCGACCGCGTTGAGCTCCTGCACCATGCGCAGCACGCTGAACCGCTGCCCGTCGAGGGCGACCGGGACACCGCGGTCGAAGGTGATCGTGACCTCGTCGGCCTGCTGCGGGAGCGCCGGGTCCTGGGTGGTCGCGTAGAGGTCGTCAGCGGGGGCGGTCCACGGGTCCTCGAGGAGCCCGGTCTCGACCGCTCGGCCCCACACGTTCTGGTCGACCGACCACGGCTCCCGTTCCGAGTGCTGGATCGGCAGCCGGTGCTCCTGCGCGTAGGCGATGGCGCGGTCGCGGGTGAGGGCGAGGTCCCGCACCGGTGCGACGGTCCGCAGGTCCGGTGCGATCGCCGCGACGGCTGCCTCGAAGCGGACCTGGTCGTTGCCCTTGCCGGTGGAGCCGTGCGCGACGCTGTCGGCACCGAGTTGCTTCGCCGTCAACGCGAGGTGCTTCGCGATGAGTGGGCGGCTCAGTGCCGAGACGAGCGGGTACCGCTTCTGGTAGAGCGCGTTGGCCCGGAGCGCCGGCACGATGTACTCGTCGGCGAACTCTTCCTTGGCGTCGACGACGAGTGACTCGACGGCGCCGCAGTCGAGCGCACGCTGCCGGACCGCCTCGAGGTCCTCGCCGCCCTGGCCGACGTCCACCACGAGTGCGACGACGTCCTTGCCGGTGGCGTCGCGCAGCCAGCCGATCCCGACGGAGGTGTCGAGACCGCCGGAGTACGCGAGGACGACCCGGTCAGCCACTGGTGTCCGATCCGTCGGCTAGTCGTTGGCGAGCAGCCAGGCCAGCAACGCCTTCTGGGCGTGCAGACGGTTCTCCGCCTCGTCCCAGATGATGCTGCGGGGGCCGTCGATGACGTCGGCGGTCACTTCGAACCCCCGGTCGGCCGGCAGGCAGTGCATGAAGACGGCGTCGTCGGCGGCGTGCGCCATGAGCGCGTCGTCGACGCGGTACCCCGCGAAGGTGTCGAGGCGCGACTGCTTCTCGGACTCCTTGCCCATCGACACCCAGGTGTCGGTGACGACCACGTCGGCACCAGCGACCGCGGCAACCGGGTCGGTCACCACGAGGACGGAGCCGCCCGTCACGGCGGCGCGTTCCTCGGCGTCGGTGACGACCTGCGCCGACGGGGAGAACTCGGCGGGGGCGGCGACGCGGACGTGCATGCCCGCTGTCGCCCCGGCGAGCAGGTACGACTGCGCCATGTTGCTCGCACCGTCGCCGATGAACGCCACGGTCTGCCCGGCGAGGGCGCCGCGGTGCTCACGGATGGTGAGCAGGTCGGCGAGGAGCTGGCAGGGGTGGAAGTCGTCGGACAGCGCGTTGACGACGGGGACCGTCGTGCCGGCGGCCATCTCCTCGAGCCCGGCCTGACCGTAGGTGCGCCACACGATCGCCGACACCATGCGCTCGAGCACGCGGGCCGTGTCCGACGGGGTCTCCTTGCCGCCGAGCTGGCTGTTCGCCGTCGAGATGATCAGCGGGCTGCCGCCGAGGTCGGAGATGCCGACGTGGAAGGACACCCGGGTACGGGTCGACGACTTGTCGAAGATCACTGCGACGCTCTGCGGACCGGCCAGCGGCTTCTCCGCCCAGCGGTCGGCCTTCATGCGGTCGGCGATGTCGAGGATCGCGGACTGCTCGGCCTGGCTCAGGTCGTCGTCGCGGAGGAAGTGGCGGGTCATGCGGTGGGCTCCTGCGCTGCGGCGACGGCCGCGAGGCTCTGGGCGAGGATCGACAGGAACTCGTCGATCTCGGCGTCGGACACGATGAGCGGCGGCGCGATGCGCAGGCTCGACTCGTTGGGGGCGTTGATGATGAGGCCGCGCTCGAGGGCGGCTGCGTTGACGGCCGGGCCGATCGGACCGGTCAGACCGACGCCGACGAGCAAGCCGGTGCCACGGACCTCTTCCACCAGCGGGGAACCGATGGCGCGGATGCCGTCACGGATCCGCTCGCCCTTGACCACTGCGCCGGCGACGAGTTCCGCACGCTCGATCTCCTCGAGCACCGCGTTGGCGACGCGGGTGCCGAGCGGGTTGCCGCCGAAGGTCGAACCGTGCTGCCCGGCCGAGAACAGGTCGGATGCCCAGCCGAACGTGACCAGGGCGCCGATGGGGAAGCCCCCGGCGATGCCCTTCGCGACGGTGATGGCGTCCGGCGTCACACCGTGGCCCTGGAACGCGAACCAGTTGCCGGTCCGGCCGACACCCGTCTGGATCTCGTCGAGGATCAGCAGTGCGCCGTGCTCCGCGGTCAGTCGGCGTGCCGCCAGCAGGAAGCCCTCCGGCAGGTCGACCACGCCGGCCTCGCCCTTGATGGGTTCGAGGATCAGGGCGGCGACGGAGTCGTCGATCGACGCTTCGAGCGCCTCGATCGAGGTGTCGATGTGCTCGACACCCGGGATCATCGGCAGGAAGTCCTGCTGCAGCGCGGGCTTGCCGGTGAGCGCGAGGGCACCCATCGTGCGCCCGTGGAAGCCCTGCTTGAGCGCGAGGATCCGGGTCTTGGTGCCGTCCGCACCCTTGTTGAGGCGGGCCAGCTTGAACGCGGCCTCGTTCGCCTCGGCGCCGGAGTTGCCGAAGTAGACACGGCCCGCGTCGCCCGCACCGGTGATGCGCTTGAGGCGCTCGGCGAGTTCGAGCTGCGGCGGGGTGGCGAAGTAGTTCGACACGTGCACGAGCTTCGCGGCCTGGTCGGCGATCGCCTCCACCAGGGCGGGGTGCGCGTGGCCGAGCGAGTTCACCGCGATGCCCGCGAGGAAGTCGAGGTACTCGTTGCCGTCGACGTCCCAGACGCGGCAGCCCTGGCCACGCTCGAGCATGATCTTGGGCGGGGTCAGGGATCGCATGAGCGACGCCCCGAACCGGTCGTTCCAGGTCTCGGTCTGCGTCTCGGTGCTCACTGCTGGTGTCCCTTCTCGTTCGTACCCGCCACGTGCTGGCCGGTACTGCTGTCGATCGACGGCGACGCCACGCGACGGCCGATCTCGGCGTGGGTCATCTGGTTCTCGGTTCGTCGGCTCGGGTCCGGGATCACCTCGGTGCCCGCACCCCGCAGGGTGAAGACCTCGAGCAGGATCGAGTGCGGGATCCGGCCGTCGATGATCGTCGCACCGCCGACCCCGCCGACCACGGCGTCGAGGCACGCGGTCATCTTCGGGATCATCCCCGACTCGAGGCTCGGCAGGAGTTCGCGGAGCTCGTCGACGGCGATGAGGTCGACGATCGAGTCACGGTCGGGCCAGTTGCGGTACAGGCCGGGGACGTCGGTGAGCATCATGAGCTTCGAGGCCCGCAGCGCGATCGCCAGGGCACCCGCCGCAGCGTCCGCGTTCACGTTGAGTGCCTGGTCGGGGTGCGCGTCGTCGATCGCGATGCTCGAGACGACCGGGATCCGGCCTGCCTCGATCGCGGCGAGCACACCGGACGGGTCGACGTGGGTGATGTCCCCGACGTGGCCGAGGTCGTACTCCTGCCCGTCGACGACGACGCCCTTCTTCTCGCCGGTGAACAACGAGCCGCCGTCGCCGAACACGCCGATGGCCAGGCCCTCGCCGTGTTCGTTCATCAAGTCGACGATCTCGCGGTTGACCTCGCCGGCCAGGACGTCGCGGACGACGGTGATCGCCTCGGTCGTCGTGACGCGGTAGCCGCCGCGGAACTCGGACTCGATGCCCTGTTCCTTGAGGGCCGCGGAGATCTGCGGGCCGCCGCCGTGCACGACGACGGGGTGCAGACCGGCGTAGCGCAGGTAGACCATGTCCTCGGCGAAGGCGCGCTTCAGGTCCTCGTTCACCATGGCGTTGCCGCCGAACTTGACCACGACGACCTTGCCCGAGAAGCGCTTCAGCCAGGGCAGCGACTCGATGAGCGTCGCGGCCTTGACCGCGGCGAACTCGTGTTCTTCTTCCTTCGTGAGGGGCGTACCGGCCCCGTTCGTGTCCGCCGCCATCAGCTGGAGTACGCGCTGTTCTCGTGCACGTAGTCGTGCGTGAGGTCGTTGGTCAGGATCGTGGCCGAGTGCGTGCCGACACCGAGGTCGATGCGCACGTGGGTGTCACGAGGGGTCAGGTCGACGGAGTCGCTCGGCTCGTCGGGTGCGCCCGCGTGGCAGACCCGGACGCCGTTCATGCTGACGTCCACCGCGTACGGGTCGAACTCGGCGTCGGTGGTGCCGATCGCCGCGAGCACCCGGCCCCAGTTCGGGTCGTTGCCGAAGACAGCCGCCTTGAACAGGTTGTTCCGGGCGACGCTCCGACCGACGGTCACGGCGTCGTCCTCCGTCGCGGCGTGCACGACCTCGATCGCGATGTCGTGGCTCGCACCCTCGGCGTCCTGCTGCAGCTGGCGGGCCAGATCGGCGCAGACCGCGGTCAGGGCTTCCTGGAAGTCACCGACCTCTGGCGTCACGCCGCTCGCACCCGACGACAGCAGCACGACGGTGTCGTTCGTGGACATGCAGCCGTCGGAGTCGACCCGGTCGAACGTGATGCGGGTGGCGGCACGGAGCGCCTGGTCGAGCTGGTCCGGCGTCTGCACGGCGTCGGTCGTGATGACGACGAGCATCGTCGCGAGGCCCGGGGCGAGCATCCCGGCGCCCTTGGCCATGCCGCCGACGGTCCAGCCGTCCTCGGTCACGACGGACTGCTTGGCCTTCGTGTCCGTCGTCATGATCGCGGTCGCCGCGTCCGGGCCGCCGTCGCTGCTGAGTGCAGTGCTCGCCAGCTCGACGCCACGGAGCACGTTGTCGCGGAAGGTCTGGTCGCCGACACCGATGAGCCCGGTGGAGCAGACGACGACGTCGCCGGCTCCGATCCCGAGGGCGTCGCCCACGGCTTCGGCCGTCAGGTGCGTGGTCTGGAAGCCGAACGGGCCGGTGAAGCAGTTCGCGCCGCCGGAGTTCAGGACGACGGCACGAGCGACGCCGTCCCCGACGACCTGGCGGGACCAGATCACGGGGTGCGCCTGGGCCCGGTTGCTGGTGAAGACGGCGGCCACGGCCGCGTCGGGGCCGTCGTTGACGACGAGGGCCACGTCCGGCTTGCCGCTCGTCTTGAGGCCTGCGGTGACACCGGCGGCGCGGAAGCCCGCTGCCGCGGTGACGCCCTGGAGGCCCGGCTCGGTCTGGGTGGTCGTGCCTGCGTCGGTCACGGTGCGACTCCGTCCACGCTGAGGCCCGTGGTCTCGGGGAGACCGAGGGCGATGTTCGCCGACTGGACGGCGGCGCCGGCCGTGCCCTTGGCGAGGTTGTCGAGCGCGGTCACCGCGACGACGCGGCCGGCGGCCTCGTCGACGGCGATGCCGACGAGCGCGGTGTTCGCACCGATCGTGTCCGCGACCCGGGGGAACTCGCCCTCGGGGAGCAGGTGGACGAAGGGTTCATCGGCGTACGCCTGCTCCCAGGCAAGTCGGACGTCGCGTGCGCTGACGCCGGGCGAGAGCTTCGCGGTGGTGGTCGCCAGGATCCCCCGCGACATCGGGACCAGGACCGGCGTGAACGAGATCGTCACGTCGGCGGCCCCCGCGACCTGCAGGTTCTGCTGGATCTCGGGGACGTGCCGGTGCGAGCCACCGACGGCGTAGGCGCTGGCGGACCCCATGATCTCGGAGGCCAGGTAGGTGGTGGCCAGCTTCTTGCCGGCGCCACTCGGGCCGACGCTGAGCACCGCGACGAGGTCGTCGGACTCGACGAGGCCGGCCTGGATGCCCGGCTGGATGCCGAGCGTCACCGCGGTGACGTTGCAGCCGGGGACCGCGATGCGCTTCGTGCCGACCAGGGCGGAACGCTGCTTGCCCTGCGATGCGATGTCGTCGACCTCGCGCCATTCATCGGCCGAACCCGGGGTGGGTGCCGCGAGCAGGAGCTCGGGCAGACCGTACGTCCACGCGCCGAAGTAGTCACCGCCGTAGAACCGCTCCCACGCCGCCGGGTCCGTCAGCCGGTGGTCCGCGCCGCAGTCGATGACGAGCGCGTCGTCGCCGAGTTCCGCGGTGATCGCACCCGACTGGCCGTGCGGCAGCGCCAGGAACACCACGTCGTGTCCGCGCAGCGTCTCGGCCGTCGTCTCCGCCAGCGTCAGGTGCGACAGGGAACGGAGGTGCGGCTGCGTCGCGATCAGGGGCTGTCCGGCGTTCGAGAACGCCGTCACCGTTCTGACCTCGAACTCGGGGTGGGCGGAGAGCACGCGCAGGAGCTCACCACCCGCGTAGCCGGAGGCTCCCGCCACGGCGACGGATACGGACATGGGATTCCACCTTTGGTCGGACTGGTCGTCGAGAGAGTCGGAGGCGGCGACCCCGGGCGGTGCTGATCCCGTGTGGGTCAGTCGCGCAGGGTCGCCCCGAATCGCTCGCCGGCACGTCGGACAGCGCCGTCACGGGCCTCGGTGGCCTCGGCAGCGGTCAGCGTGCGGTCCGTGGCACGGAAGCGCAGCGCGAACGTCAGGGACTTCTGTCCCTCGTCCACGCCGGAGCCCCGGTAGTCATCCACGAGCCGAGCATACTCCAACAGGTCTCCGGCGCCAGAGCGCACCGCATCCAGCACGTCGCCGGCCGGCACGTCGGCGTCGACGACGAGCGAGAGGTCCTGCGTGGCCGCCGGGTAGGAGACGATCGGCGCGACCGCGACGAGTTCCGGGGCAGCGGCGACCAGCGCGTCGAGGTCGAGCTCGACGACCGCCACCACACGGGGCAGGACGGCGGCCTCGGCCAGTTCGGGCAGGAGCTCACCGGCGACGCCCACGACCGTGCCGTCGACGAGCAGCGACGCGGCACGGCCCGGGTGCAGGGACGGGTGGGTCGTCTGCGCGACGGTCAGTTCGACACCGACGGCCCAGGCGACCTGGCGGGCCGCATCGATCGCGTCGGCGATGCCGAACGGCTCTGCCGTGGTGCCGGGCTGCTTGACGACCCGGTGGCCGGTGAGCAGTGCGGCGACGTGGAAGGGCTGGGCGGGCAGCGAGGCGTCCAGCGCCTCGAGCGTCGCACGGTCGGGCCGGGCGGCGCCCGCCGGGACCTCGTCGGTGCCGAGCGTCACGCCCGTCACCGGCAGGAACACCCGGGACGTCTCGTAGAGCGCGACGTCCACGAGCCCGCGCGACACATTGCGACGGGCGGCGTCGACCAGGGCCGGAACGCCGCTGCGGCGCAGGAGGTTCTGCTCGCTGTCCAGGGCGTTCGCGAGCACGACGCTCGGTCCGCCCTGCGGGTCGATCCCCGGGTAGGCGTCCTGCGTGGCCGCCGACACGAACGGTGCCGTGACGACCTCGGTCAGGCCCGCCGCGGCCAGCGCCGAGGCGACCCGACGACGAGCCTGCTGGTGCTGGGTCAGGCCCCGGCCGGGCGGCGCGACCGGCAGCACGCTCGGGATCCGGTCGTAGCCGACGATGCGCGCGACCTCTTCGACGAGGGTGGTGTCGTCGGTCAGATCGGGACGCCAGGTGGGCGGAGTGACCGCGAGCTGCTCACCGTCGGCCTCGACCGTGGCGCCGATCGCACGGAGCGTGTCGATGACCTCGGCGTCGGTGTAGTCGACGCCGACGAGCTCGGACGGACGCGAGAGCCGCATCGTCACGGTCGCCCGCGGCTCGGTGTCGACGAGCGTGGACCCGAGGGCGTCAGCGGTGCCGCCGGCGAGCTCGACGAGGAGCTCGACGGCGCGGTTCGCCGCGGCCTCGGCCACCTGCGGGTCGACCCCGCGCTCGAAGCGACGGGATGCCTCGCTGGGGAGCTTGTGGCGACGAGCGGTGCGGGCGATGGAGACCTGGTCGAACCCGGCGGCCTCGATCAGGACGTCGGTGGTGCTCGCCGAGATCTCGGTGCGGGCTCCGCCCATGACGCCGGCGAGGCCGACGGGACCGTCGTCGTCGGTGATGACGAGGTCTTCGGGGTCGAGCTTCCGGACCGTGCCGTCGAGGGTCTCGAGCGTCTCGCCAGCGGTCGCCCGACGCACGCCGAGGCCGCCCGCGACGGTCTGCAGGTCGTAGCCGTGCAGCGGCTGGCCGAGCTCGAACATGACGTAGTTCGTGATGTCGACGGGCAGGGAGATCGAGCGCACCCCGGCCAGCGAGAGGCGCGACACCATCCAGGACGGTGTCTTGGCGGCCGGGTCGATCCCGCGCACGACGCGCGTGACGAACGTCGACGCTCCGACTCGACCCCGGATCGGGGCCTGGTCGTCGATCGTGACCCGGAACCCCTCGGCCGCACGCGGCGCGACGCGGTCGACGGGGTCGTGGAAGCTGGCTCCGGTGGCGTGCGCGTACTCACGGGCGACCCCGCGCATGCTGAGGACGTAGCCGCGGTCCGGCGTGACGTTGATCTCGACCGCGGCGTCATCGAGGCCGAGGAGCGCGATGGCGTCGGCACCGACGGTGGGGTCCATGCCGAGGTCGGCGAAGCGCAGGATGCCTTCGTGCTCGTCGCCCAGCCCGAGCTCGCGGGCCGAGGCGATCATGCCGTCGGACACGTGCCCGTAGGTCTTGCGGGCGGCGATCGGGAACGGCCCCGGCAGGACTGCGCCGGGCAGCGTGACGACGACGAGGTCGCCGACGTCGAAGTTGTGCGCGCCGCAGACGATGCCGCGAGGCTCGGCTTCGCCGACGTCCACCTGGCACCAGTTGATGGTCTTGCCGTTCTTCTGCGGCTCGGGGACGCGCTCGAGGACCCGACCGACCACGATGGGGCCGGTCAGGTCGAAGGTGTGGACGTCCTCTTCCTCGAAGCCGACCGACACGAGCGCCGCGTGGACGTGCTCGAGGGTGACGTCCTCGGGGAGGTCGACGGACTCACCGAGCCAACGGAGTGGGACGCGCATCAGACCACCGTTCCGAACTGCTGCGAGAAGCGGATGTCGCCCTCGAGGAAGTCACGCATGTCGTTCAGGCCGTTGCGGAACTGCAGTGTCCGCTCGATGCCCATGCCGAACGCGAAGCCCTGGTACTCGTCGGGATCGATGCCGGCGGCACGCAGGACGTTGGGGTTCACCATGCCGCAGCCACCCCACTCGACCCACCGCGCGCCACCCTTGGCGTTCGGCTGCCAGACGTCCATCTCGGCGCTGGGCTCGGTGAACGGGAAGTAGTTCGGGCGGAGCCGGATCTGCGCCTCGGCGCCGAACATCTGCCGGGCGAAGTGCTCGAGCGTGCCGCGCAGGTGCGCCATCGTCAGGCCCTTGTCGATCGCGATGCCCTCGACCTGGGTGAAGACCGGCAGGTGCGTGGCGTCGAGCTCGTCGGCACGGTAGACGCGACCCGGCGCGATGACGTACAGCGGGAGGTCACGCGACAGCAGCGACCGCACCTGCACCGGCGAGGTGTGGGTGCGCATGACCAGGTGCCGGTCGACGGGCTCGACGAAGATGGTGTCCGCCATGGCCCGGGCCGGGTGGTCCTGGTCGAAGTTCAGGGCGTCGAAGTTGAACCACTCGTGCTCGAGCTCGGGGCCTTCTGCCACTTCCCACCCCATGCCGACGAAGATGTCGGCGACGGCTTCGTTCAGCAGCGAGAGCGGGTGGCGGGAGCCGGTGGCGCGGTGGACCGGCAACGCGGTGACGTCGACGCGCTCGGCTTCGAGCCGTGCGCGTTCCTCGGCCACCGCGAGGACGGATTCCTGCTCGGCGATCGCCGCGTTCACCCGCCCACGGGCCTGCCCGACGAGCTTGCCCGCCCCGGCCTTCTGCTCCGGCGGCACACTGCGCATCGATGCGTTCATCCGCGCCAACGGTGACTGCTCACCGGTGTGCTCGGCCCTGGCCTGCTTCAGCTCGGCGACCGTCGTCGTGGCACGGACGGCGGCGAGGGCCGCGTCCACCGCGTCGGCGACGGCCGATTCGCTGATCTCGAGAGGTTCTGACACGAGACCCAAGCCTACCGGCCGTCGGGATACCACCCACCTGCACCGAGCGGACGGTGGATGACCGACGCCGACGACCGGCCTGGGGAGGGAGGAGCGTCAGCTCCGGAGCGCGAAGGCCGACTCGTACAGGCACACCGACGCAGCGGTGGCGAGGTTCATCGACTCCGCCTGCCCGTAGATCGGCACCTTGACGGCCCGGTCGACGAGCGCCAGGTCGTCGGCGGTGAGTCCGCGGGCCTCGTTGCCGAAGACCCACGCGGTCGGACCGTCGAGCATCCCGTCGGCGCGGACCACCGGCAGGTCGTCGCCGGAGACGTCCGCCGCGAGCACCGTGTAGCCGAGGGCCTTCGCCCGCTCGATCGTGTCGGCCAGGGTCACGCCGACGGACACCGGGACGTGGAACAGGGACCCGGTCGTCGACCGGACGACCTTCGGGTTGTACGGGTCCACCGAGCGTCCGGTCAGCACCACCGCGTCGGCACCGGCCGCGTCGGCGGCCCGGATGATCGTGCCGGCGTTCCCCGGGTCCCGCACCTCTTCGAGGATGGCGACCAGTCCGGGCAACGCGGCCTGCTCGTCGGACGCATCACGGGCCTCCCGGTCGGCGGCGGCCGCAGCGCGGTCCGGGAAGACGTCCTTCACCGACGTCGGGAACTGCTGGCACACCGCCACCACGCCCTGCGGGGTGACCGTGTCGGCCATCGCGTCGAGCACCTGCTCGGTCACGAACCAGGTGTCCACCGGCGCGTCGTCCAGCCCGTAGCGGGCTGCGGCGGTCGGCGTCACGTAGAGCTCACGCAGGAGCTCCGGGGCGTACTCCAGCGCTTCGCGGACGGCTTGGGGCCCTTCCAGCAGGAACAGGCCGGTCTCGGCCCGGACGTCCTTCTTGGCCAGGGCCGCAACGGCCTTCACGCGTCCGGCACGGGGGTTCTCGAGGAGATCGCTCACGACCCAAGTCTAGGAACGACGAAACCCCCGCCGTGCGGCGGGGGTTTCGCGAGCAGAAGAACTGACTACGCAGCCTTCGGGGCCGAGGTGTCGGCCGGGAGGGCCTTCTTCGCGGTCTCGACGAGCGCGGTGAAGGTCTCGGGGTTGTTCACCGCGAGGTCGGCGAGGATACGACGGTCGACCTCGACGCCGGCCAGGTTGAGACCCTGGATGAGGCGGTTGTAGGTCAGGCCGTTCGCACGGGACGCAGCGTTGATGCGCTGGATCCACAGGCGACGGAACTCGCCCTTCTTCGCGTGACGGTCGCGGTACGCGTAGACGAGGGAGTGGGTGACCTGCTCCTTGGCCTTGCGGTACAGGCGCGAACGCTGGCCGCGGTAGCCCTCGGCGCGTTCGAGGATGACGCGGCGCTTCTTGGCGGCGTTGACCGCTCTCTTTACTCGTGCCATTGCACTATTCCTTTACGATCCGGGGGCTCAGTGGCCGAGGAGCTTCTTGACGTTCTTCGCGTCACCCTTGGAGAGGACCTGGTCCTCGTTCAGGCGGGCCTTGCGCTTGGAGCTCTTGACCTCGAGGTTGTGACGCATACCGGCCTGCTGCTTCATGATCTTGCCGGTACCGGTGACCTTGAAGCGCTTCTTCGACCCGGAGTGGGTCTTCTGCTTGGGCATGGTGGTGCCTTTCCGTGGGATGGATGGGGGGCCGCGTCGTTGCGGGTTCGGTCCGGGGACCTATTCGGCTGCGGCGTCCGTGGATTCCGCAGCTGCCTCGGACGTGGAACCGGCCTCGGCCTCGTCCTTGCCCTTCGCGGCGTGCTCGGTGGCACGACGCTCGGCCTTCTGTGCAGCACGCTTGGCGTTCTGCTCGCCCTTGACGTCGGACTTGTTCTTGAGCGGGGCGATGATCATCGTCATGTTGCGACCGTCCTGGGTCGGACGCGACTCGACGACACCGAACTCGGCGATCTCTTCCGCGAACTTCTGGAGGAGACGGACACCCTGCTCCGGACGCGACTGCTCGCGGCCACGGAAGAGGATCATCGCCTTCACCTTGTCGCCGCCGAGGAGGAACCCCTCGGCGCGCTTGCGCTTCGTCTCGTAGTCGTGCACGTCGATCTTCAGGCGGAAACGGACCTCTTTCAGGTCCGTGTTCACCTGGTTGCGACGGGCTTCCTTGGCCTTCTGAGCGGCCTCGTACTTGAACTTGCCGTAGTCCATGATCTTGGCCACGGGCGGCTTCGAGTTCGGCGCGACCTCGACCAGATCCAGTTCGGCTTCCTGCGCGAGACGCAGTGCCATGGCGATCGGGACAACGCCGACCTGCTCACCCTGCGGACCGACGAGTCGGACTTCGGGAACGCGGATTCGGTCGTTGGTACGGGGATCGGTGATGCGGAGCTCCTTCAATCAGGTGGTGGCCGTCCGGAGCGTATGCCCTGGACGACAGCACGAGAGAGGAGATCTGACGCACGGGATGTCGACCCGTTCGGCAGCCGCCCTGCATCGGATCCGTGGGATCCGACCGACGGGTGCAACACGTGCACTCGCGGAGCGGTGGTGACCCGGTAGCCTGGTGGAACGCGGCCGCGGGTGGGAGAGACTCCTCTTTCGTGACACCGTCCGGGTGTTGTCGAGGATCTTGATCTCAGGAGAACTGATGTCAAGGGAACTGACGGCACACGGACAGCATCTGCCGCGAGCAAGCCTAGCAGAGGAGCACCGTGAGCGACACCCCGATCGACGACACCGGCATCGACGCCGCCAGGGACATCGCGGAGGTGCCGGCGGTCGAACTCATCAACACCGTTGCGGTGCACCTGCTCAGTGCCGCGGCCGTCAAGGTCGGCCTGGCAGACGACCCGCAGGAACAGACCGACCTGGACGAGGCGCGGAAGCTCATCACCGCGCTGGCTGGCCTCGTCACCGCAGCCGCGACCGAGATCGGCGACCACCACGCACGTCCGCTCCGCGACGGACTCCGGTCGCTGCAGCTCGCCTTCCGCGAGGCGTCGGCGATCCCGGACCCGATCGGTGCCGGACCAGGCGAGAAGTACACGGGTCCCGTCAACTAGACGACGTCACCCGGAGACGGACGGGAGGCCCGTGGCGGTGTCGCCACGGGCCTCCCGTCCGTTCGTGGGGCGCGTTCAGGACCCGCTGTCGCCGACCAGGCGCGCGACGGCCGCGAGCGGGATGCCGACCCAGTCGGGTCGGTTGCGGGTCTCGTAGACGACCTCGTAGACCGCCTTGTCGAGTTCGAAGGCGTCGAGCAGCGCGCCGTGGGCGGTGAGGTCCGCGCCGGTGCCCCGCTGGTAGCCCTCGAGGAAGCGTGCCCGCGCCTCGGCCGCCCAGGCGGCCGCGTCGACCGGTTCGGCGTCGTGCGCCAGCGCACCCGCGACGTAGTCGAACGATCGGAGCATGCCCGCGACGTCGCGCAGGGTGACGTCCGGCAGCGAGCGTTCGTCGAGGGGGCGGAGCGGCTCGCCCTCGAAGTCCAGGAAGACCCACCCGCGGGGGTCCGGTGCCGACAGGACCTGTCCGAGGTGCAGGTCACCGTGGATGCGCTGCAGGTCCGGCCACGTCGCGTCGGCGGCACGGACGTAGACCGCGCTGATGGCGTCGACGTGGTCGGCGACGGCCGGGGCCTCGCGGGCGGCGGTGTCGAGTCGGGCGTGCATCGTCGCGACGGCGGCGTCCCGTCGGGGCGCGTCGGCCGGTTCCGTCGGCAGCGCTCCGGCGAGGGTGCGGTGCACGTCGGCGAGCGCGGTGCCGAGCTGCTCGGCGCGGTCACCGAACGGCGTGCCGGCCTGCGCCTCCTGCAGGGCGACGCGCCAGGCGTCGTCGAGCCCGGGCAGGAACTCCTGGGCGAAGGCGAGGTGCCCCGTCGCCGTGCCGTCCGGGCGTCCGACGTCGGGCCAGTCGGCGCGGAGGGCGCCGTAGACCCGCGGCACGCGCGTGCTGCCCGCCGCCGTGAGCGCGAGCTGAGTGGTCACGTCGGGGTTGTCGCCGTGGTGCAGCACGCGGAAGACCTTGATGATGACGCGGTCGCCGGACTCGGTGTCGCAGATGACCGACGTGTTGGACTGCTCACCCGTCAGGACGCGGGCGGCGGTGACCCGACCGATCGGGCTAAGGCTGTCCGGTGCCGCGTCGATGCGTGCGGCGAGTGCCGACACCCACGCGAGGTCGGTGGTGGCGTCGACGACCGTGCCGTCGGGGTCGCTGGTGATCGGCGACTGGTAGAGGACGGGGACCGTGGGTGCCTCGTCGAGCACCAGCCGGGTTCCGTCGTCGGTCGAGATCGTCCGGAGGTGTGGCACGGACCCCTTCGAGGCGTACCAGCGGCGGTCGGCGATCCAGGACTCGAGGTCGCGGTCGCTCGGCGTGCTGGTGTCGGGGGCGCTGGTGTCGGGGGCGCTGGCGTCTGCGCGGGTGTCTGCGCTCGTGTCTGCGCGGGTGTCGGGGGCGCTGGGTGCTCCGTCGCTCATGCAGCGGAACCTACGCGCCGGGGCCTGGCGAGGTGCCGAGTCCCCCACAGGACGGGCCGGGGAGCGCTCCGTCCACAGAACCCCGTTGCCCCCGGTCTGACACGGGTGCGTCGGACGACACTTGCGGCATGCCCCGATCCGCTGCCGCTCCTGCCTCCGCCGCTGACGCTGCACCTGCGCTCCCCGACCCCCGCCGGACCTGGCGGATCCTCGACGACCGCAGGCTCCCCGCACTCGAGCCGTTCGCCGCCGACGTCCGCCGTCACGAAGCGGTGACGGTGCGCGAGACGGTGTGGGACTCCGACGACCGGGTGCTCGCCGCCGAGGGTGTCGTGCTCACACGCTCGCCGGACGGCACCTGGACGATCGACCGGGGTGCCCACGGGGTCGGTCCGGAACCGCTCGACGCTGCGTCCGACGGTCCCCCACGCGACGCCGTCAAGGTGTTCCTGCGTGGTCGTCCGCTGCGCACCGTCCTGGTCCGTGACACCACCACGACGCTCGTGACCCTCCGCGGCAGGGACGGCCGGGTGCGGGCCGAGGTCGCCGACGTGCGCGTGGACGACGGCGACCCGGACACCACCGTGCTGCGGTCATCGCGGTGGTGGGCCCTGACAGATGACGGACGCGACGGTGCAACGGCACGAGCGACCGAACGAGCGCTGCACGACGCGGCGACGGACCCGGTGGACGTTTCGTCGGTACCGCTCCCCCGGGGCCCGGAGCCGGCGCCGGAACGCCGACGCGGCCGAGCGAAGCGCCCCCGGCCGGACACCGCCGCCGGGCTCGTCCTCCGGGTGCTCGATGCCCTGCGGCGCGACCTCGTCGCGGCGGACCCCCGGGTACGAGCTGACGAGCCCGAGTCCGTGCACGACCTGCGGAAGGTGCTGCGCCGCCTGCGGAGCGTGCTCGCGGCGTTCCGCGGCGCGCTCGACCGCCAGGCGACCGAGGACCTCCGTGCCGCCCTCGCCGAGACCGCACGGATCGCCGGGACCGCTCGCGACGCCGAGGTGCTGCACGCCGGCCTGTCCCGGTCGGCCACACACGCCCCCGACGGGTACGTGGACACCGAGACCCTGGACCGCATCGGCGCCGAGACCGCGGAACGTCGCAGCGTCGCCGCTGCTGAACTCCGGCGAGCGCTGCGCTCCGACGCCTGGTTCCGGACACTCGATGCCCTCGACGACCTGCTGCTCCGGGCACCGGCCGGCCCGCACGCGGACGACGACGCGGCCACGTTCGCCGCCCGGCGCATCCGGCACGAGCGGGTACGCGTCGGTCGGCTGCTGGGTGAACCCAGCGATGACCTCGACACCCTGCACGAGGTCCGGAAGGCCGCGCGCCGGTTGCGCTACGCCCTGCAGGCGGCCGGTGACGTGCCCGACGTCGGGAAGCGCCGGCTCGGTCGACTGCGACGGGTGCAGGAGACCCTCGGCGAGACGCTCGACGCCGCACACGCCGCCGATGCGTACCGACGGCTGGCAGCCGTGGCAACGCAGCACGGCGAGGACACGTTCGGGTACGGCGTCCTGGCGACGACCGAGCAGAGGGCCAGCACGCAGGGCTTGCACCGATCGCGGAAGCTGCTCGCGCGGCTCTGACCGGGTGCGAGAATCGGGCCGTGCCGCACTACTTCGAGGACCTCGCTGCCGGACAGACCTTCACCACGCCGGGACGCACCATCACCGAGGCGGACGTGGTGTCGTTCGCCTCGTGGACGAACGACAACAACCAGGTGCACACGGACGTCGAGTTCGCGGGGAAGACCCGGTACGGGCAGCGGATCGTGCACGGGTTGCTCGGCACCTCGCTGTGCCTCGGGCTCATCGCGCGCACGGGCGTCTTCGAGGGGTCCGCGGTGGCACTGCTCGGGATCGACCAGTGGCGGTTCACCGAGCCCGTGTTCATCGGCGACACCGTGACCTGCACCGTCGAGGTCCTCGGCACCCGGCTGACGAGCTCGGGAACGACCGGGATCGTCGAACGAGCGGTGGCCCTGCGGAACCAGCACGGCGTGGTCGTCCAGCAGGGACGGATGGATGTCATGGTGCTCACTCGCGACGCCGCGATCGGCTGAGCGACCGCTCGACGAGCGTCCCGCGGAACCTCTTCCGCGCAATCCCGACTCGCTCTTTACAACGATGTACCAGCACGGGAGCATGGACGCATGAGCACGCTCGACGGCATCGTGGCCGCACCTGACTCCGCTTCCGCCCCCGGCCTCCCCCTCGCTTCGCGGCAGGACGGCACGTACCCCCGGCCGCAGATGCTCCGCACCGCCTGGGCCGACCTCGACGGCACGTGGTCGTTCCGGAACGACGGCGACGACGACGCCTGGCGCACCGGCTTCACCGACGCCCGGGACATCGTCGTCCCGTTCCCGCCCGAGTCCCCGGCCTCGGGCATCGACGAGCCCGGGTTCCACCCCGTGGTCTGGTACTCCCGCGCGATCACCCGCTCGGAGCTCGACGCCGCCGGGTTCGGCACCGGCGCGCCCCGGCTCGTGCTGCACTTCGGTGCCGTCGACCACCGCGCCCGCGTCTGGATCGACGGGCAGTTCATCGGCGGGCACGAGGGCGGCCACACCCCGTTCTCCTTCGACGTCACCGAGGCGCTGACCACGGACCCCGACGCCGTGCACACCCTGGTGGTCCGCGCCGAGGACGACCCGCACGACCTGACCCAGCCGCGCGGCAAGCAGGACTGGCACGAGGACCCGCACGCGATCTGGTACCGCCGGACCACCGGGATCTGGCAGACGGTCTGGCTCGAGGCCGTGCCGACCGCCTCGATCGCGTCCCTGCGCTGGACGAACGTCGACCACGCGACCATGCGCCTGACCGTCCGGCTCGACGGTCACCGCACCGGCGGCGAGCGCCTGCGCGTCGAGGCCCGCTGGGACGACCGCGACGAGCACCTCGCCACGATCGAGACCACCGTCGGCGAGACCGGGGACGAGTTCGACGTGGTCGTGCCGATCGCGCGGCAGACGAACGGGCAGGCCGAGGACGAGCTGCACTGGACGCCGGACACGCCCCGGCTGATCGACGCCACGGTCACGCTGCTGCCGCGCTCCGGCAACGGCAACGGCAACGGCACGACGGTGGGCACGGGCGCGCTCGACGCCGTCGCCAGCTACTTCGGGATCCGGACGGTCGGGGTCGACGGCGGCGCGTTCCTGCTCAACGGCCGACGCCACGACGTCCGCAGTGTCCTGAACCAGGGCTACTGGCCCGAGTCGCACATCGCCGCCCCGTCCCGCCAGGCACTCCGCCGCGAGGTCGAACTCATCAAGGAGCTCGGCTTCAACGCGGCCCGCAACCACCAGAAGATCGAGGACCCGCGGTTCCTGTACTGGGCCGACCGGCTCGGACTCCTGGTGTGGGGCGAGGCCCCCGGCGCCTACGCGTTCTCCCCCCGCGCCGTGCAGCGTCTGATGCGCGAGTGGATGGACGCCGTCGAGCGTGACGCCTCGCACCCGTCGATCGTCACGTGGGTGCCCGCCAACGAGAGCTGGGGCGTGCAGCACATCGCCACCGACCCGGCCCAGCAGGCCTACGCCCGGGCCCTCGCCGACGTCACGCGGGCGTTGGACCCGACGCGTCCGGTGATCTCCAACGACGGGTGGGAGCACACGAACTCCGACATCGTCACGATCCACGACTACGAGGGCGACGGACCCCGGCTCGCGGCCACCTACGCGGACGAGACCGCACGGACCCGGCTGCTCGGTGGGATCGGGCCGGCGGACCGCCGCATCCTGGTCGGCGGCGCCGAGGACCTCGGCCAGCCGGTGATGCTCACCGAGTTCGGCGGCGTGAACTACCAGCCGGGCGTCCAGCGTGAGGACGGCTGGGGGTACACGTCGGCCACTGACGGCGACGACTGGGTCGCCCGCATCACCGCGCTGTACGACGCGATCCGTGCGAGCTCGTTCCTCGCCGGGTCCTGCTACACGCAGCTCACCGACACCATGCAGGAGACGAACGGCCTGCTCAACGCAGACCGCTCCCCGAAGGTCCCGATCGAGCAGATCCGTCGCGCGGTCACGGGGCGCTAGCCGGGAGGCCCGCACTTCGTGAGCAGGAATGGTCGGGTCCGGCAGACGGACTCGACCATTCCTGCTCACGATGCACACGGGTTGCCTCGCGCCGGGCGGGTGGCGGCCCGCGATGCGGGGCGCGGCCTGCGATCTGGGAGGATCGGGCGGGTGACGAGCGTGGCGGAAGCGAGCCGGGCCTCCAGGCGGGGGTTCCGCAGCCTGCTGACCGGACGGCGCAGCGCCTGGGCCGCGCCGCTGCTGATCTGGGCGGGCTCGCGGGTGGTCAGCACGGTGCTGCTGGCGACCGTGTACCTGCTGGCGACCGCGAACGGCTGGCCGTTCGCCTCGTACCGACAGGACCCCTCGTTCTTCACGTTCTCGGGCTCGTGGGACGCCTCGTTCTACCGGACCATCGCCGAGCACGGGTACCCGGCGATGCTGCCGGTCGACGACTCCGGGCACGTCCTGCCGAACGCGTGGGCGTTCCTGCCGGTGTTCCCCGCGGTCGTGCGGATCCTGATGACGCTGACCGGCGCCTCGTTCTGGGTCGCCGGGGTCGTGGTGGCGTCGATCGCTGGAGCGGGCGCCTGCGTGCTGCTGTACCGGCTGGTGCTCGCCGTCGGCTGCTCGCACCGGGCCCGCTGGGCGACAGCTCTGTTCGCGTTCGCGCCGACGGGGTTCCTGCTGCAGGTCGCCTACGCGGAGAGCCTGCTGCTCGTGCTGCTGTTCGGCGCGCTGCTGGCGCTTGTGCTGCGTCGGTACTGGCTGATCGCGCCGCTCGGTGTCGTGGCGGCGTTCACGAAGCCCGGGGTCCTCGCGCTGGCGCTGGCACTGGCCGTGCACCTGGTCCTGCGGTGGGTCGGAGCGCACCGCTCGGGGCGCGCTGCCGAAGTGTTCCCGTGGGGTGACCGGATCGCGATCGTGGTGACCGGCCTGGTCGTCGCGGCTGCGGGACTGGCGTGGCCCTTCATCGCGACGGCCGTGACGGGGCGGCCGAACGCCTACCTGGACACCGAGCTGTCGTGGTGGGTGGGGTTCGTCGGGCGGCAGCACTTCGCGCCGCTGACGCCGTGGTTCACGATGGCGTCGACGTGGCTCGGGCCGCTCGGCATCGTGCTCGTCGTCGTGGTGCTCGCCGGCGCGGTGTGGTTCTTCTCGCGCAGGAGCACCCGGGCCCTGGGGACCGACGTGCTCGCGTTCACGGCCTCCTACGGGCTGTACCTGGTGGCGGTGTTCCTGCCGCAGCAGTCGTTGCCGCGGTTGCTCATGCCGATGGCACCGTTGCTCGGATCGGACGTCTTCGTGGGGACACGGCGGCGGGCGGTGACGTGGCTGGTCGTCGGGGTGTGCCTGCAGCCGGTCGCGATCGTGCTGCTGTGGTTCCTCGGGTACCCGTGAGCGGCGCTGTCCGTCGGCGCTGCAAGACACCGGTGTTCGCCGGTTGAACACGCGCAGACCGCGGTGCGACGCGCGAACACCGGTGTCTTGCGGCCGCGACAGCGCTACGCGTCGAAGGTGTGGAACCAGGCCGATCCACCGGGGTGCTGCACCGTGATCATCTCGTCGAGGTCGCGGTAGGGGCCGTCCTGGTTGTGGCTCGCCGACTTGATGCGGATGGTGCCGTCGGGCTCGGTGAAGACCTCGGACACGATGGTGGTGTGGTCCGGTGACCCGTTGGCGTTCCAGTCGAAGAAGACGATGTCGCCGACCTGCACCTTGTCGCGCTCGTCCGACGAACGCCGGGTGAGTCCGAACTCGGCCGCGTTGGTCTCGAGCCACGGGTCCATCGTCGGGCAGTAGGTCCACGTCGCACTGTGCTCGGCACCGGCTGACCGGTTGTACCAGTCGGACCGCTGTTCCCACCCGCGGGCGATGAGCGTCTGGCTGACGTAGTTCGCGCAGTCGCCGCCGATCGGGTTCATCGTGCCGTACTCGGCGAGGTTGTAGTCCTTCCAGTACCGCATCGCGTAGGCGAGCTGCCGGTCGACGTCGGTCAGTGCGGCGTAGGCCAGGGTCGTCGAGGCGATCGCGCTGCCCGCAGCGGGCGTCGCGGCGGCGGTCGGGGTCGGCGTGGTGGTCGCCGTGTCCTGGGTTGCGCCGCTCTGCCCGTCGTTCGCGGCGCTGCCGTTGCCGTCGGAGGACTGGTTCGACGACGCGGTGGGCTCGATCACCGCGGTGAAGAGCGCGACGTCGGCGTCCCCGGCGGTGTACATCGCCTGGTGCGGGGCCGTGAAGGTCACCTTCGACGCGGTCGCCGTGACGTCGCGCGCAGCGACACCGCCGACGGTGACGCCCTTGACGGCGGCGAGTCCGGTCCCCGTCACGGTGATCGTGACGCCACCGGCGAGCGGGACCTGCGCCGGAGTGACGGCCTTCGCGACGGGCTTCGCCGTCGGGGTGGACGATGCGTCCCCACCCCCGGAGCTCCCACGCCCGCCGCCCGAGCCCTTGCCCGAGTCGCCGCCCTTGTCGCTGCCGGAGGAGCACGCCGCGACGGCGAGCCCGATCCCGGCGACGCCGGCGAGGGACAGGAGTGCGCGGCGGTTCATCGAGGCAGTCATGACACGACCAGCGTAAGCGACACCTCCGTCGTTCCGACACGGCATGATCGTCTTCGGGGCGAGCGTCCTCCGTGTCCCAGCGGACCCGTTCGGAAGGAACACACATGCCCGAGAGCCACGACTTCTTCGTCGCCACCGACCCCGAGACCGCCCGTGCCCAGGTGCGTGAGGCGCTGTCCCGCGAGGGCTACACCGTCGACGACGCCGAGCAGGGGGCACTCCGTGCGACCCGCGGCAGCCTCGGCCTGACGCTCCTCATCGGCGGCATGGCGAACGACCGCACGTTCCACACCCGCCTCGACGTGCAGATCATGATCGCCCCGGACGGCCGCACGGTCGCCCGACTGCTGCGCGGCTCGGGCAAGTCCGCGATCAAGGGTGGAGCGCTCGGCATCTCCCGCGGCAACCGTGCCTTCGAGCAGGCCGCGAACGCGATCCACACCACCTTCGCGCAGTCCGGCGTGCTGACGGAGAGCATCGCCGGCTGACACGTCGACGGCGGGGACGGGTGCGACGCGACCCACAGACGGACGGGAGGCCCGGTGCCAGCTGGCACCGGGCCTCCCGTCCGTCTGTGACTCGCGCTCGCCGTCAGGATGCGCGCCGATCCGCTCGCGAACCGTCGCAGATCGCGTGCCCCTGCGTCAGCTGCAGGACCAGTCGCGGTCGATCGCGGTCGAGTCGAACGGCGTCACGTACTGCGTCATCCTGATGGGTCCACCGAGCAGACGAGCGCCGGAGCAGGCCGCCTGAGCCTGGTCGAGACGGGCTGCACCGAGCGCGATCCAGCTCGGCAGCGGCCGCAGCGGACCCGATGCCGGGACGGTCCCCATGATCTTGTTGAACTGGTACGAGGTCGAGTAGACCCCGATCTGGGTCACTCCCGCGTCCTGCAGGGCCTTCGTCATGCCCTCGAGCGCAGCACGGTTCTGCCCGGCGTCCGAGGTGACGTACGACAGTCCGGTCTCGACGTCGAGCCACCAGCGGTACTGACCAGGATTGGTGACTCCGCGGGTGTTGGCTGCTTCGTAGGCGCGGGCGTACCCGTACATGTACGAGCACGCTGCCGTCGTCTTCCAGGTCGACTGCGCACCGGACTGCGGTGTGCAGGTGCCGTACGCCGTGGGCACAGCGACTGTCTGGCCGTTCGGCGCGAGGTTCGACGTCGGCCAGACCGAGGCTGCCCGTGCACCGGGGTTCGTGAAGAGCGAGTAGACCTGCGTCGTCGGCTGGGCGGTGCCCCCGGCGGAGGCCGCGGCCCAGCCGAGCTGCTGTTGCAAGCAGGGGTTCGTCGTGTTGGCCCGTTCACCGTTCACCCCGACGATCCCGAACGACTGGTCGCTGGGGACGGACTTGCCGCACTGCGGCCAGGAGATGTCCACGCCGGTCCCCGAACCGGTCGATCCATCGAGGAAGTACCCCACGACGTCGACGTAGACCGTTGCAGTCCCGCCGGACACCTTCGCCTGCACCTGTCCTCCGGCTGCGAGCGGCGCGATCAAGGCGTTCCCGATCGTCTGACCCTTGGCGTAGACCTGCGTCGGCACGCTCGAGGCCAGCCCCGCGCCGACGACGCGGAGTGATCCGCCGGTGCTTCCCTTGCCGACCTTCGCGTTGATGACCGCAGCGGTCGCATTGCGCGGGACACCTGCGGTGCCGGCGACGGTGACCTTCTTCGCGGTGGTCCCGGCAGCGACGGTCGCAGCTCGGACCGGGTGCGCGGGGACGAAGACCGAACCGTCGGCGTTCGGCGCGTAGTACCCGACCACGTCGGCGAGCACCCGTGCGGATCCGGAGGAGACTCGCGCCTGCACGGCGCCCCCGGAGAGCCTGACCGTGGTCGTGTTGGCGACGGTGATGCCCTTCTCGTACATCAACGAGACGACCCCGGCGTTGTTGCCGGACGGGGTGATCCGCAGCCGACCACTCGTTGCGGGGCGGGAGACGTCGGTCTGGAGCACCACTGCGGTGGCGTTCGCCGGAACACCCGCCTTCCCCGCGACCACGATCTTCTTCGCCGCGGTGGACACCGTTCCGTTCAGCACGTTCGTCGGCGGCAGCGGCGTGTACGTGGAACCGGATGCACTCGTGCCGTACCACCCCGCAACGTCGAGCGAAACGGTGGCCTTGCCCGCGGACACCTTCACCTGGGCCTTGCCCGAGGTGAGGCCGACCGTGGTCGTGCCGGAGATCGGCTGCCCCCGGCGGAAGTTCTGGATCGCGGGGCTCGCCGTGCTGCCGGCAGGGGCAACACTGACGTACCCGGCGGCGCTCGGAGCGTTCACCGTCGCGGTGAGCACGACAGCCGTGGCCGAAGCGGGGATGCCGTTCCTGCCGCCGAGGGTGACCGTCGTCGCGGTGCTCGTCGCGGTGCCGGACCAGGCTCGTGCCGGTGCGACGGGGGTGAACCGGCCGGTCGTCGGGGCCGCTGCCGATGCCGGCGCGACCGGACCGACGACGGCGAGCCCGGCGGCGACGGCGAGCACCGTGCCGATCGATGCGATGGCGGTCCTGAAGCGCACGTGTTCCCCCGTTTCCCGCGCCGGTCGGCGCACGGGGAGTCTAGGGCGGTGCGTTGGACAACACACCACCCCTGTCCGTGAACTGTGTCGAACGATCCACCTGAATCGGCCTGTGGAGGACGATCCCCTCGACACGACCGCCAACGACAGAACGGCCCGGAACCTGTGGGTTCCGGGCCGTTCTCGTGGTTGCTACCTGGTGGAGCTAAGGGGATTCGAACCCCTGACCTTCTCATTGCGAACGAGACGCGCTACCAACTGCGCCATAGCCCCAAGTGCTCGATCACACTAGCACCCTCGTTCGGCCCAGCCGAAATCGCAGGTGGGGCTTCGGGCGTGCCGCGGGTCAGACCGCGCGGCGCCGTCGCATGATCGCGTCGAGGTCGGCCTGCTGGTAGGCATCGTCGTCGAGGACACCCATGCCGGCCCACTTGCTCGGCGGCCCGGCAGGCTCGTCGGCGGGAGCAGGAGCAGCGGGAGCAGGAGCGCCAGGAGCAACGCCGGCCGACGCAGCAGGGGCGGCGGGGGCCCGGAGCCCGAGCCGTTCGGCCAGACGCCCCTGGTCGTGCGCGGACAGCGACGCCGCAGCCTCTTCGAGTTCGGGCCGCATCCGCGACACCCGCGCCAGCGACGGGTCGGACTCCCCGGCGCGGATCGCGGCAGCTTCGGCCTCGGCTTCCGCCTTGGCCGCGGCGACGCGCTCCTTCAGGCGGGCAGCGAGGTCCGCCGACGACTCGGGCGAGGCGGCCGGAGCAGCCGGCCGCTCCACGTAGAGGGGCTTCGGAACGTGGTTCGGGGTCCAGGAACGGTCTGCTGCGGGCTCGGCAGGCTGCTCGGTCGACAGGGGCGGCGCCGGGTCCGTCCAGGCGGTGGACGGCCGGGAGGCGCGGGTCGCGCCCGTCTCGGCGGCCGCGAGACGCTGCTTCCGCGCCGTCGCCACCTGGTGCAGCTGGGCCAGGACCGCTGCGGACCCGCCGGCGGCGACGAGGCCGGCGACACCGACGAGCCAGAGCGACGGTGCCGCGACGAAGACCACGAGGGCGATGACGACGCCGAGCGTGCCGAACAGGGTCGCCCCGAGCCGGGAACGGCGCATGCGCATCGCGGTCAGGGCCGGCACGGCGGACGCCCGCTCGAGCACCGGGGCCTGCTCGGCCAGGCGGCGGGTGATCTCACGCTGTCGCGCGGCTTCGTGGGCTCGGACGATGGCGGTGCGCTTGGCCTCTTCGGACCGGGCGACGCGCTGCGCCTGGGCGAGGGACTTCGCGTTCATCTCGATGCGGACCTCGTCCGGCAGCTCGGCGGTCTGCGCGAGGATCCGGAGGGTCTGCTGCAGCCGGATGGCGTTCCGCTCGGTGGCCAGGTACTGGCGGCGGGCGGCCCACGACGGCATCAGGTAGACGAGCCAGAGGACGGCCGCGACGAGCAGGACGATGCCGCCACCCCACGAGCCGATTCCTGCCATGCGAACACGGTAGGGGCGGCGGTTCCCGCGCCGCGTCATTGCCGGACGCGTGTTGCGCGTGTCGGGGCGGAATCCGTGGGAGGCGAGCCGCGCCTCCAGGCCCGTCAGACGCGGGACGTCAGATGCGGGGCGTCGTGTCCAGCGGCATCGCCGCCTCGTCGCGTGCGGCGAGCGGCACGGCCCCCACGCCGGGCGGCACCTGCCCCTGCACCCAGCGCTCGAGGACGCCCCCGCGGACCTCTTCGGCCACCAGCGCGAAGCAGAAGTGGTCGCGCCAGTCCCCGTTGATGTGGATGTAGCGGCGACGGAGTCCCTCGTACCGGAAACCGAGCTTCTCGACGACGCGCAGGCTCGGGGCGTTCTCCGGCCGGATGCAGATCTCGATCCGGTGCACGCCGAGCGAGCGGAAGCAGTGGTCGACGGCGAGGGCGACGGAGATCGGCGTCACGTTGTGGCCGGCGGCGTCCTCGACGACCCAGTAGCCGATGGAGGCGCTCGCGAGCGAGCCGTAGGAGATGCCGGAGACGTTGAGCTGCCCGACGAAGCGTCCGTCGAGCTCCATCGCGAACGGGAGTCCCAGTCCCGCGCGGGCGTTGGCCTGGAGCGCGCGGATGCTGCCCCGGACGTCGGTGGAGACGTGTCCGGAGGGGTTCGTGGCCTCCCAGGTGCGGAGCCACGAACGGTTCGTCGCGAGTGCCGCGTCGAGGTCGCGGGTGTCGCGGAGCCGGAGGGGCCGGATGGTGACCCGCCCGTGGGACAGGGTCGGGATCGTCGTCATCGCTGGGTTCCTCCGGGGTCCCGCCCCGGTGCGGGACGGGGTGTCCCGCCCGGGTCCGTGATCACCGGACCCGAGCGGGATGGCCGACTATTCGCCCGCGTTGAACTCCTTCAGCCACGACTTGAGGTCGGGGCCGAGGTCATCGCGGTCCGAGGCGAGCTGCACGATCGCCTTGATGTAGTCGAGTTTGTCACCCGTGTCGTACCGGCGTCCACGGAACACGACGCCGTACACGCCGCCGGTCCACTCTTCAGCGCTCGCCATCTTCATGAGCGCGTCGGTCAGCTGGATCTCGCCGCCCTTGCCCGGCTCCTGCTTCTCGAGGACGTCGAAGACCTCGGGACGGATGACGTAGCGGCCGATGATGGCCAGGTTCGAGGGCGCTTCGCCCTGCGGGGGCTTCTCGACGAGACCGGTGATCTTCACCACGTCGTCGGTGTCGGTCGGCTCGACCGTGGCGATGCCGTACAGGTGCGTCTGCGACTCGGGGACCTCGAGCAGGGCCACGATGGTGGCGTTCTTCTCGCCCTGGACCTCGATCATGCGCTGGAGCAGCGGGTCACGAGCGTCGATGATGTCGTCACCGAGGAGCACGGCGAACGGCTCGCGGCCGACGTGCATCTTCGCGCGGAGCACCGCGTGGCCGAGGCCGAGCGGGTCACCCTGTCGCACGTAGTGCATGTCGGCGAGGTCCGTCGACTGGTTCACCTTCTGCAGCTTCTCGTGGTCGCCCTTCTTGCGGAGGGTCTCCTCGAGCTCCGACACGTGGTCGAAGTGGTTCTCGAGCGCGTTCTTGTTGCGCCCGGTGATCATCAGCACGTCGGTCAGCCCGGCACCGACAGCCTCTTCCACCACGTACTGGATGGCCGGCTTGTCGACGACGGGGAGCATCTCCTTCGGCATCGCCTTGGTCGCGGGGAGGAAGCGGGTACCCAGCCCTGCGGCCGGGATCACCGCCTTCGAAATCTGGAAGCCCATGCTCAGACCGTATCCGATCCCCCTTTCGAGGGCATGTCGTCGCTCCGGGGGACACGGGACCCCGCGTGTTCCCGGCGGGAAGCCGCAACCGTGCCCCTCGGTAGACTCCTGCGCATGATCGCCGATCTCGGGAACGAGAAGCGCGCCCTGCGAGCCGAACTCCGGCAGCGGCGGCGCACCCGGACCACGACCGAACGCGACGCGGACACCGAGACCCTGACCGCGACCCTGCAGCGCTTCGTCGAGGAGCGCCAGGTGACGTCCCTCGCCCTGTACCTGTCCGCACCGGACGAGCCGAACGTGCGGCCGTTCCTGAACTGGGCGTTCGGGCAGGGCATCCGCGTGCTGCTGCCGATCACCCGCGAGGACGGCCTGCTCGACTGGGCCGTGGGCGACGGCGAGAGCGAGACCGAGAGCCTGCTCGGCCTGCCCGAGGTCGTCGGCGAGGTCCTGTCCCCGCTCGCGATCAACGACGTCGACGCGATCCTGGCCCCGGCGGCGGCGGTCGGGCACGACGGCGTCCGCATGGGCTGGGGGCGCGGCTACTACGACAAGACCCTCGGGTCCATGGCGAACCGTCCGCCCGTCTATGCTGTGATCTTCGACGCGGAGTACCTCGACGAGGTCCCGCGCGAACCCCACGACGAACCCGTTGACGGCATCATCACGCCGTCGCGCATCATCACGTTCCGGAGCTGACGTGCCCACCTACTCGTACCGTTGCACCGAGTGCGACAACGCGTTCGACATCAAGCAGTCCTTCTCCGACGCCACCCTGACGGAGTGCCCGGTCTGCGGCGGCGTCCTGCGCAAGGTGTTCTCCCCCGTCGGCGTGACCTTCAACGGCGGCGGCTTCTACCGCACCGACTCCCGCCCGGCCCCGAAGTCCGAGGGCTCGTCGAGCGCCCCGGCGAAGTCCGAGCCGAAGAAGTCCGAGCCGGCGAAGAAGGCCGAGTCGAAGCCCAGCGGCTCGAAGCCCGCCGCGTCCTGACGGGGTCTGCGCTCTCCGGATAGGTTGGGGCGCGTCGCCACTCGGCGGCCGTCCTCGACCCGGAAGGAGACCCTCGCATGAAGGGCTTCAAGGAGTTCCTGCTCCGCGGCAACGTCATCGACCTGGCCGTCGCAGTCGTCATCGGTGCGGCGTTCACCGCGATCGTCAGCACGATCGTCACCAGCCTCATCAACCCGCTCATCGGGGCGGTGTTCAACGCGTCGAGCCTGGACAAGGCGCTCATCGTCTACATCCCGACGGTGTCCGGCGGCAAGCCGGCGGAGATCCTCTTCGGCGCGATCATCGGCGCGGTCATCAACTTCGTCATCGTCGCCGCGGTCGTGTACTTCGCGCTCGTCGTGCCCGTCAACCACCTGAAGAAGGTGGCGTTCGAGCGCGTCAAGAACGACGAGCAGCAGACCCCACAGGACGTCCCCCCGACCGACGTCGAGGTGCTGCTCGAGATCCGCGACCTGCTCCGCCCGCAGAACGGCGCCGCGGCCAGCACGGGGGCGCACATCGCCCCGTCGAACGCCCCCGAGGGCCCCGGCATCGGCGGCTCGACGAAGCTCTAGCCCAGGCGCCTTCGCAAGACACCGGTGTTCCCGCTCTGCACACCCGCAAACCGCGGTGCGCAGCGTGAACACCGGTGTTTTGCGGAGAGGGCGGCCCGTCAGGCGGCGGGGACCGCGCGGCGCTTCGCGAACATCGCGACGGCGTACTGCGCGCCGGCGAGCACGTGCCCCGCGGTGCCGAGGTACACGAACACCAGGGCCACGACCCGGACCCACGGCGCGTTCTCGTCGACGGTGTGCACCGCGGAGAACAGCAGCACCGGCAGCCCGACGAACAGCAGCGCCGAGCGGATCTTGCCCGTCCACGTGACGTCCAGGTCCGGGTTGCCGTGGAACAGCACGCTCGACAGGACGACGAGCACCAGGTCGACGAGCACGACGACGGCCACCACCCACCAGGGCAGCAGGCCGACGAGCACCAGGGACAGCACGATCGCGATGATGGCCAGGCGGTCGGCGACGGGGTCGATGGCCTTGCCGAGCTTGGAGCCCTGGTCGAACTTGCGGGCGATGAAGCCGTCCGCCCAGTCGCTCACGCCGATCACGACGAGGGCGACGAGCGCCCACCCCGGGTGGCCGGCGACGACGAGGCCGATGAACACCGGGATCAGCACGAGGCGGAACAGCGTGATCAGGTTCGGCCAGGTCTGCCAGTCGGGGCGCTGCCGCGCGGTGTCAGTCATCACGGGCCAGGCTACCGGTTACCAGTGCGGGGGGACGTCGCGCCGGAGCTGGTCGTCGTTCTCACCGTCGCGGTGCCGCGCCGGTTCCGGTGGCGGCGTCGGGTCGTAGCCCGCCACCGGCTGGGTGGTGACGCGTCTGCGGCGCCGCACCGGGCCTCCCGGCTGGTCCGCCGTCTCGCCTCCGTCAGCGGCGGGACGGACGGGAGGCGCGGCTGACGACGCGTCGTCGACTCGCGTCCACGTGCCCACCAGCTGGTCCGTCTCCGGCGTCACCGGACCGGCGGGCCGCGAGGCCCGGCGGCTCATCGGCGCGCGGGGCCGATGCCGGGCACGACGGGATGGAGATCCTGCGTGCTCATCGGCGGGCGGGGATCGGCGGGATCGAGATCTCCTGCGTGGCACCGCGGTCGACCCCGAGCACGGACGCGACGGTGTCGGCGACGCGGTCCGGGTCGGAGAACAGCTGGAACGCGTGCACGCGCACGTAGTGCCAGCCGAGTCGGCGGAGGACCTCGGGGCGCAGGCGCAGGGACTCGCGCAGCGATCCCTTGACCAGCGACGCGTCGGTCTCGATCGTGACGCACACCCCGCCGTGCGCGGCGACGAGGCCGAGCTTGCCGCGGTGTCCGAGCGCGACCGGGATGCCACGCATCTCGAGGCGCCGGGCCAGGTCGACGAGCAGCGGGTCGGAGTCGTCCGGCACGTACTCAGCGGTGGTGCGGGCACGCACCTCGGCCAGGATCTCGGCGAGGGCGACGGTGCCGTGGCCCATGCGTTCGGCCTCGATGTCCGACGGCTGGAAGCAGGTGACGATGACCATCGAGCGACGCGCACGGGTCATGGCGACCGCCAGCAGCCGCTCGCCGCCGGGCTTGCCGAGCGGACCGAAGTCGCGCAGCACACGGCCGTGCGGGGTCCGGCCGTAGCCGATGGAGAACACGACGCGGTCGCGGCTCTGCGCCACCGACTGCTCGAGCGTCGCCACGATGAACGGCTCGGCACGGTCGCCGATGACGAACTCGGTCAGGTCCTTGTGGCCCTGGGCGGCGGTCAGCACGGCCTGCTCGACGCGCACGGCGTGCTTCGCCGACGCGGTGATGACCATGAGCGACTCGGTCGGACGGGTGCGGGCGTGGTCGATGACGAGGCGGACCACGCGGTCCACCTCGGCGTCGACGCTCTCGACGGCACCGGACTCGGGGTCGGGCACGGCCTTGCCGTCGCTGACGTAGTCGAGCGCGATCGAGCCGTGGCCGAGGAACGAGCCGGCCCACGGCAGGGACTCGATCTTGCCGCCGTAGAAGCGACGGTTCACGAGCTCGGCCAGGTCCTCGCCGCCGGCGCGGTACGACCGCGACAGGGACAGGGTCGGCAGCAGGGTGGACAGCTTCGCCAGGGCGGAGTCGGCGTGGAACGCGTCGAGCGTGCCCTCGTCGACCTGCAGCGCCCGGTGCTCGGGGTCCACGGCGATGCGGAACGGCGACGGCGTCTGGGTGACCGGGTCGCCGAACACGACGGTCTGCCGGGCACGTCGGACGGCACCGACGGTCTCGGCGATCGTCACGGCGCCGGCGTCGACCAGGATCACGGTGTCGAACGGCATCGTGTCGGCGATCTGCGGCACCTCGTACGGGCTGGCGAGCCAGACGGGTGCGATCGACCGGGACAGGTGCGGTGCGGAGTCCTGCAGCAGGCGCGAGGTGATCGCGCCGTCGCGGAGCTGGGTCTTGAGCGCAGTCGCTTCTTCGGGCCAGTCGACGAGACCGACCTTCCAGTTCTCGGCGAGCTGCCACGCCAGGCCCTGGGAGACCCCGGCCGCGTGGGCGTCGTCCACCAGGCGGAAGTCGGCCTCGACCCGGTCGAGCATGTCGGTGTTCGCGCCGAGCAGCGCCCGGTCGGACTCGAGCATGGTCTCGAGAGCGGACTGCCACCAGGCGAGCTCGAGCTCGGCCGGCACCTGCACGTCCGGCACGTGCCGGTTCGCCAGGTCGGTGATGAGCGGTTCGAGCTGCAGGTCGCGCAGGGTCTGCATGAGCTCGGTGCGCTCCTGCAGGTTGTGCAGGACGTCGGACTCGGCGGCGAGCTCGGCGATGGTCGGGACGAGCTGGTCGACCGGGGTGTTCGCGAGCTGGCGGTCACGCTCGGTGCGACCCAGCGGCTCGTCGAGGCGCGCGAGGTCCTCGGCGACGTTCGAGAACAGCACCTGGACGTCGGCGATGCCGGTGGGCACCTCGGGGTTCACGCCGGCGGCCACGTAGCGCTGCCAGAGCACCCGCTGCTGCTGGACGCGGGTCAGGGCCTCGTGCAGGTCGGACACGTGCACGCCCGGACGGACGTACTCGCGGGCGAGCTTCTTGAGCCGGCGACGGTTCGTCGACGACATCGGAGCGCCCTCGCCGCGGGGGGCGGTGGCGGCCACGAGCTCGGACACCGAGCGGTCGAAGACCACCGGCAGGAAGCGGTCGAGCGTGTCACGGATCTCGGTGAGCAGACGCAGGTAGATGCCGAGCTCGTTGATCGTCGTGAACTGGCGCATGTGCGTCGAGCTCACCAGGTCGTGGGCGCGGCGGAGCAGGGTCGGCAGGCCGTCGGCGTCGAGGTCCTTCGCGATGCGGTGCGCACGCTGGGCACCGTCGCTCGAACCGAACTTCGCGCCGTACCAGGGCGAGTCGTCGGGGCCGTAGCGGAACTCACCGAGGTTCGCGGCGCTGACCATCGTCTCGGCGACGCGCGAGCGGCCCTCGACCATCGAGGCGACGGACTGCTTCGACAGGCGCGCGGTGGTCGACGGGGCGACGGGCAGCAGCGACAGGCGCGACAGCTCCACCAGGCAGTCGAGCACCGAGACGCCGAAGTCGGGGTCCTTGCGGGTGAGCGAACCGCGGTAGTCCTTGAGCACCTTGCGCAGGCGGACCAGGGCGTCGTCGACCTCGCGGAGGTTCGGACGCGCGGCCTTCTCGTTCCGGGCGATCGCACGGACGACGTCACGGCGCAGGGTCGACGGCGTGACCGCGACCCCGGGCAGCTGGACCTCGCCGAAGCGAGCGGCGATGCCCCGCAGCGTGGCGCGGCGCGGGCTCACGACGAGCACGCGCTTGTTCGCGGCGACCAGGCCGCCCAGGGCGTTCACGATGGTCTGGGTGCCACCGGTGCCGGGCAGGGTCTTCACGACGATGGAGTTGCCGGCCGTGATCTGCGCGATCACGTTCTCCTGCTCGTCGTCGGCGTCGAGCAGGAGCGTGTCGGTCTCCGGGCTGCGCTCGTCCGACGGGGTCTGCTCGACCGGGTGGTAGGACTGCTCGACCTGCCACTTCGCGCTCGGGTTGCCGGCGAGGGCGTCGAGCACGGGGTGCGACAGGTCCCCGGTGTCCTCGACCATGCCGGTGGCGACCTCGGCGAAGGTGGACACCACGAGTCGGGCGTGCACCGAGAAGCCGGGGATGTGCGCAGTCAGGCCACGCAGGCGGTCGATGACGGGGTTCGGCGTGAAGGAGCCGTCCTGCTGCGCGAGGGCCACGAAGGACTGCGCGTCGAGGATGACCCCGAACTGCTCGTGCAGCGCGTCGGCGAGGCCCGGGTTGAGCACCGGTTCGCCGAGCAGGCGCACCTCGAAGTCGCGTCCGTGCCGGCGGATCGCCAGGGGGCGCAGGAGCACCGGGCCGCGGAACTGCTCGTCGCCGTGCTTCCAGTCGGCCATGCCGATGCCGAGCTTCACGGCGTCGATGCCGCGCACGGTGGCGAGCTCGGTGCCCTTCGCCTCGACGTGTCCGGCGGCCACGCGGGCGGCACGGAGCGCCACCTCGTCGCGGATCAGGCTGGACAGCAGGGTCGTCTTGCCGGTGATGAACTGCGCGAGACCGCCCGGGTGGGTGGTCGAGAGCTCGATGCGGGCGCGCGGGTGGTCGCTGAAGTGCGTGAGCGGGCTCGTGCCGCCGACGCCGGTCAGCTGGGTGCGCCAGCCGTCCCACGTCGGTTCGGCCGCGTTGCCGGCCTGCAGCCGCGGGTCGCCGAGGCTGATCGCCTGCGGGCTCGTCATCTGCAGCTCCGGGCGGAGCGTGCGGTCCGGCTCGTCGTCGGTCCGTTCCTGGTCCACGTCCTGCTGCTCGTCTCGATCGTCGTCGGGGCGCGCGCGGGCACCCTCGACGGGGACGTCGTCGTTCACGTCGTCCTCACCGTCGGTCACCCTGTCCGCTCGCCACACATCCGACACTGTAGGCGGAACCGGACGGCCTCTCTGGCAATGAACCGAGGTTTCGGGGTTTCCGCACGGACGTGACCGCCGTCCGGCCCGCCGTGCGCCACCGTCCGACCCGACGTGCGGCGCGCCCGATCCGACGGCGGCCCCGTCCGGTGTGGTACCAACGGGGCATGGCCATCGACGACCGCACCGCTCCGTCCACCCCCACGCCGAACCGGCGTCGATCGGTCCCCGCCGAGATCTCACGGTCGTGGCTGCTGGTGTCCGGCACCGCCACCGACCGGTTCGACAAGTCCCAGCGCTCCCGCGCCGACCAGATCATCCTGGACATCGAAGACGCCGTCGACCCCGCCGCGAAGCCCTCGGCCCGGCAGGGCGTCGCCGCCTGGCTCGCCGGCGGTGGCGAGGCCTGGGTGCGCATCAACGACGTCACGACGGACTTCTGGGCGGACGACGTCGAGGAGCTCCGCGGCCTGCCCGGGCTGCAGGGCGTCATGCTCGCCAAGACCGAGTCCCCCGCCCAGGTCACCGACACCTGGCACCGGCTCGGCGGCCAGACGCCGGTGATCGCCCTGGTCGAGTCGGCCCTGGGCATCGAGGAGTCGGTGTCGATCGCCAAGGCGCAGGGCGCGTTCCGCCTGGCCTTCGGTTCCGGGGACTACCGCCGCGACACCGGGACCAGCGCCGACACGCTCGCGATGGCGTACCCGCGGTCGAAGCTGGTCGTCGCCTCGCGCGTCGGCGACCTGCCGGGCCCGATCGACGGCCCCACGGTCGGGTCGTCGCACCCGATCCTCCGCGAGCAGTCGCAGGTGGCCGTGTCGCTCGGCCTCACCGGCAAGCTCTGCCTGGACACCGAGCAGCTCCCCGTCATCAACGAGGTCATCTCCCCCACGCCGACCGACGTCGCCTGGGCGCAGGACTTCCTCGACGACTTCGAGGCCCGCGGCCGGGTCATCCGCGATGGTTCCGACCTGCCGCGGCTCGGTCGGGCGCAGAAGATCCAGCGGCTCGCACAGGCGTTCGGGGTCGAGGCGCGGTAGGACTGCACGCATGACCTGGTCCAACGTCCCCGGCCCTCCGCCGCAGTCCTCCTCCGGTCCCACGGACGCGCAGCGCGCGGCGTGGGAGCGCGGTGGCACCACGCTGTTCCCGCCGGCGAAGCTCGCCGACCGGATCTCGACGGTGCTGCTCCTGGTGTTCGGCGCCGTCATGACCGCGATCACGGCGGTCGTCGGCATCGTGGCGATCGCCTCGGCCACGGCGGAGTGCGACGCCTCGTCGGGCTGCACGCCCGGCGGGTACTTCGGTGGCACGGCCATCGCGGTCGGTGGTGCCTTCGTCATCGGGGTCGCCACGATCGTGCTGTCGATCGGCGCGTGGATCCGGCGGAAGCCGTCGTGGTGGATCGCCGCGATCGGCTTCGTGCTCGCGATCGTCGTCATCGTGTGGGGCGGGGTCGTCTTCGCGAACGCCGTCGACAGCGGATCCGCCTCGTCGTCGGTGTCCGCCAGCGCCTGACCGACACCACGCTTCCGACAGGACACGCGTCGATCGACGCGTGTCCTGTCCGAGAACGCGTGTGCGTTCCGGCCTGGAGGCGCGAAGGCGGGGCCGCCACGCGCCTCCAGTCCGCCTGTCGGTCACGGCCACGGCGTGACCACCTGGGCGTGCGAGCGCACCCCCGGCGCATGCTGGGCCGATGAAGCAACGAGTCATCGGAGACGTGTCCGTCAGTGCCATCGGTCTGGGCGGGATGCCCATGTCGATCGAGGGCCGACCGGACGAGCGTCAGTCCATCGCCACGATCCACGCAGCGCTCGAGAACGGTGTCACGCTCATCGACACCGCCGACGCCTACCACCTGGGCGGCCACGACGAGGTGGGGCACAACGAGGAGCTCATCGCGCGGGCCGTCCGGGAGTTCCACGACGACACCTCGGACGTCCTCATCGCGACGAAGGGCGGACACCTGCGCCCCGAAGCCGGCAACTGGGCACAGAACGGGCACCCGGAGTACCTGAAGGAGGCGGCGAAGGCCTCGGCGAAGCGGCTCGGCGTCGAGCAGATCGGCCTGTACCAGTTCCACCGCCCCGACCCGGCAGTGCCGTACGCCGACTCGATCGGGGCGCTCGCCGAGCTGCTCGACGAGGGCGTCATCCGGATGGCGGGCATCTCGAACGCCGACCCGGACCAGATCCGCACCGCGAACGAGGTGCTCGGCGGACGCCTGGCGTCGGTGCAGAACCAGTACTCGCCGAAGTTCCGGTCGAGTGAGCCGGAACTCGAGCTGTGCGACGAGCTCGGCATCGCGTTCCTGCCGTGGAGCCCCCTCGGTGGCATCGGGAGCGCGGCGGACCTCGGCACGGCGTTCGAGGACTTCGCGTACATCGCCCGCGACCGTGGGGTCACCCCGCAGGTCATCGCCCTGGCGTGGGAGCTGCAGAAGAGCGACGTCGTCGTGCCGATCCCCGGTGCGTCGCGGCCGCAGTCGATCCTGAACTCGATCACGGCGCCGACCGTGCGGCTGCGGCCGGAGGACGTCGCACGCCTCGACGCCTCGCAGCCCGCGGCCGTCTGACGCCCGTTCCCCCGACGGGGGAAGCACGACGCCCCGCCGTTCCTGGTCCAGGAGCGGCGGGGCGTCGTCGTGCGTGGCCGGGCGTGTGCCCGCTCAGCTCTTGGCGGGGCAGACCGCCGAGACCTGGTCGAGCGTGGTCTGCACCTCGGACTGGGCCTTCGTGACCTCGGTGGAGTCCTCGGCCGCGCCGGAGCGGATGGCCGAGCTGTAGCCCTTGGCCGCGCCGGAGAAGTCCTCGAACGTGTCGTGCACCTGGTCGTTCGAGACCTTCGTCAGCGCCGAGTCGATGCGCTGGACGAACTCGTCGACGAGCGCCGCACGGGCCTTCGGCTCGGCCGGGGCGGAGCTCGAACCCTGCTCCTTGAGGAACGACGCGAGTTCGTTCTCGAGCAGCGAGCAGGCTTCCTGCTTGGTCTGGGCGGGTGCTGCTGCGGCGGTCTTCGAGGCCGACGGGGCGCTGGACGAGCCCGAGTCGCCGCTGGAGGAGCCGCCGTCGGACGAACCGCCGTCGCCGCCCGAGCAGCCGGCGAGCAGCGTGAGCGCGAGGCCGGCGGTGGCGAGCGCCGTGAGGGTACGGCGCATCAGGAGTTGCACTCCTTCTGGAACGCGTTGCCGGCGTCCTGCACCTTGGTGCTGGACTTCGTCAGGGCCGAGACGTCGGCAGACTGCGGGTCGTCGGCGATGTCCTCGATGTCGTCGACCAGGTCGCCGTACGCCTCTTCGAAGGCGTCGCCCTTGGCCTTCAGGTCGTCGTCCGACAGGTCGTCGACGCCGTCGGAGATCTTCTCGTCGAGCTCCTTGAGCTTCGTGACGGCGGCGTCCGGGTCGGACTGCAGGTTCGCGGCCTCGGACTGGACGCCCTGGGCGGCGGACTTGACGGTCTTCTCGAACTGCGTGCACTGCTCGGCCTTGGACGGCCCGGTCGAGCAACCGGCGAGCAGCGTGAGTGCGAGGCCGGCGGTGGCCAGCGCGATGAGCTTCTTGGGCATGGTGGAGAGTCCCCCTCGATCTGTCCGCACTCCCCCGGATGAGGTGCAGATCCGTCATCGAGCGTACAGGGAACATCCACAGGGGGACCGGCCGGGTTGTGGGCGACCGGCACCCGGCCGAAGGCACGTGGCGCGTACCGTCGAGGGCATGCGAGCCATCACGTTCGACGACGCTTCCATGTCCGTCACCGACCTGCCCGACCCGGAACCCGGTAGGGACGAGGTCCTGATCGAGGTCGCCGCTGCCGGCGTCAACAACGCCGACCTGCAGCAGCGCGCGGGGAACTACCCGCCGCCGCCCGGAGCCTCGCAGATCCTCGGGCTCGAGGTCTCCGGCACCGTGCGGGCCGTCGGTGCGGGCGTCACGACCGTGGCGGTGGGCGACCGGGTGTGCGCGCTGCTCTCCGGCGGCGGGTACGCGGCACTCGTGGTCGCGCCGGTCACGCAGGTGCTGCCGGTCCCCGATGGCGTCGACCTGGTCGAGGCGGCCGGGCTGCCCGAGGCCGCCTGCACCGTCTATTCCAACATCGGCATGCTCGCCGGGCTCCGACCGGGGCAGACGCTCCTGGTGCACGGCGGTACCGGCGGCATGGGGTCACACGCGGTGCTGTGGGCGAAGGCCCTCGGTGCGACGGTGATCGCGACGAGCGGCGGCGACCGCAAGGTCGCCGCGTCCCGTGAGCTCGGCGCCGACCTGGTGGTCGACCACCGCACCGAGGACTTCGTGGAGCGCGTCATGGCGTTCACCGACGGTGTCGGCGTCGACGTGGTGCTCGACATCGTCGGACCGTCCTACCTGGAGCGGAACCTGCAGGCCCTCGCCCCGAACGGGCACATCGCGGTCATCGCCTCGGGCAGCGGCCGCACCGCCGAGCTCGACTTCGGGGTGCTGATGCGGAAGCGCGCGACGATCAGCGGCACGACCCTGCGCGCACGGCCGCTCGCCGAGAAGGCCGCGATCGTCGAGGCGGTCCGCTACAACGTATGGCCGCTGGTCGCCGACGGCCGGGTGCGCCCGGTCATCGACTCGGTGCTGCCCCTGGCCGAGGTCGAGGAGGCCCACCGCCGCGTGCGCGACGGCGAGGTGATCGGCAAGGTGCTGCTGACGCCCTAGGCGTGCACGCGGGCGAGGAACTCGACGAGCGCCGGGTGCTGCGGGTGGTCGAGGACGTCGGCGGGGGAACCCTGTTCGACGACCTCGCCGCGGTGCAGGAACACGATCCGGTCGGCGACGTTCCGCGCGAAGTGCATCTCGTGCGTCGTCATCAGGATCGTCGAACCCTGCCGCTTCAGCTCGGTGACCAGGTCGAGCACCTCGCCCACGAGCTGCGGGTCGAGGGCGCTCGTGACCTCGTCGAGCAGCAGGAGTTCCGGGTCCGACGCGATCGCCCGGACGATCGCGACGCGCTGCTGCTGCCCGCCGGACAGGCGGTCGGGGTACGCATCGGCGAACGAAGCGAGGCCGATCCGGTCGAGCAGCCGGCGCGCGGTGTCCTCGGCCTGGGCCCGTCCGATGCCGTGCACCTGGCGGGAGGCGAGCGTGACGTTGTCGAGCACGCTCATGTGCGGGAACAGGTTGAACTGCTGGAACACCACGCCGATGCGCGCCCGCACGGCGTCGACGGCGACGCGCGGGTCGGCGATGTCCGTGCCCTGCAGCAGGATCTCGCCGTCGTCGATGCCCTCGAGCAGATTGACCGTCTTGAGCAGCGTCGACTTGCCGGAGCCCGAAGCCCCGATGACGCAGATGACCTGGTGCCGGTGGACCGTCAGGTCGATCCCGCGCAGGACCTCGTGCTCGCCGAAGGCCTTGCGCAACCCGCGCAGTTCGAGGACCGCGGCGTCCGTACCGGACGCACCACGGGCCTCCAGGCCGGCCTCGCTCATACGGTCCCTCCGATCTGCTCGCGCCGCTGCTGGCGACGCGCGATCGCGTCCGTGACGCGGATCAGCGGCAGGCTGATCACCACGAACAGCAGCCCGGCGACGAAGTACGGCGTGAAGTTGTAGGTCTCGGCCTGCGCGATCTGGGCGGAGCGGACCGCGTCGACGGCCCCGAGGATCGACACCAGACCGACGTCCTTCTGCATCGACACGAAGTCGTTCATCAGCGCCGGGGTGACCTTGCGGATCGCCTGCGGCAGCACCACGAGCCGCAGTGTCTTGGCGTGCGAGAGTCCAAGCGACCGGGCGGCCAGGCGCTGCGAGGGGTGCACGGCCTCCATGCCGGCGCGGAGCACCTCGGCGATGTACGACGAGTAGGTCAGGGTGATCGCGATCGTGCCCCAGACCTCGGCGGGGAGCCGCGGGAACACCCCGAGCCCGGGGATGCCGTAGCCCACCAGGTAGAGCACGATGATGAGCGGCAGGCCACGGAACAGGTCCGTGTAGCCGGTCGCGAGCATCCGCAGCGGGAAGAACACCGGGTTGCGCAGGCCGCGGACGACCGCGAGCAGCGTGCCGAACACGGCGACGCCGATGGCGCTGAAGAACAGGATCCGGACGTTCAGCCAGAGGCCCAGCAGGATGTCCGGGAACGTGTCGACCGCGGTCTGCGGGTCGAAGAACGACTGCTGCACCGCCGCCCAGCCGGGGGTGTTCACGACGCCGAAGTACACGACGGCGAGCACGACCAGGGTGGAGACGACCGACACCACGACCGAGCGACGGCCACGCTGGCGGCGGTAGAGCCGACGCTCGAGCTCGACCTGGCTCGGCGCGGGTGCGGCGACCGGAGTGCCGGCCCCTGCTGGCAGGGTCATCCGGTTACTTCAGGACCGGCGTGCCGGTCTCCGACGACAGCCACTTGGTCTGCAGGTCCCGCAGGGTGCCGTCGTCGTCGAGGGTCTTCAGGGCCTTGTCGACCTTGCTCGTCAGCTCCGAGTCCTTCGGCAGGACGAAGCCGAACTGGTCGCCCTTGCCGTCGTCGGGGAACTGCGCGGACACGGTGCCGTCGTCGACCTGGGCCGAGGCCATGTAGAACGCCGTCGGCAGGTCGGTGACGATCGCGTCGATCTGCCCGGACTTGAGCGCGAGCACGGCGTCGTCGTTGGAGTTGAACACCTGCGGCGTGACACCGAGGACGTCCTTGACGCTCGCGATGCTCGTCGAACCGGTCGCGACGCCGATCGCGTCCTGCTTGAGGGCAGCGATCGTGGTGTCGCCGGCGGCCTTCGACCCGGAGGTCGTCACGACCGCCTGGGTCGTCGTGTAGTAGGCGCTCGACATGTCGACGGCCTTCTTGCGCTTCGCGTCGATCGAGAACTGCTGGACGTTGAGGTCCCAGTCCTTCGGGCCCGGCGCGATGGCGCTGTCGAAGGTGCTGCGCTTCCAGACGACGTCGGACTTGCCGTAGCCCATCTCCTTCGCGACCGCGTAGGCCACGGCGGACTCGAAGCCCTTGCCTGACTGCGGCTTGTTGTCCTCGACCCAGGGCGAGTACGCCGGGTCACCGGTGGCGATCGTGAGCTTGCCGTCGGTCACGGTGCCGTCGGCGTTGCTGCTGCCCCCGGCGGAGCAGGCCGACAGGGCGAGGGCGGCGACCGCGGCGGTGGCGACGGCGAGGGTGAAGCGGAGGGGACGGGTCACGGTCGGGCCTTCGTGCGAGGGGGGTGGGGGCAGGTCGAAGTGTACTTCGCGGTGGGATACCAACGCGAAACGGTGTCGCGGTGCAACTCGACGGCAGGGTCTCCATCGTCGGCCATCGTGAAGTCGTCGAACGAGAAGCCCGGCGACACCAGGCAGCTCAGCAGCACCTCGCCGTCGCCCGGGATCGTCCGCTGCCACACCCCGCCGCGCACGAACGCCTGCGCGTCGTTCACCCGGTCGCGTCCGGCGTCCGGGCCGAGCGTGATCGTCGCACCGGGCTCGGGGACGTCACCGTCGCCGCCGAGCTGCAGGTCGACGGTGTCCGGCCCGTGCCACATCCAGATCTCGTCGCTCGTGACCCGGTGCCAGGCGGAGGCCTCGCCCGGGGGCAGCAGGAAGTGGATCAGGGTGGCGGCGGGACGGTCCCCCGCGGGGGTGGTGACCGTCGCCGGCGAGGTCCAGGTGCGGACGTACCAGCCGCCCTCGGGGTGCGGTTCCATGCCGAGGGCGATCGCGCGCTTCGGCACGTCGAGCCACTCGATCAGCTCACCGGTGACGGTTCGGCGCGCGGCCATTCCGGGGTGGGGTGCGGACTCGGTCATCGTTCCTCCTGGTGCGGTGCGGGGACGTCCATGTGCGGGGAAGCCGGTTCGGTGACGACGCCCGCCGCGGCGCGGACGACCCCACGGATCACGGTGGCGGCCGCCCGCCCGGCGCCGTCCTCGACGAGCTCGGCGAGCGCGTCCGGCACGGTCCGGGCGTCGACGTCGAAGACCGCCAGGTCGGCGCGCGCCCCGACGGCGAGGTGCCCGATGCGGTCCGACCCGACGGCGAGGCCCATCGCGTGCGCACCACCGAGGGTCGCCGCCGCGAGCAGCCGCTCGTGCAGGTCACGGTGCCCGTAGCCCTGGGCACGAGCGATGCGGTGGAGCGCGGTGACGTCGGCCATCAGGTCGAGGGACGGCGACGACGACAGGGAGTCGGTACCGATCGCGATCGGGCTGCCCTCGCGCAGGTAGTCGGCGACGGGCGGCGGGTCGAGGCCGATGACGGCGTTCGACCGCGGGCACAGTGCGACGGCGGTGCCCCGGGCACGCAGGAGGGCCCGGTCGGCGGCGGTCATGTACACCCCGTGGGCGATGTGGCAGTCCGGCCCGAGCACGCCGAGGCGGTCGACGAACGCGGTCGCGCTCGCACCGAAGCCGAGGGCCCGTAGCGCCCGGAACGACGGCACGTTCGCCAGGTGCCAGTCGTTCCCGTGGCCGACGCCGTCGACCCCGTCGAGCCCGGGGACCGGACCGAGGGCGGTGCGCTCCCCCTCGAACGCCGCTTCACCGAGGTGCAGGTGCAGTCGCAGACCGCGCTGCCGCACGATGTCGGGGAGCTCGAGCAGCGGGGCGACCTCGAGCGAGTACGGCGCGTGCGGGGACAGGCCGGCTCCGGGCGTCGTGGGGATCCGGTCGAGTTCGTCGAGCACCTGGTCGCGTCCGTGCGACTGCCAGGCGTCGTTCTCCCAGTCCATCACCTCCCAGTACGCGATGCCGCCGAGGCCGGCGTCCTGCAGGGCGGTCGAGGCCTCGATGTCGGTGACGATGTCCGCGATGCTCGTGACGCCGGCCAGGATCGACGCCCGTGCACCGTCCGCGGCTTCGGCCCGCCAGTCGTGCGGTTCGGCGTAGTCGACGTTGAACGCTGCGGCCCAGTCCTCGAACCCGCTGTACTGCCGTCGGCCGACACTGGCCATGCCGGTGTACTGGAGGTGCGAGTGCGCGTTCACGAGTCCGGGCAGGAGCGCGCCACGCCACTGCCGCTCGGTGAAGGTCGCGTCGGACCCGGTGAGCTGGTCGATGACCCACGACCGGTCGCCGACGTGCAGGATCCGGCCGTCCTGCACGGCGACCGCGCCGTCCGCGATCGGTGGCGCCGTCATCGGGACGACGACGCGCGCCGAGTGCACCGTGACCGGGTGCTGTCGGGCGCTCACGCCGGGTCTCCGAAACGGTGCGTCCGGACGTCCGGCTCGCGGTCCGCCGGGTGCTCAGCGGGGAGGCCGGGAGGCACGGGTCGGCTCCCGAAGGCGGCGAGCGCCGCGCGGGCGGTCACGTCGTCGACCGCGGGCTCGATCGGCACGACGGCACGCTCCAGCTCGTCGCCGCGCTCCAGGAGCATCCGGACGGCGCCGAGCTGCACGGCGAACGACAGGTCCATGATCTCGACCGGGTTGCCCTCGGCCGCGGTGATGTTGATGCAGCCACCGTCGTCGAGCACGATCGGCCCACCGTCGACCCCGGGGAACACGAACCGCTCGGCCTTCGGCCCCACGTCCTGGCGCCGGGCCCCGGCGGCGAGCGCGTCGTCGACGGCGATCTCCTGGTCGACCCCGCCGGCGACGGCGAGGACCGCACCGTCGGCGCAGGCCCGGAGCACCTCGAGGTCGATGGTGTCCGGCACCCCGGTGGCGCTCATCACGAGGTCGGCGTCACGCACCGCCTCGACGAGCGGGGCCACGGCGTACCCGGCGAACCGCGCCTGCAGGGCGCGGACCGGGTCGGTCTCGGCGACCGTCACCCGGAACCCGAGGGCGGTGAGCACCAGGGCGACCCCCTCGCCGACGTGCCCGAACCCGGCGACGACCGCCGCGCCTCCCGGCATCGCCCGGTGTGTGCCGGACGCGAGCCCGTCGACCAGGTCGAGCACCGCGAACACCGTCGACTGCCCGGTGCCGTAGCGGTTGTCGAAGAACGTCTTGGTGCGGGCGTCGTTCACCGCGATCACCGGGATGCCGAGCTCGCCGCGCGCTGCCAGCACACGCAGGGGCCGCAGGCCGCTCGTGGTCTCCTCGGCCGCGCCGAGCATCGTCGGCAGCAGGTCGGGGCGTTCCTGGTGGGCGAGCCGGATGACGTGCGAGCCGTCGTCGAGCAGGATGTGCGGCGCGGTGTCGAGCATCGCGAGGGCCAGCTGCTTCTGCTCGGGGAGCGTCGCCGTGCTGCTCGCGAACACCGTCAGGCCGGCGGACCGCAGTGCGTCGGCGACGGCGTCGTCGGTCTCGTCGGCGTGGGCGTAGACGACGACCTCGGCGCCGGCGTCACGGAGGAGCAGGCTCAGCACCGCCGTCTTGGGCTCGAGGAACATCGCGACGCCGATGCGGGTGCCGCGCAGGAGTCCGCCGTCGCGGAGTTCCGCGGCGACCGACCGGGCGACGGGCATGGAACGTCGTGCCCAGCGCAGGCGGGCGTCCGCTGCGGGGTCGTCCTCGGGGTCGCGGCCGGTGGAGACGAGGAAGACGTCGTCGGAGAGCATCGGGACTGCGAGGACGCCGGGGCGGGCGGGTGTGACGGGACCGAAGGCGTCCTCGTCGACGGCGGGCATGTGCCGGCCGGCATCGATGACGACCAGCGGGGTGCCGCGCGGGCGGTCGGCGGCCTGCTCGACCGCGGGCGTCGATTCCTCGGGCGTGCCGAGACACCAGAGCTGGTCGACGAGGTCGGACGGGTGCTGCTGGTGCTGGTGTTGGTGGTTCGGCTGCTCGGCCTCGCGCGCCCCGAGTGCGGTCAGCAGGTGCCGCAGTGCCGCGGCGTCACGGGGGTCGCCACCGACGATGCGGAACCGTCGGGCGGCGACGAGCAGGTTGGTCGCGGCGGCGAAGCGCCGGACGGCCGCCGAGGCCCAGGCCAGCGTCGCGGGATCGGGTGCTGGCGGCATGTGCCAATCGTAGGGCGAGCGGGGCGCGGGTCCGGCGGCGCTCCGGGAATGCCCGGGGGCGCTCCGACGTACTCTCTGCACATGAGCGATGCGACGACTGCCCCCGACCGCGTGACCATGTTCGGTGCCGACTGGTGCCGCGACTGCCGTCGGTCCAAGGCGCTGCTCGACACCCTCGGCGTGGACTACGAGTACGTCGACGTGGAGCAGGACCTGTCCGCGGCCGACCGTGCCGAGGCGATCAGCGGCCGGAAGAACATCCCCGTCGTGGTGCTGCCCAACGGCAAGCACTTCGTCGAGCCGTCGGACGCCGAGCTGCGGGCCGAGCTCGAGGCCTCCGGCGTCGTCTGATCGCCACTGGCCGCTGCGACTCCACGCGCCCAACGACACCTCAGGGCACTGTGGCGCGTGAGGTGTCGCTGAGCGCGAGCGGTCGCCGCACCGGCACCCCCGGGCGGACATCGGATGAATCGGGCATCATGAGCGCGTGATCATCGACGCTCACCACCACCTGTGGGATCCCGCCGACCGGCCGTACCCCTGGATGGACGACTCGGTCGCTCCGATCCGCCGCCGGTTCGACGTGGACGACCTCCGCGCCGCCGCCCGGAGCACCGACGTCACCCGGACGATCGTCGTGCAGGCCGTGCACGACCCCGGCGAGACCGCCTGGCTCCTCGAGCAGCCCGAGCCGGTCGCCGGGGTCGTCGGCTGGGTGGACCTGACCGCCCCGGACGTCGTCGACCGGATCGCCGCACTGATCGCGGGGTCCGGCGGGGGCCGGCCGGCCAGCAGCCAGCTGGCGGGCAAACGGCCAGCCAGCACCCGCCTGGTCGGCATCCGCCACCAGGCGCACGACGAACCGGACCCGGACTGGCTCGCCCGGCCCGAGGTCGTCCGCGGAGTCCGTGCGGTGGCCGCCGCCGGCCTGGTGTTCGACGTGCTCGTCCGCGCGCGTGAGCACCGCGCTGCCCTCGCACTGCTCGACGCCGTGCCCGAGGGATCGTTCGTCCTCGACCACGCCGGCAAACCCGACATCGCGGGCGGGGACCCCGGGTGGGCGGCCCGGATCGACGACTTCGCTACGCGTCCGAACGTGGCCTGCAAGGTGTCCGGACTGTCCACCGAGGCCGGACCGGAGTGGCGCCAACAGCCCGTCGACCGGTACGTGCGTGCCGTGGTCGAGCGGTTCGGCCCGGAGCGGTCGCTGTTCGGTTCGGACTGGCCCGTCTCGACGCTCGCCACGACCTACGACGACGTGGTGCGGCGGACCACCGACGCACTGGCCGACCTGACCCCTGACGAACGGCAGTCGGTGCTGAGCGGGACGGCGGAGCGCACGTACCTGCATGGGAGGACCCTCAGCACCCGCGACCTTGTCGGCAACCCGGCGCAGACATAGGATGTCTCTGGTTGCGCCGGTGCAGCCGGAGAGCGAGGAACGATGCAGTTCGCACGACTCGGCCCCGCGGGCGGCGAGATCCCCGTCGCGGTCGACACCGACGGCGAGGTCCTCGACCTCCGCCCGATCACGACCGACATCGGCGGGGCCTTCCTGGCGTCCGACCCGGTCGCCCGCGTCCGGCACGCGCGGAGCGCCGGGGACCTCCGAGCGCTGCCCGGCGCCGAGGGCCTCCGCCGCGGTGCACCGGTGGCCCGTCCCGGCAAGGTCGTCTGCATCGGCCTGAACTACCGCGACCACGCCGCCGAGACCGGCGCCGAGATCCCGACCGAGCCGATCGTGTTCATGAAGGACCCGATGACGGTGATCGGCCCGGACGACGAGGTCCTGATCCCCCGCGGCAGCGAGAAGACCGACTGGGAGATCGAACTCGCCGTCGTCATCGGGCAGACCGCCCGCTACTGCGACTCCGACGAGGCCGCGAGCGCCTGCATCGCCGGCTACGCCATCGCCAACGACGTCTCCGAACGGGCATTCCAGCTCGAGCGCGGCGGGCAGTGGGACAAGGGGAAGTCCTGCGAGACGTTCAACCCGCTCGGCCCGTGGCTGGTCACCCCCGACCAGGTCGACCCGGCGGCGCTCGCACTCCGGCTCACCGTCAACGGCGAGGTGCGGCAGGACGGCACCACGGCGGACATGATCTTCCGACCCGTCGAGATCGTCCGGTACCTGTCGCAGTTCATGGTGCTGTACCCGGGCGACGTCATCAGCACGGGCACCCCGGCCGGGGTCGCCCTGGCTGGGCACGCGCCGTACCTGCAGCCCGGCGACGTGGTCGAGCTCACCGCCGACGGGCTCGGCTCGCAGCGCCAGACAGTGGGAGCAGCCTGATGACCGACACGACCGCGACCGGGATGCCCAGCACCCACGCGGGTCTCCGCGCGATCGTCACCGGCGGCGCCTCCGGTATCGGCGCGGCCATCGCGGCCGCACTGCAGGAGCGCGGCGCGGCGGTCGCCGTGCTCGACCTGCAGCCGTCCGCTGCCGACGGACTCGTCTCCGTCACCTGCGACGTGTCGTCCGACGAGTCCGTCCGTGCCGCCGTCGCGTCGGCCGTCGACCAGCTCGGCGGTCTCGACGTGCTCGTGAACAACGCCGGCATCGGCGCCCAGGGGACGGTCGAGGACAACACCGACGACGAGTGGCGCCGCGTGTACGAGGTCAACGTCCTCGGCGCCGTGCGCCTGTCCCGCGCCGCGCTCCCCCACCTCCGAGCGTCGGACAGCGCGAGCATCGTCAACACGTGCTCCGTCGCGGCCACCGCCGGGCTGCCCCAGCGGGCGCTCTACTCCGCCACGAAGGGGGCGATCTCCGCGCTCACCCGCGCGATGGCCGCCGACCACGTCCGCGAGGGCATCCGCGTCAACGCCGTCAACCCGGGCACCGCGGACACCCCGTGGATCGCGCGACTCCTGTCGTCCGCGGACGACCCGGCCGCCGAACGCGCCGCGCTCGAGGCACGCCAGCCGCACGGACGCCTGGTGCAGGCGGCGGAGGTCGCCGAGGCGGTCGCCTACCTGACGAGCCCGCTCGCCCGGTCGACGACGGGCGTCGAGCTGGCGGTCGACGGCGGGATGCAGGCGCTCCGGCTGCGGCCGGCCTGATGGTCGCCCAGCGGCTCCGCCGCACCGGCCTGGAGGCCCGCCCCGGGTATCGTCGGGACGTCCCGTCGCGCACGCGGCCGGGTCCACAGGAGGTGGTGACGTGGCGTCGTTGACCGACGATGCGATCGCACGCATCCAGCAGATGATCGTGAGCGGCGAGCTCCAACCCGGCCAGCGCCTCCCGCCCGAGAAGGAACTGAGCGAGTCGCTCGGACTGTCCCGCAACAGTCTCCGCGAAGCCGTGAAGGCGCTCGAGCTCATCCGCGTGCTCGACGTCCGGCGCGGCGACGGCACCTACGTGACGTCGCTCGAACCGGGCGTCCTGCTCGAGGCGGTGTCGTTCGTCGTCGACATGCACCACGACCGGTCGCTCGTCGACCTGCTCGAGGTGCGCCGCATCCTGGAACCGGCGTCCGCCGTCCTGGCGACGGCCCGCGCCACGGAACAGCAGATCGACGAGCTCGCGACCCTGATGCAGTCCGTCGGCGAGGACACCGGCGTCGAGGACCTCGTCGCCCACGACCTGCTGTTCCACTCGACCATCGCGGGCATCGGCGGCAACCAGTACCTGTCCGGGCTGCTCGACGCGCTGTCGAGCAAGACGGTGCGGGTGCGGGTGTGGCGCGGACTGACGCAGAACGGGTCGGTGCAGCGGACCCTCGACGAGCACGCCGCCATCGTCGACGCGATCCGGCGCCGGGATCCGCAGCTCGTGCAGGCCCTCGTCGTGTCGCACGTCGAAGGTGTCGAGCGCTGGTTGCGGCGCTCCCTCGACTGAACCCGGCAATGCTCCCAGGAACCTCGGAGTTGTGTCGGTCCTCGGCCCTGACTCCGGCAACCATGCCGCGGCAACCGCACCCACGAGGAGGACACCGTGCTCGGTCTCATCATCAGCTTGATCATCATCGGACTCATCGCCGGCGCTCTCGCCCGGCTCATCATCCCCGGCAAGCAGAACATCGGCATCCTCATGACGATCGTCCTGGGCATCGTCGGATCGTTCGTCGGCGGGTTCCTCGGGTTCCTGATCTTCCAGCACGACCCGATGGACGGCTTCTTCCAGCCGGCCGGCATCATCGGCTCGATCATCGGCGCGATCATCGTGCTGTTCATCTACACGCGCGTCGCCGGCCGCGGTTCGCGCCGCTAGGCACCACGCCGCCGGCCGGCTTCTTCCAGCCGGCCGGCATCATCGGCTCGATCATCGGCGCGATCATCGTGCTGTTCATCTACACGCGCGTCGCCGGCCGCGGTTCGCGCCGCTAGGCACCACGCCGCCGGCCGGCTTCTTCCAGCCGGCCGGCATCATCGGCTCGATCATCGGCGCGATCATCGTGCTGTTCATCTACACGCGCGTCGCCGGCCGCGGTTCGCGCCGCTAGGCACCACGCCGCCGGCCGGCTTCTTCCAGCCGGCCGGCATCATCGGCTCGATCATCGGCGCGATCATCGTGCTGTTCATCTACACGCGCGTCGCCGGCCGCGGTTCGCGCCGCTAGGCACCACGCCGCCGGTCCGACCGGCACACCACTGAAGTCACCCCGAACCACGCAACGACGTGGATCGGGGTGACTTTCGTCGTCCGTGACTCAGGCCGCGAGCAGGCCCGCCGCGCGAAGGTCGTCCCACAGCGCCTCCGGCACGTCGGCGGCGGCGCGTGCGACGTTCGAGCGCACCTGGTCGGCGGACTGCACCCCGAGCGCGATCGCCGCGACCGCCGCAGCCCGGCGCGGGAAGGCCAGCGCGGCCTCGGGCAGCGTGACTCCGTGGCGCTCGCAGACGTCGGCGACGGCGTTGGCTCGGGCGAGCAGCTGCGCGGAGGCCTCGGCGTAGTCGTACGTCGCACCCACGGCGGGCCGCTCCTGGCCGAGCAACCCCGAGTTGTAGACCCCGACCGCCACGACCGCGACGCCCAGCGACGCGCACCGGTCGACGAGTGCCGCAGCCGGTTGCTCGAGCAGGGTGTACCGGCCGGCGAGCATGACGACGTCGCAGAGTCCGGTGTCGACGGCCGCCGACAGCGCCTCGACGGAGTTCGACCCGACGCCGACCGCCCGCACCACGCCATCGTCACGGAGCTCGGCGAGCGTCGGCAGCGCCTGGGTCAGGCCGTCCGTGAGCGAGTACACGTCCGGGTCGTGCAGGTAGGCGACGTCGACGTGGTCGAGCCCGAGCCGGCCGAGCGACTCGTCGAGCGAGCGCCGGACGCCCGCCGGCGACGGGTCCCACTGCCGCACGGTGTCGTCCGGCACCGCGAAGCCCCCGGACGCCAGGTCGTCGCCGTCGCCGCGCCCGGGCACGAGCACCCGCCCGACCTTCGTCGACACGAGGAAGTCCTGCCGGGGGCGTCCGGCGAGCGCCGCACCGAGCCGCCGTTCGGACAGCCCCAGGCCGTAGTGCGGGGCGGTGTCGAACCCGCGGACCCCGGCGTCCCATGCGGCGTCGACCGTGGCGCGGGCGTCGTCGTCGGACACCGGACGGAGCAGGTTGCCGATGCCGGCCCCGCCGAACCAGAACGGGCCGCGGTCCAGGTCGAGGGCCGTCACGGGTCCACCTGATCCACGTGGTGCACCTGGTCCGACAGCGACCAGACCCGCGGGATCCCGTCGTCGTCGCCCGAGTAGTCGTCGTCCGCCTCGAGCAGCGGGTTGATCGTCTCCTGCCACTCGGCGTTGACCGGGTCGTCGGCGAGCGCCCGGCGCATCGCCCGGTGGTCCTCGACCTCGATCAGGTGGACCAGGTCGAGCCCGTCCCGCCAGATCGTCCAGTCGTGCACCCCGGCCTCGCGCAGGCGTGCCGCGAGCGCGGGCGGGACCGAGGTGTGCACGGTGTCGTACGCCGCCTCGTTCCCGGCCCGCAGTCGTGTCCGCGTCAGGATCCGCTGCATCAGTCGCGCAGGAACAGCTCGACGACGGGCACGGCGACGTCGGGCCGCACGATCGGCAGCGTCAGGGTGAGCGTGCCGGCGGGCTGGCCGCCGAGCCCGGTGTTCTGCGCCCGGGTGCCCGGCGGGATCTCGCGGAAGTGGATCTCCGACGCGTCGTTGAGCAGCTGCGCGTACGCCACCCGGCCGGCGAGGTCGGGCAGGTGCACGTGCTCGAACGGCCACGCGAACAGGTGCAGGTACAGGCGGTTGCCGTTCTGCGTGTAGACGGTGTTCCGTGGGGCGACGAACCGCGACGGCCCCGCCCCGTACACCGAGCGAGCGTGCTGGTGCATCCACGTCCCGATGCCGTCGAGCGTCTGCCCCGAGACCCCGTCGAACTCGCCGCGACCGGTCGGGCCGATGTTGAGCAGCATGTTCCCGTTGTTCGAGACGCCGTCGACGAGCATGCGGACGAGCAGGTCGACCGCCTTCAGGTTCAGGTTGTCGCGGTCGTAGCCCCACGAGCCGTTCAGCGTCTGGCAGGCCTCCCACGGCACCGGGACGCCGTCGACCTCCATCGGCTTGTCGGGCTGGTACTGCTCGGGGGTGACCAGGTCACCGGGGATGTCGAGCCGGTCGTTCACGATGATGCCGGGCTGCAGCCGCTTCGTCAGCGCCATGAGTTCCTCGGACCCCCACTCGTCCCGGCCCTTGCCGCCCCAGATGTCCTCGTGGTCGTTGTCCCGGTACGAGAAGTCGTAGAACAGGTAGTCGATCTGCCCGTAGTCGGTGAGCAGCTCCTCGACCTGACCGTGGAGGTACTCGCGGTAGCGCGACATGTCGCGGCCCTCGTTCAGCGCTGCGATCGCCTGCTCGCCGTCGTCGCGCCGGGGGTGCACGCCGTCGACGGTGAAGTCCGGGTGGTGCCAGTCGATGAGCGAGTGGTAGAAGCCGACCCGCAGCCCCTCGGCACGGACGGCGTCGACGAACTCGCGCACGATGTCACGGCCGAACGGGGTGTTCGTGGACTTGTAGTCGGTCAGGGCGGTGTCCCACAGGCAGAAGCCCTCGTGGTGCTTCGTGGTGAGGACGACGTACTTCATTCCCGCCTGCCGTGCCCGACGTGCCCAGTCCGCGGCGTCGAACAGGTCCGGGTCGAAGTGGTCGAAGTACTTCTGGTAGTCCTCGTCGGTGATCCGTTCGCGGTTCTTCACCCACTCGTGCCGTGCCGGCAGGGCGTACAGCCCCCAGTGGATGAACATGCCGAACCGGTCGTGGGAGAACCACGCGGGGAACCCCGCGGAGTCGGTCGCGGTCTGCGGCTCGGCAGGTGCGGTGATGGTCATGAGGCCAGTGTTCCTTTCAGTGGAGGACGAGAGGGTGACGGTCGGCGGTGTCACCGGCCGCCGAGACCGCTGGTGACGATCCCCTTGACGAGGTGCTTCTGGAGCAGGATCAGCAGGACCACCGTGGGCAGCATCGAGATCACCGAGGCCGCCATCACGAGGTTCCACTCGGAGCCCTGCTGCCCGAAGAACTGCTGCAGGCCGAGCGGGATGGTGCCACGGGCCTCGACGTCGTTGACGATGACGAGCGGCCAGAGGAACGAGTTCCAGTACGCGATGAACGAGAACACGGCGAGGACCGCCATCGTCGGTCGGGCCAGCGGGAGCATCACCGAGAAGAACGTCCGGATCGCTCCGGCTCCGTCCACCCGGGCGGCGTCGTCGAGCTCCTGCGGCACGGTGAGGAAGAACTGCCGCACCAGGAACGCGCCGAGTGCCGTGAACGCCCACGGGATGATGAGCGCCTGGAACGTGTCGACCCACCCGAAGCCCTGCATCATCACGTACATCGGGATGACGAGGACGTCCTGCGGGATCATCAGCGTCGCCAGGAACAGGACGAACACCGTGTTCCGGCCGCGCCACCGCAGTCGCGAGAACGCGTAGCCGGACAGCACCGCGACGGCGACGTTGATCGCCGTGCCGGCCGCGGCGACGAAGACGCCGTTCAGGATGAACCGGGCGAACGGCAGGTACGTGAACGCCTGTGCGTAGTTGCCCCACTCGATGGACGAGCCCCAGAGCGTCGGCGGGGTCGTGAACACGTCGGCCGACGGCTTCAGACTCGTCGCCACCATGTAGATGAGCGGCGAGACGAACAGCAGGGCCACCAGGCAGAGCAGCACGTAGCCCACCGCGTGGCGCACCCGGCCGGTCTGCCGGTGCGCGCGGGGCAGCGCCCGCGGGTTGATCGTCCGGTTGGACGAGGTCAGCTCACTCATAGTGCACCCACCGCTTCTGTCCGAGGAACTGGATGGCCGTGATGCCGAGGATGATGACGAACAGCACCCACGCCCCGGCCGATGCGAGTCCGAGCTGCTGGGTCTGGAACCCCGTGTTGTAGATGTACTGCACCAGGGTCTCGGTCGCGGTGCCGGGGCCGCCCTTCGTCAGGACGAACGGCTGCACGAACACCTGGAACGAGGTGATCAGGGTCATCATCGTCGCGAAGAAGATCGACGGCGAGATGAGCGGGAACTTGATCCGCCAGAACATCTGCCAGGCGTTCGCCCCGTCGAGCTGCGCAGCCTCGATCTGGTTCTCCGGCACCGAGTCGAGCGCCGCCGAGAAGATCAGCATGTTGTAGCCGAACCCCTGCCAGACGCTCATCGCGACGACGGCGAGCATGGCCCAGTTGTCGTCGGCCAGGAAGTTCGGGGCGTTCACGCCGACGGTCGACTGCAGCGTCGCGTCGATGGCACCGCCCGGCTGGTACAGCATCCGCCAGACGACGACGTTCGCGACGATCGGCGTGATGGTCGGGATGAAGAACAGCACTCGGAAGACGTGCCGGTGGCGGATCTTCGGCGTGAGCCAGGCCGCGAGTCCGAGGGACACGACCAGGTTGAGCGGCACGTAGAGCACGACGAACAGCACGGTGTTCAGCGTCACGGTGCGGAAGATCGGGTCGGAGAAGAGCTGCGCGTAGTTCGACAGGCCGGCCCACGAGCGTTCGCCGAGCATCGGCCAGTTCATGAAGCTCACGACGAGCGACGCGAGGATCGGGAACGCCGTGAACACGACGAGGCCGATCGAGTGCGGAGCGGCGAAGGCGGCGCCCCACCAGGAGCGGCGGCCGAGCTCGGCATCGGCGCCGCTGTCCTTCCGGCGCGGGGCTGCGCCGGTCGCGACCGCGACCGCGGGGGCGGGCAGCGCCGCCTCGGCGGGTGGGTCCTGGATGGTGGTCATGCGACGACCTCCTCGTCGTTCGCGCGGTCCTGGTCAGGGGATGGGACAGGCCGGGAGGCGCGGGGCGGGGTCCACCCGCGCCTTCCGTCCGTCAGGGGGTGACGCCCGTCACTGCGAGCCGAGCTGGCTCGCGATGGACGACATCGTCTCCTTGCCGGAGGTCTGTCCGTTCACCGCCTGCAGGGCGTACTGCGCGAAGAGCTGGTTGAGCTGGTCGCTCTGCTTGTTGCCGGGCAACGGGGTGGCGTTCTCGAGCCCGGTCTTCAGGGCGTCCTCGACCCCGTCGATGCCGGCGTTGTCGTACCAGGCCTGCTGCGCCGCGGTGCGTGCCGGGAAGGCGCGACCCTGCTCGGCGAGCGAGGTGAGCGTGGCCTCGTTCGTCATCGTGGTGATGGCCTTGAACGCCTGCTCGGGGTACTTGCACTGCTTCGAGATGCCGAAGCCCGACCCGGCGGCGAACGAGCTGGGGCCGTCCGTTCCCGAGGGGATCGTCGTGATGCCGAGGTCGAACTTGACCTTGGCCTTCTGGCTGATGATCGACCAGGGGCCGTCGCTGTACATCGCCACGTCACCAGACACGAACGCGTTGTCGTCGGTGGAACCGTCGGTGCTCGCCTGTGTGGCGTAGCCGTCCTTGACGAGGCCGCCGATCCAGTCGAGCCCCTCGGCGAACTCCGCGTTCGAGGCGTCGAGCGTGCCGTCCTCGTCGATGACCCGACCGCCGTTGTAGCCGAGGATCATCGACTCCAGGGGGATGTCCTCCACGCTCGTGCCCCAGATCGGCGTGCCCGCGGCCTTGAGCTCCTTCGCGGCGTCCTCGAACTCGTCGACCGTCCAGCCCGGCTTCGGCTCGTCGACGCCCGCCTTCTCGAAGATGTCCTTGTTGTAGAACATGACCATGGGGCCGGTGTCGTACGGCAGCCCGTAGAGCTTGCCGTCGACCTTCATGCCGTCGAGCCCGGTCTGGTCGTACTCACCCAGGTCGAGGTCGGCCTGCTTCGCCATGTCGTCGATCGGCACGAGCACGTCCGTGTAGTTCGCGGCGCGGAGCGACTGGATGCTCACGATGCAGGGTGCGGTACCGGTGGACAGCTGGGTGCGGAGCTTGGTCCAGTAGTCGTTGAAGGGTGAGCCCTGGATCGAGACGTCCACGTCGTCGTCGGTCTTGACCGTGTCGGCGACCTTCTGCCACGCGGCCTTGTCCTCCTTCCCGGCGATCCACATGGCCCAGGTGAGGGAGTCCTTCGACTGGCCGTCGCTGGCGTTGCTGCCAGCGGAACAGCCGGTGAGCACGAGCACGGCAGCTGCTGCTGCCGCCAGCCCGGCGGTACGTCGTCGTTGCATCGGTGTCTCCACTTCGTCGTGGTGATGGGGTGTGCGGTGGGGTGTTCAGGCGACCCGGACGGCGTCCGGGACCCGATCGGGATCGGACTCGGCCCAGACCGGGCCGTCCGGGAACGCGTGGGTGGTCAGGGTGTCGGCACGCAGCTCGGTGCCGGCGCCGGGCGCGGTCGGCGGCCAGTAGCGGCCGTCGTGGACGTCGACCGGGGTCACGAAGTGCTCGTGCAGGTGGTCGACGAACTCGATGCACCGGGTGTCGAGGTCGCCGGTCAGGGCGACCGCGTCGAACATCGACAGGTGCTGCACCGCCTCGCACAGGCCGACACCGCCGGCGTGTGGGCACACACGGACGCCGTGCTTGGCGGCGAGGAGCAGGATCGCCAGGTTCTCGTTCACCCCGGCGACCCGGGTGGCGTCGATCTGCAGCACCGACATCGACCCGGCCTGGATCAGCTGCTTCGCGATCACCCGGTTCGCCATGTGCTCCCCCGTCGCGACCGGGATCGGGGCGATGCGCCGGGCGATCTCGGCGTGGGCGAGGATGTCGTCCGGGCTCGTCGGCTCCTCGACCCACGCGACGTCGAAGGGGCGGAGCCGGTCGATCCACGCCACGGCCTCGTCGACGTCCCAGCGCTGGTTCGCGTCGATCGCGATCCGGACGTCCGGGCCGACGGTGGCACGGGCGATGCCCATCCGTCGGACGTCCTCGTCAACGTCGCCGCCGACCTTCAGCTTGATCTGGGTGAACCCGTCGTCCACGGCTTCCCGGCACAGCCGCGCGAGCTTCTCGTCGTCGTAGCCGAGCCAGCCCGGGGTCGTCGTGTAGGCACGGTAGCCCTCACGCTGCAGGCGCGCTCGACGTTCGGCACGCATCGGTTCGGCGGCGCGGAACAGTTCGAGCGCCTCGGCCGGGGTGATCGCGTCGGTCAGGTACCGGAAGTCCACCAGGTCGACGAGCTCCTCGGGGCGCAGGTCGGCGAGCAGTGCCCACAGCGGCTGCCCCGCACGCTTCGCACGCAGGTCCCACAGGGCGTTCACCACGGCGCCGATCGCCATGTGCATGACGCCCTTCTCCGGGCCGAGCCACCGCAGCTGCGAGTCGTGCACCATCGCGCGCCAGGTGCCGCCCATGTCGGCGAGGACCGCCTCGGCATCGGCGCCGACGACGTGCCCACGGAGGGCTGCGATCGCCGACTCCTGCACCTCGTTGCCGCGGCCGATGGTGAAGACGAAGCCGGTGCCGACCAGACCGTCGAGCGCGTCGGTGGTGAGCTCGACGTAGGCGGCGGAGTAGTCGGGTGCGGGGTTCATGGCGTCGGACCCGTCGTGCTCTCGCGAGGTCGGGAACCGGATGTCGTGCACGTGCAGACCGGTGATGCGGCTCATCTGTGTCTCCTGCCGTCCGGTCTCCGTCGACCGAACGGTGCAATCAAAACATCCGATGTCTCGTGCGTCAAGAGCCTTGTTCTTGCGGTTCTGGCGAAAGTGGTCGCCCAACCGTCCGATGACTGCGCGATCGACGGTGTGGACGCGACAACGGCCTGGAGGCGCGGTGCGGGTCCGACCCGCACCGCGCCTCCAGGCCGTGGTCGCCCCGCGCCGGGGGCGACGCGATGGTCACGCTGGTCAGGCGGTGGCGAGCCGCCCCATCTCGGCGACGACCGCGCGCAGCCGCGCAGCGAGCTCGTCGCGGGAGCCGTCCGCCGACCGGTGGGCGGACTCGATCACGGCGGCCATCACGAGGGTGGTCGCGGTTCGCGCGGTGTCCTCGTCGACGCGCTCGGCGGCGACCGCCAGCACGGTCTGCCGCGCGTGCGCCATCCACTGCATCATCGCCGGGACCATCTCGGGGCGGGCTCGGACGAGCTCCTTCATGCGCCGGCGGTCCTGCGGCAGGGTGACCGTGTGCGCGACGAGGTCGCAGAGGTCGGCCACGAGCGGACCCGTGGCACCGAGGAACGCTGCGCGCGCCGCGTCCGGGACCGTCGTCGCCGGCAGTCCGAGGGCTGCGTCGGCCTTCGACGGGAAGTAGTTGAAGAACGTCCGCGGGGAGACCCCGGCGTCCGCGCAGATCTGCTCGACGGTCACCCCGGCGAGCCCGTGGTCGGTGACCAGGGCGAGTGCCGACCGGTGGATGGCCGACCGGGTCTGCTGCTTCTTGCGCTCCCGCAGGCCGCAGTCGCTCGCGACGAGGTCCTCGGTGGTGGTGGGCTGGTGCACGTGCTGCGCTCCGTCCTGTTCTCGGGCCCGTGCGACGCCGGGCCTCCGCGTCGTGTGACGAGGAGACCCGGCGTGGCTCAGACCTGCGCCCGACCACCCTGGACGGGGATCGAACCGGTGACCGGGGCGGTGGGCGAGCCCATCGTGTCCGCGGCCCGCACGGCCTGCGCCTCGAGGTCGTCGGCGGTGCCGGCGTCGTCCGCCTGCTCCTGCAGGGCCGAGCTCTTGCGGAGCGGCGGCGCCTTGAAGAAGAAGCTCAGGACGAACGCGAGCAGGATCACCGCGAAGCCGACCCAGTAGACGGTCACGGCCGAGGCGTTGAACCCGGACATGAACGGCCGGGTCAGGGCCGAGTCCGCACCGTTGAGGTACGACGTGTCGCTCGTCTCGGCGTTCGAGTCGCTCGAGTCGTTCGCGCCCTTGTCGATCTGCTTCGACAGCTCCGGTGCGAGCTGGTCCACCCAGTAGGTGCGCTGCCCCGAGTCCGACCAGTCGACGACGAGCCGGCCGTCCTGCACGCTCGCGTGCGCCTTGTCGGCGGCGGCGGTGAGCGCCTGCTGCTGCACGGCATCGGGAGCCCCGGCAGTGGCCTGGGTCACCTGGTCGGTGGCGGTGTCGAGTCCGGACTGCACCTGCTGCTGGAGCGGGGTGACGATCGGGTTCCAGATCTGGTCCATGACGCCCTGGTTCGCCTTCGCGCTGGCGACCTCCGGGTCGAGCGCCGCGCTGAGGGCGGGCTTCAGGTTCGACTCGTCCGCCGTGGCGTGCAGGATGTTCGTCGGCATGAGCGAGAACAGGACGGACAGCAGGACGGCGGTGCCGAGCGTGCCACCGATCTGGCGGAAGAACGTGGCGGACGACGTCGCCACACCCATGTCACGCGGCTCCACCGAGTTCTGCGATGCCAGGGTGATGCTCTGCATGAGCTGGCCGAGCCCGAGGCCGATCAGGAACATGCCGATCATCAGGAACCACAGCGGCTTGTCGATCGTCATGAACGTCAGGACGACGTAGCCGAGCGACACCAGGGCCGTGCCGATGACCGGGAAGATCCGGTAGCGGCCGGTGCGGGCCACGATCTGCCCCGAAGCGATCGAGGCGATCATCAGGCCACCGATCATCGGCAGCGTCGCGAACCCGGACTCGGTCGGCGTCAGGCCGGTGACGATCTGCAGGTAGAGCGGGATGGTGAGCATCGCGCCGAACATCGCGAAGCCGACCAGGAAGCCCAGGATGGTCGCCATCGAGAACGTGCTCGAGCGGAAGAGCTTGAGCGGGATGATCGCGTCGTCCTGCATGCGGGTCTCGATCACCAGGAAGGCGACGAGGCCGAGCGCACCGATGACGTAGCAGGCGATCGCGCTGGCCGAACCCCAGCCCCACGTGCGGCCCTGCTCCGCGACGAGGAGCAGCGGCGCGAGCGTGACGATGACCGAGGTCGCACCCCACCAGTCGATGCGCGGCTTGGCCTTGGCCTCGCCGAACTTCGGCAGGTGCAGGAACGCGATCACCATGAGGAGCGCGGCGACGCCGATCGGCACGTTGATCAGGAAGACCCAGCGCCACCCGGTGATGCCGACGATCGAGCTCGCACCGGCGAACAGGCCGCCGATGAGCGGGCCGATCACGGACGAGATGCCGAAGACCGCCAGGAAGTAGCCCTGGTACTTCGCACGCTCACGGGGCGCGAGGATGTCGCCCATGATCGCCAGCGGCAGCGACATCAGCGCACCGGCACCGATGCCCTGGAACGCGCGGAAGGCGGCGAGCATGGTCATCGACGTCGACAGGGTCGACAGCAGCGATCCGAGGATGAAGACCGCGATGCCGAAGATGTAGAGCGGGCGACGTCCGAAGACGTCGGAGAGCTTGCCGTAGATGGGCGTGGTGATGGTCGACGCGATCAGGTAGGCCGTCGTGACCCAGGCCTGCTGGTCGAGGCCGTGCAGGTCGTCACCGATCGTGCGGATCGCCGTGCCGACGATGGTCTGGTCGAGCGACGACAGGAACATGCCCGCCATCAGGCCGTAGATGACGAGCAGGATCTGGCGGTGCGACATGATCGGCTTGCCCGGCGTGCTGGCCGGGGAGTCCTGTCGTCCGCGCGACACCTCGACGGGTGCGGTGGCAGTGGACATGCGGAGTTCCTCACAGGGGATGTGGCGTGGTGGTCGTCGGCCTGGTCGGGACCCCGAACGGGTGTCAACCTTGCAGGCTCTGCAACTTTACACCGCAAGCACCTTTGCTGCCAACGCAAAGTTGCCGAGCGTGCACGTTCGTGTACGGGTTCTCAGGTAACGTCGGTGCATGGGGCGAACCACCTGGACCGATGTACCGACGACGCTGCGGCAGCAGGTGGAGGGGGTGCTGGGCGGTCCGGTCGTGACCGCCGAGTCCCAGGCGAGCGGGTGGTCTCCCGGCAGCGCCGACCGGGTGACGACCGCGGCCGGACGACGGGCGTTCGTGAAGACCGTGTCGCGCTCGCGCAACGAGGCAGCCCTCGAGCTGCACCGCCGCGAGGCCGCGGTCATGGCCCAGCTGCCGACCACCGTGCAGGCGCCACGGCTGCTCGACGCGCTGCACGCCACGGTCGACGGCGACGACTGGGTCGCGCTCGTGCTCGACGACGTCGCGGGCCAGCACCCGGGCCGGCACATCGACGGATCGGACACGCCGGCCGTGCTCGATGCACTCCACACGCTGCCGCCCGCGACCGGTGGACTGGTGACGCTCCCGCGCATCGCCGAGGACCTGCGCGGTGAGTTCGGCGCCTGGGACCGGATGCTGGCCGACGACGCGGACGCCGTCCGCGTCGCCGAGGTCGTCCCGCCGCACGTCCTCGACGCCGGCCCCGCGATCGCCCGCGCAGCGTCCGGGGCAGCGGCACTCGTCGACGGCGAACACCTCGTGCACGCCGACTGCCGCGCGGACAACCTGCTCGTCGACGACGCCGGGCTCGTCTGGGTGGTCGACTGGCCCTGGGCGAGCGTGGGCGCGCACTGGCTCGACCCGCTGACCTACCTGCTCGACACGCTCGTCCGCGGTGAGGACGCCGACGTCGAACACCACCTCGCCACGCACCCGGTCTTCGCCGGGGTGTCCGCCACCACGATCGACGCCGTGCTGGCCGGGCTCGCCGGGCTGTTCTTCGAGCACGCCCTGCCCCCGGCGCCGCCGAACATGCCCACGATCCGCGACTTCCAGCGGCGCGAGGGCGTGGCCGCCGCCGAGTGGCTGCTCCGCCGCTGGGCCACCTGACAGCGCGCCCGCCCGAGCGGGGGACGCGTCTGTCCAGGGAGCGCAGCGCACCGGAGCGTACGGTCCACCGCATGACTGATGAGCACCGCACCCCGCGTCCCGAAGACGACGCCGCGCGCCTCGGTCTCGTCGTCGTCGGAGAAGCAGCAGCCCTGCAGTCCGGCGACGAGGCGGCACTGGACGCGAGCGAGCAGAACATCCGCGACACGATCGACGAGCTGGTCGACGAGCCCCTGACCCCGCGGCAGGAGGAGGTCGTCGAGCGACTCGCCGCTGCAGGCGGCACCCTGACCGCCGGACTCAGCGGTGCCCTCGCCGCCCAGAGCGGTCGCAGCGTCGACGACGTGCTCGAGGGTGCGGCCCGCAGTGTCGTGTGGCAGCAGCGGCTCGCGGACGAGCGTGAGGACGCCGGTGCTCAGCAGCGCGACCCGCAGAACGAGAACGGGCGCGACGAGGGCTGATCCCCCGTCGCGCCCGCTGCAGGGACCCGCTCGGTTACTCGGCCGGTTCGACCTGTGGCACCGACTGCTCGCGCACGACGGCACGGGCAGCCGCCTGACCCGTCGTGGTGCTCTTCACGATGTCGCTCAGGGTGAACCCGGCGGTGGCACCGAGCAGCGCATCGACCTCGCTGAACTGGCTGACGACGCTCTTCGACAGTGCACCGGCGCCGTCGGAGGACACCACGGTGAGCGTGTCGATGTTGCTCATCGGAGCAGCGAGTTCGCGGGCGATGCTCGGGAGCGTCTCGATGGCCTTGACCCGCAGGACGGCCTCGGAGTGCTGTGCGAGCGCGTCGGCCTGCGCCTTGGTCGCATCGGCCTCGGCCTGACCCTTCGCACGGATCGCGTCGGCGGCGGCTTCACCCTCGGCGCGTGAGGCGTCGGCGGCGAGCTTGCGGGCGTCCGCCTCGGCCTTCGCCTCGGCCGCGACGGCCTCGGCGGAGATCCGGCGGGCCTCGGCCTGGGCGCGGGCGGTCTCGACCTGGGCCCCAGCAGCGGCTTCGGCCTCGACGCGGGTCTTGCGCGCCTGGGCCTCGGCGACGGCGGAGACCTCGGACTCGAGCTCGGCACGGCGCAGCTCGGCACGCTTCTGCGCGGTGATCTGCTCCTGCTCGACGACGCCCTGGGACGCACGCGCCTGGGCGAGCGGGCCGGCGGCAGCGGCTTCGGCGGACGCACGGTCGGCGTCGAGCTGCAGCGCGGCACGGCGGATGGCCAGGGTGTTCTCGGCCTCGGCGATCGCCTGGTCTGCGGTCGCGCGGGCCTCTCGCGCTTCACGGTCGGCCTGGGCCTCGGCGTTCTCGGCCTCGAGTCGCACGCGTGCACGCTCGGCACGACCGAGGTCGCTGATGTACTCGTTGCGGTCCGAGATGCCCTTGATCTCGAACGAGTCGACGTCGAGACCCTGGCTGTGCAGGGCGTCCTGCGCGACGGTGAGGACCGCGACGGTGAGCTGGTCGCGGTTCCGGATGATCGTCGAGACGTCGGTCGCGCCGATCGAGGCACGGAGCGAGCCGGACAGGACCTCGCGCGCGAAGTCGTCGATCTTCTTCTCCTGGCCGAGGAACCGCTGCGCTGCCGCCCGGATGGACGCGTCGGCCTCGCCCACCTTGACGAGCGCCACGGCCTCGACGTCGATGGTGACGCCGCGGGAGTCCTGCGCGTTGACGTTGATGTCGATCGCACGCGAGCTGAGCGACAGCTTCGCGACCTTCTCGAAGAAGGGGCGGACGAGCACGCCGGCGCCGAGCACGACCTTGATGCCGGACTCGACGGTCTCGGTGCCGTCGGCGTTCTTGACCTTGCGGGAGCGCTTGCCGGTGATGATGAGCGCTTCGTCGGCACCGGCGTTGCGGTACACGACCTTGGCGTAGATCAGCGCGATCACGGCGAGGACGATGATCCCCACGATGATCAGCGGGACGGCTCCGAGCGCGAACAGGACTTCCATGACTCCCCCTCCGGACCAGGCGCCAGCCTGGATTCCGCATCTGTTGTTCCGTTGGCTCCCATCCTAGGAGCGCGCGCGGACAGCCGGAGCGCTCAGGGAAGGGTTGGGGACAACAGGCTGGAGGCGCGGTGCAGGATCACCTGCACCGCGCCTCCAGGCCGGGGTAGCGTCAGCGCCTACGCGCCCGCACGCCACCAGTCGTCGAAGGGCGTCGCCGGCACCTGGCGCTTGTGCTCCGTCGCGCGGTAGCGCGACTCGATCGCCTCGGCGACCTCGACCGGCACGTCGTGGCCCTGCAGGTACGCGTCGATCTCGGCGTAGGTGAGTCCGAGGTTCGCCTCGTCGGTCTGTCCGGGCAGCTCGTCGAGCAGGTCGGCGGTGGGCGCCTTCTCGTACAGGCGGGCGGGTGCGCCGAGGTACTCGAGCAGCTGCCGCCCCTGGCTCTTCGACAGCCCGGTGAGCGGGGTGAGGTCGACACCGCCGTCGCCGTACTTGGTGAAGAAGCCCGTGACGGCCTCGGCCGCGTGGTCCGTGCCGACCACCAGCAGGCCGCGCTGCCCGGCGATCGCGTACTGGGCGACCATGCGCATGCGCGCCTTGACGTTGCCCTTGACGAAGTCGCTCAGCTCGACGCCCGAGGCCGCGGTGTCCTCCATGACCCCGTCGACCCCGTGCTCGATGTTCACGGTGACGCCCGGGTCGGCCGCGATGAACTGCAGGGCGAGCTGGGCGTCGTCCTCGTCGGCCTGCACGCGGTAGGGCATGCGCACGGTCGTGAACTCGGCGGGGTGCCCCTCGGCGCGGAGCGACTCGACCGCGAGCTGGGTCAGGCGGCCGGCCAGGGTGGAGTCCTGCCCGCCGCTGATGGCGAGGAGGTACCCCTTCGCCCCGGTCGTCAGCAGGTAGTCGCGCAGGAACCCGACACGACGGGCGACCTCCTGCTCCGGGTCGATGGTCGGCTGGACGTTGAGGTCCGCTGCGATGGCGGCTTGGAGTTCACGCACCACCCCAGTATCACGCCGATCCGGCTCCGTGGACCGGCGGGTTCCCGAAGACGTCCATCGGATCGACCGGGAGGTCCCGGGGCGGCGGCGACCCGATCACCACCGCCCCGGGGATCCGCGACGACCCGAACGCGTCGCGGACCCGGTGAGGCGGACGCCGGTACCCGCCGGCGCCCGTCCTGGTCAGGCGCGACGAACCCGTCGCGCCGGGATCGCGGTGGGTGGTCCGTGGTGTGGCACGGTGCCTCCTCCCCCGACGGGGTCTCCGCCGCTGATCCGCCCCCGGTGGTGAGCCAGGGGATGTGGGGCCCGTCGAACGGGCCGAGGGCGGCTGGTGAGGCCGCTTCCTGGGGAAGGTATCAGGGTCCGGGCAGGGCTCGACACCCCCGTTGTGGGGTCATGACCGGGGCTGCCTTCGTTGACAGTTCGATGGCTAACAGTTAGAGTCCTGATCATGCAGGCACCGGACTTCACGACACCGCTCCAGCTCATGCGGTGGATCGGATGGGCACAGCGCAAGGGTGCCGAGGAGTGGGTCCGTGAGCGCGACCTCACCCACGAGCAGTCCTTCGTGCTCGGGTACCTGCAGGAACACCCCGGCGCCATCCAGCGGGACGTCGCCGAGGCCACCCGGACCAGCGCGGCCAGCGTCTCGAGTCTCCTGCAGGGGCTCGAGCGGCGTGGCCTGATCGAACGACGACCTGACGCCACGAACGGGCGGACGAAGACGGTGCACGCCACCCAGGCGGGCATCGACCTCATCGCCGGGTTCACCGACGCGATGGTCGCCCTCGACGACTCCCTGCTCGCACCCCTCGACGAGGACGAACGCGAAACCCTGCGGCGACTGCTGCAGAAGGTGACCGCGGAACTCGCGCCGCCGACCCGCTAGCCGCACCACCGCACCACCGGCGCCACGCGCGCCACCGCACCGACCCGCTCCACGCACCACGCGCCTCCCGGCCGGATCCGCCGGCGCGCCTTCGCGACCCCGCGATCCCGCGCCTTCCCGACCCGCGACCCTGCGATCCCGCGACCCCATCGGTCGCGCGCTCCCCCCTGCCGTGCCGGCGTCCGTCGGCGCGCCCACCGTCATGCCCGGAAGGGAACCGTCATGTCCACCACCACCACCACCGCTGCGGCGACGAACCGCTGGTACCTCTCCGCTGCCCCGATCGCCCGAGCCCTGGTGCACCTGTGCGTGCCGATGGCCGCCGCGATGGTCGTCAGCGCCCTGTACAACGTCATCAACGCGGGCTTCATCGGCGCCCAGCACGACACGTCCCTGCTCGCCGCGATCACCTTCGGCACGCCGCTGCTCGGCCTCGTGATGGCCGTGGGCGGGGTGTTCGGCGTCGGCGGCAGCGCGTTGATGTCCCGGCTGCTCGGCGCCTCGGAACACGATCCCGACAAGGCGCGGGACATCAAGCACGTCGCCTCGTTCGCCCTGTGGGGAGCCGTCGTGACCGGCGCCGTGCTCGGCGTCGTCGGACTCCTGCTGCTCCGCCCACTCGTCGCCGTCCTCGGTGCCGACGCGGCAGCGGTCCCCGCCACGAGCGAGTACGTCGCCGTGATGCTCGCGTTCGTCCCCGTCCTCGCCGCGTCCTTCGCGCTCGAGCAGATCGTCCGCTCGGAAGGCGCCGCGAGGCAGGCCATGATCGGCCTGGTCCTGTCCACGGTCGGCAACCTGGTGTTCGACGTCCTGTTCATCCTGGGGCTGCACTGGGGCGTCGGCGGCGCCGCACTCGCGGTGGGCCTGGCCAACGTGGTCTCGATCGCCTACTGGGTGACCTGGCTGCAGCGGAACAGCGAGAACGTCAGCTTCGCGCCGAAGTGGTTCACGCTGCGTGCGGACATCCTGAAGCCCGTGTTCGGCATCGGCGTGGGCGAGCTGCTGCAGTCGGCGTTCCTCATCGTCACGACACTCGTCCTCAACAACCTCGCCGCCGGCTACGGTGACGACCCGCTGGCGGCGATGGGCGTCGCGGTCCGCATCGCCCAGGTGCCGGAGTTCCTGGTGATGGGCGTGACCATCGGCGTGCTGCCGCTGCTCGCCTACGCGTTCGGAGCAGGTGACGCAGCTCGGCTCCGTTCCGGCCTGCGCGCTGCGGCCCTGACCGTCGGCGGCATCGTGCTCGTCTTCTCCGGCACCGTGTTCGTGTTCCGCGAGCAGGTCTTCACGATCTTCTCCGGAGACCACTCGGTGCTCGCGATCGGCATGACGATCCTGACCGCACAGCTCGTCGCCGCCGTCGTCAACGGGTTCACGGGGCTGCTCACCTCGCTGTTCCAGGCGACCGGGATGGTCATGCCCGCGATGGTGCTGTCGATGGCGCAGGGCGTGCTGTTCATCCCGATCGTGATCGCCGGCAACGTGTGGTTCGGGCTCGCCGGGATCATCTGGGCACTCACCGTCACCGAGGGCATCGTGTTCGTCGCCGCGGTCGTCCTCTGGCTGGCGACGCGGGGCCGCATCGCCCGAGGCCTGGCCGAGGGCAGCGCGGCACGCGCCGACGCCGCGCTGGAGGCCGCTCCCGTGGCGTGAGGCGCGTCGCCCCCGGCGTCACGCACCACGTGCGGACGGGAGGCCAGGTGCCGGTCCGGCACCGGGCCTCCCGTCCGTCCCGTGGTCGCGTTCCGTGCGCCGCGTGCGCTTGGTGAGCAGGAACGGTCGGGTGCGCGCATGCGACCCGACCGCTTCTGCTCACGAAGCGCGCGTCGCGGCGACGCGCGCGCTACGCGCTACGCGCTGCGGCCGCGCCGCAGCAGCAGCACGACGACCGCGCCGGCCACCAGGACGGCTCCGGCGCCGAGGCCGATCCACACGCCCGGCGCGATGCCCGGCGACGAGGACGGAGCACCGTCCGAGGCTCCGGTGGCCGTCGCGGTGGCACTCGACGTCGGAGCGGTGCTCGCCGTCGGGGTCGGGGTGACGCTCGCGCTCGGGGTCGACGCCGGGGCTGCGGCCCGGTACTCGAACGCGAGCGTGCCCTCGATCGGGTGGCCGTCCGGCGACACGTACCGCCAGAGCACCGTGTAGCGGCCCTGGTCGAGGTCGACCGCGCGGCGCATGGTCGTTCCGGAGACCGTCACGTCACCCGTGGCGACGTCGGTGCCGGAAGCGTCCGTCACCTGGATCCGGAGTCCGGCGTCGAGGCCGGCGAGCGGTGCCTCGGAGAAGGTCAGGTCGACGGACTCGAGCGGTTCGGTGACGACCGCCCCGTCCGCCGGGGTACTGCTGGTCAGGGCCGAGTGGGCCGACGCGGGCTGGACGCCGACGAGCGTCAGCAGTCCCGCCGCGACGATCGCCAGTGCCGCCGCCGTGGTTCGAGCTGTGCGCATGCGCAGACTCTACCGACGGCCGAGCGGCAGCCCGCTGGGGGTCAGAGCTGCTCGCCGAGGAAGTCCGCGTAGGTGGGCTCGTAGCGCGCTTCACTGACGCTGACGAGCTGGTGGCCGGTTCCTTCGAGGCGTTCGGCGACGAGGGCGGCGAGGTCTTCGGGCGAGCGGAGGCCATGGCGGTGCCAGGCGTTCTGGATGGTGGCGGTCATGGCGACCAGCCCTTCGTCGAGATGATGCGCATCTCGGATCCGTCCGGGTCGACCCGCTGTGCCAGACCTCACAGATCGTGAGGAGCATCGTGACGACGAGTCCCTGATGACTGACCCGGTACCGCAACGATACGGTCGTGCCCGATCGCCGTCGAGGCGGATGCGTTTCGCGGCTGACGAACGGACGGGAGGCCCGGTGCCAGCTGGCACCGGGCCTCCCGTCATCAGGGGGTCGCGCCCAGGGCGCGGATCCGCTCGATCAGTCGGTGCCGGAGTCGAAGGCCGCGCCCTCGGAAGCCAGGTCCGTGCGACGACCCATCGCGTCCTCGGCGTCGGAGGCGACGATCGCGCCGCCGAGGATCTCCTCGGCCTCGCCCGCCTCGAGCTCGCCGACGAGCTCGGCCGTCGCACCACCGATGAGACCGGCGGCGGCGTACTGCTCGAGCCGCGAACGGGAGTCCGCGATGTCGAGGTTGCGCATGGTGAGCTGGCCGATGCGGTCGTCCGGGCCGAAGGCAGCGTCGCCGACGCGCTCCATCGACAGCTTGTCCGGGTGGTACGACAGCGCGGGGCCCGTGGTGTCGAGGATCGTGTAGTCGTCGCCGCGACGCAGGCGCAGCGTGACCTCGCCGGTGACGGCGGAGGCGACCCAGCGCTGCAGCGACTCGCGGAGCATGAGGGACTGGGGGTCGAGCCAGCGGCCCTCGTACATCAGGCGACCGAGACGGCGACCCTCGTTGTGGTACGAGGCCACCGTGTCCTCGTTGTGGATCGCGTTGAGCAGGCGCTCGTAGGCGATGTGCAGCAGCGCCATGCCCGGAGCCTCGTAGATGCCGCGGCTCTTCGCTTCGATGATGCGGTTCTCGATCTGGTCGGACGCACCCAGGCCGTGGCGGCCACCGATGGCGTTTGCCTCGTAGACCAGGGCCACCGCGTCCGTGTACTCGACGCCGTTGATCGCGACCGGTCGACCGGCTTCGAACCGGACGCTGACGATCTCGGTCGCGACCTCGACGTCGTCACGCCAGGCGGCGACACCCATGATCGGCTCGACGATGTCCAGGCCGCTCGACAGCTCTTCGAGGCTCTTCGCCTCGTGCGTCGCACCCCAGATGTTCGCGTCGGTCGAGTACGCCTTCTCAGTGGAGTCGCGGTACGGGAACCCGCGGGCGACGAGCCACTCGCTCATCTCCTTGCGGCCGCCGAGCTCCTCGACGAACTCGGAGTCGAGCCACGGCTTGTAGACGCGCAGGCGCGGGTTGGCCATCAGGCCGTAGCGGTAGAACCGCTCGATGTCGTTGCCCTTGTAGGTGGAGCCGTCGCCCCAGATGTCGACGCCGTCTTCCTTCATCGCGCGGACGAGCATCGTGCCCGTCACCGCGCGGCCGAGCGGCGTCGTGTTGAAGTACGTCTTGCCGCCGGAGCGGATGTGGAACGCGCCGGTCTGCAGGGCGACCAGGCCTTCTTCGACCAGGGCGCTCTTCGCGTCGACCAGTCGGGCGATCTCCGCGCCGTACTCGTGGGCGCGGCTCGGGACGGCGTCGATGTCCGGCTCGTCGTACTGGCCGATGTCGGCCGTGTACGTGCAGGGGATCGCTCCCTTCTCGCGCATCCAGGCAACGGCGCAGGAGGTGTCGAGACCCCCTGAGAACGCGATGCCGACTCGTTCGCCGACGGGGAGACTGCTCAGGACCTTGGACACGGGGTCAATCGTACGGGGCCAGCGGGCTCGACTACCGTCCGGGGCGACGGTTGTGGAGAACTGAGCGGCCACAACCCGGAACCGACAGCGCTTCTCCGCCGGCCCGAGTTCTGCTTGGGCTTCCGGCGGCTCGAGGACCACGAGCGCGATGAGCGCGGTCGGCCGCTGGCGCGGCAAACGCCCCCGGCTAACGCTGCGTCAGATGCGGCATCGCCGACCAGCTGCAGTGGATGCACGCCTGATCCTTCATCCACGGCGGCCCGCCGGCCCAAGTGGCTGGCGCGATCGGAGGTGACGAATCAGGCGGCGGCGCAGGGCTCGTGGATCGCTTCCTCAACAAGATCGTCCGTTTGCCGCACAAGTGCTGGGAGGTTTATAGCGCTACTCGTCGGCCTCGCGACGATCGTCGATAGCGACGACAACGAAGCAGCAGCCGACGAGCGGCTCAGGGCGATCAGATCTCCCGTGTCTGACAAGGGCGAGCGACCCTCGCCCGATCCAGCTCGGTGCCTGCGAGGACAGCCGACCACGTCAGGCGGTGACGACGCCAAAGCACAAGTGCCTCTCGCCTAATCCACAACCAAGCACGCAGGCCTACCCAAGCGCGACGCACTCGAGCGAACCGGCGGTTGTGAGTTCCACGACACCTGCAGGCGCCCTGCTCAGCAACACGAATACCCAGCAACGTCGAAATCGACCGGCTCGACACGGCCCCATACACTCGCGCCACACTCCGCCCCGGATCGCCGCACCGGCACGCCGCAGGCCGCAGCCAGTACTGACGCGTCGCGATCGCCGCGTTTGCGAGCGAGTACCCCGCCGACCTCATGGCCGACGGGTCCCTTTCGCCGCTGCTGAGATTCCGGAGACCTCGACCTCGACCTCGACCTCGACAGACTCACGATGCACAGGCAAAGGGGAAGCGAATCCAAGGAAGGAGGGCCCCATCATCACCTGGAGCAAGAAGATGAGGCCCTCCGACCTCACTACCGAGCGACTGAACGCCGTCGGCGGAGCAGGGCCCAGACGACAGCTACTACCACGCCGGCTCCGAACCAGAGCCAGGAGTTAGGCTGCCCGGCGAACTCTCCGAGTGCGCTACCGATCAGTCCCAGAATCAGGGCGGCCAACGGCAGCCACTGCTTGACTTTGCGGGGTCGAGCTGACATAAACTACGCCCTCTTGAAGTGGAGCTTGCAGTACTTGTTCGTGCACTTGAACGCCGGCGCTACCTGCGGGCCGACGAAGCCAGCAGTGTAACCAGTGTAAGTCACCTTGAACGACTCTCCGAAGGAGCACAAGGGCGACACCTGCGTCGGTGCACAGATCTTCATCACAGCGGTCGACACCCACCCTGCCATCTGAGCGTCGGTCCCACGGCGGGAAGTCGTGTTGTTGTCGAAGCGCCATCCGGCCCCAGAACCTAGCGGACTTGGATCCCACTTCATCGACGCGGTCGAAGAGGTCATCTTCCTACCGGAAGTGCAGTTGTTCGTATTGATGGCGATGGTCCCGACCGAGTACTTCACACTCGCTTCGCTGACGGTGTAGTGCCGAGCAACTGGATGACACTTCGTCGTCGCAGCCTGCGCCGGGCTTGCGACTAGCGTCGAGCTCGCGGCAAGAGCCGCCACGGCCAGCACAGTGAGCAGTGCCTTCTTGGAGCCCGTCTTCATTTCAGATTTCATCGTTCATCCCCTTCGTCGATCGGCCGCCCCTCGGCCGAATCAGACCACCCTGTGATTTAGCTGAGTAGACGTAAAGAGGATATTGCGGACTGCAACTTCGGTCGTCATCCGAAAGGATGACTGCCACTGAGAAGCGACACAGCCCGAGCCTCAGCTGGGCAACGACTGCCACTGACCAACAGCCGAGCCACTTTGCGGAGGCGAGTGCCATCCCTCAATCAAGAGTCGGAGACGGAGCGTCTAGACCGTGAGCGCCAGGAGTTGGAGCGAGAATCCACTGAGGCCAGCCCAGACCGACCAACGATCACGTCAATGTCGGGCCACCAATTGCCGCGGGGCGGTGGCTTGCGGGTGGTGACCGATGCGCGCAGTACCCACGCCGCGCTGATGTCTCCGTTGCTAAGCCAAGTCGAAGAAACAGCAACTCAGACCGGGCCACGGACACGACCTTCAGAGGCGATCGGAAGAATGCGCAGGCGCTCGAGGTACATCCGGTCGCCGACTTCCTGGTTCTCGAACCACCGGATGTGCTCAGCGAGCTCGGCGAGTTCCGCACCGTCGGTTGCCGCTGCCTCGGCCTCCCGCAAAGACCGGAGGGAATCGAGCGTGAGTTCGAGCTGCAGGACTGCGTTGGACAGGGGATTTGTGAACACTTGCGGTCTCCCAGACCGCCCGGCCGATCCGGGCTCTACTAACTACCATCGGATCGCGGACGGTGTAAGTGTGTTGAGAAGGCAACGCTGTGTGCACCGGAGGACGTACTTTGGTGCCCCTGGAGGGACTCGAACCCCCAACCGTTTCCTTAGGACGGAACTGCTCTTCCATTGAGCTACAGAGGCTGGCCCGTCCACTCTAGCGGCGGAAGCCCTGCAGGAACGCGTGCAGTTCGTCGACGAACAGGTCGGGCTGCTCGAACGGCGCGAAGTGCCCGCCGCGGTCGAGTTCGTGGTGGAACACCAGGTTCGTGGTGCGCTCGAGCCACTCCCGCGGCGCCCGCACGATGTCGCCGGGGAAGATCGAGAAGCCGGACGGCACCTCGACCCGTCGCTCCAGCTGCTCCGCCGGGATCGCCGCGTTCGCGTGGTACATCCGCATCGCCGACCCGATCGTGGCGGTGGCCCAGTACTCGGTCAGCAGCGCCAGGACCTCGTCGCGCGTGTAGACCGACCACAGGTCCCCGTCGCAGTCGCTCCAGGCCCGGAGCTTCTCGAGGATCCAGGCGGCGAGACCCGCGGGTGAGTCGTTCAGCCCGACGGCCGCCGTCTGCGGCTTCGTCCGGTGCAGCATCGCGTAGGCACCCTCGGCGGTGCGCCACCGATCGGTCGCGGCGACGAACTCCCGCTCGGCGGCGGACAACGTCGACGCATCCAGCCCCGGCCAGGCGAGACCGCCGTCGATGCGGTGCACGGCGACGACCCGGTCGGGGTGGTCGAGCGCCAGGTAGCGGGCGACGTGCGTGCCGATGTCGCCACCGGACACCGCGAACCGCTCGTACCCCAGGTCCGTCATCAGCGTCGCCCACATGCCGGCCACCTGCCGGGCGTCGAGCACCTGGGGCGGCGCATCCGAGAAGCCGTACCCGGGCATGTCCGGCACGACGACGTCGTACCCGGCGGCGACGAGCATCGGCAGCACCTTGCGGTACCGCCAGCCGGAGTCCGGCCAGCCGTGCGCGAGCAGGACCGGCAGGGCGTCGGGCTGCGGAGCATGGGCGTGCAGGACGTGGATGCCGATGCCGTCGACGACGACGCGGCGCGAGGGCAGCGCGGCGAGCTCGGCGCGGTGCGCGTCGAAGTCGAACCCGTCGGCCCAGTACTCGACGAGCGGGCGCAGGACGTCGAGGTCCACGCCGAGCGACCAGCCGACCCCGGCGGGTGCGTCCGGCCAGCGCGTGGCGCGCAGCCGCGCGCGCAGGTCGTCGATGGTCGCGTCGTCGATGTGCGGTGTCTCGCCCATGCGGCCGACGCTACTCAGCGCCACCGACGCAGATCGGCGAGCGCGGACCGGAGCCGCTCCCCCTGGCGGACCGACTGCCTGTCCGCACGGGCCGTGGCGAGCCTCCCGGCGGCGTTCACCTGGCGGACACCCGCGCATCCTCTGCCCGCAACGGGGTGCGTCGACGCTGGTCGGACCGCGCCGGTCCCGGCGTGACGGCACGAACCCAGGAGTCCCATGATCTCGCTCGTCTGCCTCGACATGGCAGGAACCACCGTCGACGACGGTGGCGTCGTCCTCGACGCCTTCCGCACCGCGCTCACCGACGTCGGCCTCGAGCGCGGGAGCACGGAGCACGACCGCGCCGTGCAGTACGCGGTCGACACCATGGGCCAGTCGAAGATCGCCGTCTTCACGGCACTGTTCGACGGTGACGGTGTCCGCGCCGAGGCCGCGAACACCGCCTTCGAGCGCGCCTACGCACGAACCCTCGACCGCGGCGTGCGGCCGGTGGACGGCGCCGTCGAGACGCTCGTCGCCCTCCGCGCAGCGGGGCGACGGATCGCGCTGACCACCGGGTTCTCGCCGGCGACGCGCGACGCGGTGCTCGACCTGCTCGGCTGGCGGCCGCTGGTCGACCTCGCGCTCTCGCCCGCCGACGCCGGACGCGGGCGCCCGTACCCGGACATGGTGCTCACCGCCGTGCTCCGGACCGGCACGGACGACGTCCGTGACGTGGCGGTCGTCGGAGACACCGTCGCCGACCTGCTCACGGGACACCGCGCCGGCGCCTCCGTCGTGGCGGGCGTGCGGACCGGGACGCACCAGGACGCGGACTTCGCGACCGTCCAGCACACCCACGTCCTCGACTCGGTCACCGAGTTGCCGTCGGTGCTCGCCAGGGTCGACGCAGCCGCCAAGGTGTGACGACCACGTGACGGCCTCACCGGTGCCGGAGGCCGCCGGGGTCGCACCGTTCGCCGGCGTGGTGGCATGCTCCGCGACTGACGGTCTCCCTCAGCCGAGGACCGTCGGCGCGATGCCGAGGCCGGTCGTCATGCCGATGCCCGTGGTGACCGTCACGACGTCGACCCCGGGGACCGGCTGGTCGATGAGGAACTCCCGCCCCGGGGCCGAGGCGTAGACGCCCTGCCACCGGTCGACCACGGAGACCGGCGCACCGAACAGCCGCTCGGTCTCGGTGACGAGCAGCCGGAAGCCGTCCTCGTCCTGGAACGGCGGCGCGTCGACCCCGCGCTCGTGGGTGTCCCCGACGATGATGCTGCCGTCCGGCGGCGACGTGTACATCTGGTTGAGGTCCCAGCGGATCCCCTCGGGCAGGTCCGCGGCGAGCCGGTCCCGCAGGGCACCCGCTCCGGGCATCGCGGCGAACCCCGAGTAGCGCAGCAGCGACCACCCGGTCAGCAGCGGTGTGGCGAGCGGGAAGGCGAGCGGGATCGTCGCACGCAGCATGTGGAGCCGGCAGCGGACCAGGCCGATCGACTCGGCGAGCTCCGGGAAGAGCTGGTCGAGGTCGTGGTTGGTGCAGACGACGATCCGGGTCCCCTCCACGATGCCGCGACCGGTGCGGACGGCGCCGGTGGTGACCTCGAGCACGGGGGTGCGCCAGTGGAAGGTGACCCCCTGCCCGGCGAGCCAGCGCGCGATCGCGGGTGCCGCCTCCCGGGGGTCGACCTGCAGGTCGTGCGCGAGGTGCGCGCCGCCGAGGGCCGAGCCGGGGTCGACCGGCACCGCCGCTGTGATCTCGGCCGCGTCGGCCAGCCGCAGGTCCGCGCCGGAGTCGCGGTACTCCTCGAGCACCGCCAGCTCCTCGGGACGACGGGCGACGACGTGGGCACCGCGTTCGCGGGCCGTGAACCCGGCGAGCTGCGCGAGTGCGAGCCAGCGGCGGCGTGCTTCCTGCGCGTACCCGGCTGCCTCCCCGGTCTGCGGGGTGACGCAGGCGTGGCCGAAGTTCCGGACGCTCGCCCCCACGACCGCGCCCGCACGATCGACCACCGCGACCCGGGCGCCCTGCAGGAGCGCCTCGTAGGCCATGCCGAGCCCGACGATGCCCGCGCCGACCACGACGACGTCGTACCGTTCGGTCAGCGGCTGGTGGTCCGTCTCAGCGTCGAGTGCGGTGTGTGCGGAGCGGGGCATGAAGACCTTTCGGGCGGCGCGGAGTGCCGGTCCGGCGCGGATGCCGCAACTGTCGCAGGTCAGCGGTGGGGCGGGGTTCCGTCCCGGTGCACGCCGCGTGGACGGTGGGTGAACTCGGCTGCGCCGCGCACGACCCATCCAGTTCGCCTCATCGGCGCGGGTTGGCCATTAACCGCCCTTCCGCACCCGGGTGACCTCCTGTCGCGTGAACGCGATGTGGTCCGGGTCGTCGACGTGTGGGAGCGCTTCGGCGAGGTCGTGGATCGCCGTCAGCAGCACGCGGCGTCGTCGGCGCTCCGGCCGGGATCCGGCCGCCTTGACGAACCGCCGCCGAGCCTTCCGGCTGCCGACGACGGCGTCGAGTTCGTCCGTCGAGAGCAGCCCCGCCGCCACCTCGGGCGCGAGCACCGTGCGGAGGTCCTCCTGCTCGGGGCGGACCGCGAACCGGAAGACCCGGAACACCACGAACACCACCAGTGCCGTCAGGACCGCGATGAACACGAAGTTGAATGCCTGCAGCGGGCCGAGCAGCGCGCCGAGATCATCCCAGAGACCGTGCAGGACCACGGCGAGCAGCATGAGCAGGATCCCGGGACCCACACGCCGTTTCTGGGCGGGACTGCCGGCGAGCAGGAACAGCCCCGTCGCGAAGATCGCGGAGTACGCGATGTGCCCGGCGACCCCGGTCGCCATCCGCACCACGAGGGTCTCCGCCCCCGCGAGGAACGGGTGCGCGCCGAAGTCGACGCCGGAGGTCTGCGCGACGTAGAGCACGTCCTCGACGACCTGGAACCCGAGCCCGAGGAATGCGCCGAGGATGAACGCGTCGAACGTGGTCCGGACGATCCGCGGTGCCAGGGTGATCAGGAGCACCAGACCGATGCCCTTCGAGACCTCTTCGGTGAACGGCGCGGTGAGCCCGGCTGCCCAGTCGGCGGCCCAGCGTTGCCCGAAGGTCTTGCCGTACAGGCCGAGGATCGCGTCGTTGGCGTAGATCGCCATGAAGAACGTCGCCGCGGTGGCACCCCACAGGAACGCGTGGACCACGAGGCTGATCGGCAGGGTCGAGTACCGGTCCATCGCACGGGTCGCCCACCAGAACAGGGCCGCGTACAGGACCAGGACCAGGCTGTTCGTCGTGACCGCCGAGGCGAACGGTGCCGCGGCCGGCTGCACGAACTTCACCGCGTTCCAGGTGCCGGCGATCACCAGCGCCCAGAACACCCAGAACGCGGCGTTCCGCGGTTGGAACACCTGCATCCGCAGGCCCCATCCGGACCGTTCGAAGACCGCCGTCCGCGCTTGCTCCAGCTCGGTCGGCACCGACGAGGCCGTGACCGTCCCGGTGGTGCGCTCGGGATCCCGTCGGAACAGGTTCAGCCTCATGATCCGGCTCCTTCGACGGTGATCGACGACAGGGTCTGTCCGATCACGGTGGCCGTCCTCGACGGTGTGCTGTTCGGTGTGCTGATGACGACTTCGACACCGACCCCGTCCGCGACGAACGCGGCGATGGCACCGTCGTTCCGGACGTCACGGAACTCGCTGATCACCCCGCGCACCCCGGACGCCGTCGTGACCGGGGTCACCGTCGATCGGAGGGCCTGGGTACCCGTGGCCGCGTTGGTGGACTCGATCTGCCGCAGCAGTGCGCGCGGCGTGCCCTCGAAGGTGCCGGTCCGGAACGTGATCGACGTCGTGCCGTCGAACACGGTCGCAGATGCCGGGTAGGTGCCGCCCGCCTCGGCATCACCGGTGAGGACGCCGTCACTGATGCCCCACCCGGCTGGCGGTGTGAACTCGACGTCCTGCTTCAGCGACATCGTGCTGCCCGCCGGGACCGTCTCGCTGAACGACACCTGGTCGTTCAGCCAGGGCACACCCCAGTGCATGATCGCGGCGGTCGCCAGCACGATCACCGCGGGCAGGACCGTCCGCCGGTCCAATCCCCACCACCGTTGATCGGCGGGAACCCACCGGTGTCGACGCCGCGTGGTGTCTTCCCGGAGCGTCATGCGACATCCGCCGATCCGGGCTTCGCTGCCAGGACGATCGGGACGGCGAGCATCCACCACCGACGACGTTCCGTGAACGGTGAGGGCGCGGTCCACGCCTCGGCTGTCCAACCAGCCTGCCGGGTGAGGAGCAGGCCGACCCAGATAGCTCGCGGGATGGTCCGGGTGCTGCGGATGTCGGTCACGGGTCCTGCTCTCGAGTCGGTGTCGCTGCGGGGCGGGGCTGTCCGTCGTCAGGGAGACACCGGCCAGAGCATGAAGCCCCCTCAGGTCTCAGGGGAAGTATGCCCGGATGCCGCGTTCTCCGGCCAGACCGACTGCGGCCGGGCGTGGCAGGCTCAGTCGCGGTCGCTGCCCTGCGGCTTCGGCAGGTACGGCTGGATGGCCGCCGCGAGGGCCGCCGGCGTCATCGACTGCAGCCAGATCCGACCCGGACCGTGCACCTCGGCGAGGAACATCGAGTCCCCGAACACCTTGTTCTTGATGCCCTTCACCGTGGCGAACTCGACCGACGTGCCCGCGCGGTACATCGCCAGGTGCCCCGGGTGGACCAGCAGCGACTCCCCCGCGGCGAGCTCGACCTCGGTCAGTTCGCCGGCGAGCTGCACCCAGGCCGTCCCCGAGCCCGACAGCGCCTGGAACACCACGCCCGCGCCGCCGAAGATCCCCGCTCCCAGCCGCTTCTGGAACCCGACGGACACGTCGACGTCGGCGGTGCTCGCCATGTACGAACCCGACTGCACCAGGAACTGGTCCGCCGGGTCCACCGTGATCTCGCGGATCGTGCCCGGGAGGCTCGCGGCGAAGGTGACCCGTCCACCCGCGGCCGGCGCCGTGTACTCGGTGAGGAACAGCTGCCCACCGCCGAGCGCACGCTTCAGCCCGCCGAGGAACCCGCCGCTGCCCCCGTGCGCGGTCGAGGTGTCCATGCCGAACCCGGGGGTCAGCCAGGCCACGTCACCGCCCTCGGCCACGATGCGTTCACCCGCGTCGAGCGCGAGCGTCAGGACGGGCATGGTCGTTCCGGAGATCTCGCTGCGCATCGTTGCTCTTCCCTCGTGCCGCCGGACCGTCGGTCGGGGCTCCGACCGACGCCGCTGGCGTCGAGCCCAGGATGGCGGACGCGGCGCGACCTGCCGAGGGCGGGTCGGGCACTGATCGCGCCGGGCGACGGACTGGAGGCCCGTGGCGGCGTCGCCACGGGCCTCCAGTCCGTCTGGTGGTGCGGACCGACGGCCGCTACGCGGCCACGAGGTACTCGTCCCACTCCGCCTGCGGACGCTCGATGCCGCGCACGACCCACGAGGACCCGTGCGGCACCTTCGGCGGGAACCGGAGGCGCCACCCCATCTCCTGCGGGGTGCGGTCGCCCTTGGTGTTGTTGCAGGCCAGGCAGCAGGCGACGAGGTTCTCCCACGAGTCCTGCCCACCGCGCGACCGCGGCTGCACGTGGTCGATCGTGGTGGCGTGCCGGCCGCAGTAGGCACAGTGGTTGCCGTCCCGACGCAGCACACCGCGACGGGACACCGGCACGAGCCTGGAGTGCGGGATGCGCACGTAGCGGGTGAGGATGATGACGGACGGACGGTCGTAGCTCGACGTCGACCCGGTGACCGGGTGTTCGACGTCGGCGGCGACGATGGCGGCCTTCTGGTTCATGACCAGCACGAGGGCTCGTCGGAACGAGATCACCGCGAGGGGCTCGTAACCGGCGTTGAGGACGAGAGTGCGCATGGGTTCCCTTCCGACGTGCCTGGACGGCTTCCAGGCGCTGCGGGTGCGTCGGACCGACGACGCGAACGGGTGAGGACGACCTGTTCACACCCCTGGAACCACGAAGAGCACCACCCGGATGGGCAGTGCTCTCGTCATGCAGGGGCGTGCTCGTGCACGCAGGCTGTGCTCGACCATATGTCGACACGCGCGCGCCGACCCATGGTGCGGGTCGTGCGGAACATCGACATGAGGGTCTCCTGTTCGCGCCGGTGCGGACCGGTGCAGCGTCAGGTTAACCCAGAAACCGGCCCGGCACGAGGGTGCGCGGGCCGGTTCCGGTGAAGTTCACACGCCGGAGGGGCAGTGGTCGCTAGATGCCGAAACGGACGATGTGGTAGTCGCTGGTCCAGATCGGGCGGATCTGCACGGTGCCACCGGGCTTCGGGGCGTCCATGATCATGCCGTTCCCCATGTAGAAGCCGTCGTGCGCCTCGTTGTTGAAGATGACGACGTCACCGGGCTGCGCCTCGGACTCGGGGATCGTGGTGCCAGCCTGGTCCTGCAGCGGCACGGAGTGCGCGAGGTTGATGCCGTACTGGGCGTACACGAACATGATGAAGCCGGAGCAGTCGAAGCCCGACGGGTCCGCGCCACCGAAGACGTACGGGGTGCCGATGTACTGCTTGCCCGTGGCGACCACGGCCGGCAGCGAGAACGGGGTGTCGGCGGCGGACGAGCTGGCCGCGTACTCGGCGGCGGTGGGCCCGGTGTACGAGGAGTACTGTTTCGCGGTCGCGGCACGGGCGGTCTGGGTCTGCTCGGCCTGCTCTGCGGCTTCCTTCGCTGCGGCGGCCTGGTCGGCGGCGGCCTGCTTCGCGGCCTTCTCGGCGTCGAGCGTCGCGGTGGACGTCGCGCCGAAGCCGTCACGGCTCGTGTCGGCGAGCGCCACGGCGTCGGAGACCGACAGTTCCTGGCTCTGCGTGGCCCGGACCTGACGCTGGGCGTCGGCGGCGGCGGTCGAGTTGCTCGAGGTCGTCGCCGCGAAGGCCGGGGCGACCGCGACGGTGCCGAACATGCCGGCGGCCACGGTGAGGACGACCGGCGCGAGGAACTTGCGCTTGCGCGACGAGGAGCTGGCCTTCGCGGTGCTCGCGGCTGCCGCGGCCTGCGCGGCACGACGACCACCGGGCAGCGGGGCGGAGCGCACCGGCACGACCTTGCGGACCGGGCGGCCCTCGGTCTCGCGCACGGCCCGCCGGGTGAGCGGGGCGGTGGTGGCGTTCTCGGTGTTCGTCGGGTTCGCGGGCGTCTGGTCGTCCGCGGCGGTACCGGTCTGCGTCAAGAGGTGTGTCTCCAACGTCTCGTCATCACGCCGCCGTGGGTGTCCGGCGGTGTGCAACCCCATCCGTTCGTCATCGTTTCCGATCGAGGCAGGAGACGGGTTCGAGACGTCCTGCCACGGGTCTCCGGCTCAGGGGCAGCGCGGCGACTCGGACGAGTGTACGGAAGCGTCGTTACCGAGTCGAGACCAAACGCCCCGCAGGTAACGAAACGGTAAAGACTCTCAGGAACGACCAGGAACGGTCAGCCGCGTTCGATGTAGACGTGCTGCGCGACCTCGATCGGCAGCTCGATGCCCGAGTCCTCGCCCTCGACGCGGACCGCGACGTAGGCACCAGCGCGCTGCACGCTCGCCACGCGCCCGGGCATGACGCCGGCGGTGCGGAGCTGGTGCAGGAGTTCCGGTTCGAACTGCACGGGCTCGCCCAGGCGTCGGACGACCCCGGTCGTGACGGCGTCGGTGCCCTCGGTCGCGGCGACGATGTTCTGGACGCCGTCGAGGAACCCGGCGGCCGCGGGGCCACCGATCTCGGCCAGCCCCGGGATCGGGTTGCCGTACGGCGACTCCGTCGGGTTGCCGAGCATCTCGAGCAGGCGGACCTCGACCTGCTCGCTCATGACGTGCTCCCACCGGCAGGCCTCGTCGTGCACGAAGGCCCAGTCGAGTCCGATGACGTCGGCCAGCAGGCGTTCGGCCAGACGGTGCTTGCGCATCACGTGCGTGGCGCGGGAACGACCCTCGTCGGTGAGCTCCAGGTGCCGGTCGCCGGAGACGACGACCAGGCCGTCGCGCTCCATGCGGGCGATGGTCTGCGAGACCGTCGGGCCCGAGTGTCCGAGGCGCTCGGAGATGCGCGCGCGCAGCGGCACGATCGCCTCTTCCTCGAGGTCGAGGATGGTGCGAAGGTACATCTCCGTGGTGTCGACGAGATCGGTCACGGTCCGCCTCTCATGTCTGGGCCCAGCGCCGACCACACTACTTGTTCGCACCGACGAACACCGACCGGCGCCCGGGTGCACGTGAGAAAGGGTCATCCGACGCGGTGGACAGGTGGGTCGAACCCTCCCCGTCCGGCCGGTACACGGGCTCGGGCAGGCGGATCGGCGTCGGTAGGATCGGTGCATGGCAGACATCGTCATCCCGGCCGAACTCCTCCCCACCGACGGTCGCTTCGGCTGCGGTCCGTCGAAGATCCGCGGCGCCCAGCTCGAGTCCCTCGTGACGCGCGGCGCCACGATCCTCGGCACCTCGCACCGCCAGAAGCCCGTGAAGGACCTGGTCGGCAGCGTCCGCTCCGGCCTCGCAGACCTGTTCCAGATCCCCGAGGGCTACGAGGTCGTCCTCGGCAACGGCGGCTCGACCGCGTTCTGGGACGCCGCTGCCTTCGGCCTCATCGAGCGCCGTGCCGAGAACCTGTCCTTCGGCGAGTTCGGGTCGAAGTTCGCCAAGGCCGCAGCGGCCCCGTGGCTCGAGGCGCCGCACGTCGTCGAGGCGCCGGGTGGCTCCCTCGCTGCCCTTGAGCCGGTGGAGGGCGTGGACGTCTACGCCTACCCGCACAACGAGACCTCGACGGGCGTCATGGCCCCGGTCGTCCGCGCGACCGGTGACGCCGGCGCCCTCACCGTCGTCGACGCGACCAGCGCCGCCGGTGGTGCCCTGTTCGACGTCAGCGCCACCGACGTCTACTACTTCGCCCCGCAGAAGAACTTCGCCTCGGACGGCGGCCTGTGGCTCGCGCTGCTCTCCCCCGCCGCGATCGAGCGGATCGAGCGCATCGCCGCCTCCGACCGGTACATCCCGGAGTTCCTGTCGCTCAAGAACGCCGTCGACAACTCGCGCCTGAACCAGACCCTGAACACCCCGGCGATCTCCACGCTGCTGCTCCTCGACGAGCAGGTGCGGTGGATGAACGAGTCCGGCGGCCTGGCGTGGGCAGACCTCCGAACGAAGACCTCGTCGTCGACGATCTACGACTGGGCCGAGGCCAGCGACTCCGCGACCCCGTTCGTCACCGACCCCGCCGCTCGGTCCCAGGTCGTCGCCACGATCGACCTCGACGACTCGATCGACGCCAAGGCCGTGGCCGCGACCCTGCGCGCGAACGGCATCGTCGACACCGAGCCGTACCGGAAGCTCGGCCGCAACCAGCTGCGCGTCGCGACGTTCACCGCGATCGACCCGGACGACGTCGCGAAGCTCGTGCGCGCGATCGACTTCACGATCGACGCCCTGCGCTGACCGCGGGGACACCCGCCGGAACGAGGACGGGCCCGGCACCACCGGATCGGTGGTGCCGGGCCCGTTCGTCGGTCCGGGTGGGTCAGGCGCGGTGGAAGCCCGGGTCGGCCTCGCCGGCGTCGAGCTGGTCGACCTCGAGATCGGCGTCGGGCTCGAACGGCTGCACGCGGCGGGCACGGCGACGACGGGGCGGCTGCGGGGCCTCGTCCTCGGTGTCGGTGTCGCTCACATCGGCGAGCGCATCGACGTCCACACCCTCGATGTCGTCGTCGTCCGACTCGTCGAGGTCGTCCTCGTCGGCGTCGAACTCGTCGTCATCGTCGTCGTCCGACTCGTCGTCGTCCTCGTCGTCATCCGAGTCGTCGTAGTCGTCGTCCTCGTCCGAGTCCTCGTCGTCGTCCTCATCCGACTCGTCGTCGTAGTCCTCGTCGTCCGAGTCCTCGTCCGCCGCGTCCTCGCCCTCGTGCTCCTGCGCGGCCCGGTACTCGGCCAGTCGCTCGGACCACGGCACCCACTCGGGCGCGACGAGCGAGCCGTCCCCGGGCATCAGCTCGACCTCGAGCACGGTGGGTTCGTCGTCGCCGATCTTCGCAACGCTGACGGTCCAGCGCCACCCGGGGTACCCGGGCAGGCGGTTGGCGAACAGGACGGACACGACGCCGTCCCCTTCGTCCACGGTGCCGACGGGTGCGCCGACGGTCGACTCCGGGGTGACCTCGAGCAACGCCTCGCGCGCCAGGTCGGTGTAGTTGATGGACGCTGCGTCAACGGACACTACGTCGGTCGACGCTGCGTCGGGAGCCGTCTCGGCCCCTGCTGTCTCGGACTCGGTCATGGGGTCACGCCTCCAACTGGTCTGCGACGTGCCGCAGGATGGCGGCGATGCGATCGCCGTTCTTCGGGTAGCGGCCGTGGCGGAGGTCTCCGCTGATCCGGTCGAGTTCCTTCACCAGGTCCTCGACGATCACGGCCATGTCGTCCGCGGACCGACGGGTCATCCGCGACAACGACGGCTGGGGCTCGAGCAGCCGCACGGACAACGCCTGCGACCCCTTCTTGCCCTGGACGACGCCGTACTCGAGCCGCGTGCCGGCCTTGACGGTCACGACGCCGTCGGGCAGCGAGGACGCGTGCAGGAACACCTGGTCGCCGTCGTCTCCGGTGATGAAGCCGAAGCCCTTGTCGTCGTCGTAGAACTTGACCTTGCCGGTGGGCATGCGTGGACTCCTCGAGGTCGTGGTACGGCCGTGGTGCGTCGGATATCCTGGGTCGATGGCCAAGCCGACCCGATCAACCGGGAACCCGCAGGACTCCGCAGAACCCCCGGTGACGTTCAATCGTACCGAACGCGCTCTGGCGTTCATGATCGGTGGGATCATCATCCTCGGCCTGCTCTGCTTCGTCGCGATGATCATCATGTGGCTCACCGCGCCCAGCGCCCAGGGTGCGATGCCGTGGCCGGTGGTCATGGCGATCCCGCTCTACGGCTTCCCGATCGCCATGGTGCTGGTCTTCACGCTCCTCGGCATCACCTGGACACGTCGCGCACGAGCGAACCGGACGGCTCGCTGACGTCCGCCCCGGACGCTGGCACCGGACGATGACGACCACCGCCGACCTCGCCGCCCGACTCCGGGCGATGCCGGACGAGGCGCTCGAGCGCCTCGTCGCGGCGAGGCGACTCCCCACCGCTGCACTCGCCGAGACCGGCCCGCAGCGCATCACCGACTTCTTCGACCTCGCCGAGGCGCTCCGCAGCGACGACGCCGTGGACGCCGCCGTCGAGCACCTGCCGCGCGCCACGATCCTGGCGCTTCGCGACGGCGGAGCCGTCGACGCGCTCGGCCCCGCGATCGATCTCGGCCTCGCCGACGAGGACGGCGCGGTCGACGACGCGGTCGCCGCTCGCGTGGCCGCCCACCCCGACCTCACCTCGCTCGACGAGCATCCTGGAGGCCCGGAGCAGGTCCGCCCCGCTGCTCCCGCCCTCGACGCCGCGGCGCTCGAGCGTGCGCGCACCACCGGCGCGGAGCAGGCGTTCGCGACGATGACCGTGCTCGCCGAACTGCTGCGGGCGGTCGACGCCGGCGCGGTCCGCGAACTCGTCAAGGGCGGGATCGGCATGCCGCTCGCCCGCACCCTCGCCGAGCGCATCGGCACCGACGCCGAACTCGTCGCCGGTCGCCTGGCACTGCTCGACGGCATCGGGTTCGCCGACCCCGACACCGGACGCTGGATCGTCACCGACGCCGGGCACGCCTGGTTGCTCGCCGGCTGGCCGGAGCGCTGGGTGTCGCTGGTGGCCGCGTGGTCGGACACGCTTCCGCCCGCCGTGCACCAGGTGCTCGACCTGGCCGACGGGGACCTGCGTGACCTCGTACCGCTCGGGCGCTGGGCGTACCCGGCGGGGTCCCGCTGGCTCGACGCCCTGCTGCTCGACGTCGCCGGCACCGCTGCGTCGCTCGGCTTGGCGGTCGACGGCATCGTGACGAGCACCGGTCGGGCGCTCCTCGACGGCGACGCCGAGCAGGCCGCCGACGACCTGCCGGGCACCGTCGAGCGGGTCTACCTGCAGCACGACCTCACCGTCATCGCACCGGGGCCGCTCGCGCCGGTGGACGACGACGCCCTGCGCACCGTCGCCGTGCTCGAGGCACCGGGCCTCGCGGCGCGCTACCGCATCTCCGAGGACACCCTGCGCGCGGCGTTCCGGGCCGGACACTCCCGCGACGACCTGCTGTCCCTGCTCGGACGACTGTCGGCGACCGGGATTCCGCAGCCCCTCGCCTACCTGATCGACCAGGTGGCCGGACGCGACGGCAGCATCGTCGTCGACCGGGGGCCGGGCGGCGTCGGGACCGAGGTCCGCGGCACCGCCGACCAGCTCGACCTCGTCGGGGTGGACGCCGAGCTCCGGCAGCTCGCGTGGGAGCGGCCCGACCTGACGACGCTGACCACGCGCTACCCGCCGCACGTCGTGCACACCGCGCTCGAGGACCAGCGCTACCCGGCCGTCCTGACGACCGCAGCCCGCCCCGAGGCGCACCACGGGCCTCCCGGCCGGCGCAGCCCCACCGGACGCTCGCCGGAGCAGTCGGCGCACGCACTCGTCGAACGGCTCCGCCTGACGACGCAGCGCGGCGACGCGGAGCCGGAGCAGGAGTGGCTCGGTCGGCAGATCGACCTGGCCGTGCGCGGACGCACGCCGATCCGTGTGACCGTCCGGATGCCGGACGGCTCGGAGCGGCCGTTCTCGATCGTGCCGACCTCGGTCGCGGCCGGACGCGTCCGCGGGCGGGACACGGCCGTCGACGTCGAGCGCACCCTGCCGCTGTCACTCGTGGTGTCGGTCGAGAGCGACGCCTGAGCCGCGCGGTCACCCGCACGCAGGTGCCGACGGCTAGGCTGGCAGGTCATGAACGGACCGCTGATCGTGCAGAGCGACCGCACCGTGCTCCTCGAGGTCGCGCACCCCGACGCCGAGGACGCACGCCACGAGCTCGCGGCCTTCGCCGAGCTCGAACGCGCTCCCGAGCACGTGCACACCTACCGGATCACCCGCCTCGGACTCTGGAACGCGCGCGCCGCGGGCCACGACGCCGAGGCGATGATCGACACCCTGGAACGCTTCGCGAAGTTCCCCGTGCCGCAGAGCGTCACGGTCGACATCCGCGACACGGTCTCGCGCTACGGACGGCTCGTGATCCGTCGCGAGGAACGACCCGACGCGCCCGTGATCGCGAACTCCCCGACCGAGGAACTCGAGCGGCTGCCGCTCCTGCTCCTCACCGCCGAGGACCCGTCGGTGCTGGCCGAGGTCATCCGGTCGAAGCGCATCAAGCCGTTGCTCGGTGACATGCGGTCCTCGACCGAGGTCGAGCTGCAGCCGTGGGCGCGGGGGCAGATCAAGCAGGAGCTCGTGAAGCTCGGCTGGCCGGCGGAGGACCTGGCGGGCTACACCCCGGGCCAGCCGCACCCGATCGACCTGGACACCGCCGAGTGGCACATGCGGCCGTACCAGGAGCAGGCCGTCGACACGTTCTTCGCCCAGGGCTCCGGCGTCGTCGTGCTGCCCTGTGGCGCGGGCAAGACGCTCGTCGGCGCGGGCGCGATGGCGACGGTCAAGGCGACCACGCTCATCCTCGTGACGAACACCGTGTCCGCGCGGCAGTGGCGCACCGAGCTCCTCAAGCGCACGACCCTGACGCCGGAGGACATCGGCGAGTACTCGGGCAGCGTCAAGGAGATCCGGCCGGTCACGATCGCGACCTACCAGATCCTCACCGCCCGCCGGAAGGGCGAGTACACGCACCTGTCGCTCCTCGACGCCCTCGACTGGGGGCTCATCGTCTACGACGAGGTGCACCTGCTGCCCGCGCCGGTGTTCAAGCTGACCGCCGACCTGCAGGCCCGCCGACGCCTGGGCCTCACCGCGACGCTCGTGCGCGAGGACGGCCGCGAGGGCGACGTCTTCTCGCTCATCGGGCCGAAGCGGTACGACGCCCCGTGGAAGGAGATCGAGGCGCAGGGGTACATCTCCCCGGCCTCCTGCTACGAGGTCCGCATCGACCTGCCGCACCAGGACCGCCTGGAGTACGCAGCGTCGAGCGACGACGAGCGCTACCGGCTCGCCGCGACGTCCCCGGCCAAGACCCCCGTGGTGCGGGAACTCATCGAGAAGCACCGCGGTGAGCAGATCCTGGTGATCGGGCAGTACATCGACCAGCTCGACGAACTCGCCGCGTCGCTCGACGCCGCGGAGATCACGGGGGCGACCCCGGTCGACGAACGGGAGCGGCTGTACGACGCGTTCCGGTCCGGCGAGGTCGACGTGCTCGTCGTCTCGAAGGTCGCGAACTTCTCGATCGACCTGCCCGACGCGACCGTCGCCATCCAGGTCTCCGGCTCGTTCGGGTCCCGGCAGGAAGAGGCGCAGCGGCTCGGCCGGCTCCTCCGCCCGAACAAGGACGGCCTGCCCGCGTCGTTCTACACGCTCGTGGCCCGGGACACCGTCGACCAGGACTTCGCGCAGAACCGGCAGCGGTTCCTGGCGGAGCAGGGGTACTCGTACACGATCCTCGACGCCGACCAGGTCCAGACGCCCGTGGGCTGACGTACGAACCGCTCTCAGGAAACCCCGAGGGAACAGTCAGAAGATAAGACCATGAGCGATGGCCCCAAGATCCTGATCGTCGACGACGAGCCGAACATCCGCGACCTCCTGACGACCTCGTTGCGCTTCGCCGGCTTCGCCGTGCGTGCGGTGGGCAACGGAGCACAGGCGATCTCCGCCGTGCTGGAAGAAGAGCCAGACCTCATCATCCTCGACGTGATGCTGCCCGACATGAACGGCTTCGGCGTGACCAAGCGCCTGCGTTCCTCGGGCTACACCTCGCCGATCCTGTTCCTGACGGCGAAGGACGACACCGAGGACAAGATCACCGGCCTCACCGTCGGCGGCGACGACTACGTCACCAAGCCGTTCTCGCTCGACGAGATCGTCGCCCGCATCAAGGCCATCCTCCGTCGCACCATGAACGACGAGGAAGACGCGATCATCCGCGCCGGCGAGCTCACGATGGACCAGGACACGCACGAGGTCACGATCGGCGACGCCCAGATCGAGCTCTCGCCCACCGAGTTCAAGCTGCTCCGCTACCTGATGCTCAACCCGAACCGCGTGCTGTCGAAGGCGCAGATCCTCGACCACGTGTGGGAGTACGACTTCAACGGTGACGCGGGCATCGTCGAGAGCTACATCTCGTACCTGCGCCGCAAGCTCGACCAGTACTCCGCCGAGCCGATCATCCAGACCAAGCGCGGCTTCGGGTACATGCTGAAGGCGTCCAAGGCTTCGTAGGAGCAGGAGTCCCACGGGGCTCGACTTCACGGCGGTCGTCCGGTTTCACCGGGCGGCCGCTGTCTATCGTTGGGGCAGCATGCACACGCGAATGAACCACTGGTGGGACGGGATCTCCCTGCGCACCAAGATCACCGGGATCACGGTGCTGCTCGTCGCGCTCGGATTGCTCGTCGCCGGACTCGGCACGATGACGGTGCTGTCCACCTACCTCATGCAGCAGCTCGACAACACGGTCAAGCAGACGACCGAGCAGCTCGAGGGCCAGAACATCAGCGACGGCGAGCAGTACTGCAAGCTGTCCGTCGTGGTGTCGCAGAGCGCCTACGTCGCCGCGTACGACGCCGACGGTGACCGGATCTGCCAGACGAAGGCGTCGAGCCGGCCCGACGTCCGCGAAGCCACCCTGGTCGAGGCCTCGCAGGCGAACCAGCGCATCTCGCTCTACGACAGCCAGCACAACCACGAGTGGCGTGCGCAGATCATCCCGGCGTCGCTGCAGAACCAGTCCGACGGCACCACCGAGACCGGCTACGTGCTCATCGCGGTCTCCAGTGCCGGTACCGACGAGACGATCGGCAAGTTCACCGCGATCTTCCTCGGGTTCGGTGCCTCGGTCATCCTGCTCGGCGCCATGCTCACCCGGCTGCTCGTCACCGCGACCTTCGACCCGCTGCGCGACGTCGAGGACACCGCCGCACGGTTCGCCGCGGGCGACTTCAACCAGCGCCTCGAGGCCGACACCCCGAACACCGAGGTCGGCCGCCTCAACCGCTCCCTCAACGTCATGCTCGAGCGGATCGACTCCGCGTTCGAGGACCGCGAGCGCACCATCGCCCAGATGCGCCGGTTCGTCGGGGACGCCTCGCACGAGCTCCGCACGCCACTGGTGTCCCTGCGCGGGTACGCCGAGCTGTACCGGATGGGTGCCCTGCGCAAGGAAGAGGACGTCGCCCAGGCGATGGAGCGCATCGAGAAGGAAGCGCAGCGGATGGGCCTGCTCGTGCAGGACCTGCTGCAACTCGCCCGCATCGACGAGTCGAAGCCGCTCGAGCTCGGCCCGGTCGACCTCGTCGCCATCGCCCGTGACTCGGCGCTCGACACGATGGCCTCCAACCCCGACCGCGAGATCCAGGTCCTCGTCGAGGACTCCCTGACCGGCGAGAGCGTGCCCCAGGCCGTGCGCCCATCGGCGTCGTCGTCGTCCATCGGCTCTCCGGACTCCGGCGAAGCACCGCCTGTGTCGCCCACCTCTGCGAACACCACCGGGCCGATCGCGTTCTCGCGCCAGACCATCGCGCGTCTGCGGGCCCGTCGGACCCGCGCCATGAACATCGACGCCGGTGCCGCACCGACCGACGAGACCACCCCGCTGCCCACGGTCGTGCTGCCGAAGCGCCCGCCGATCGTCCTGGCGGAAGAGAACAAGATCCGCCAGATCGTCACGAACCTGATGGGCAACGCCATGCGGTTCACGGCGAACGACGACCCGATCGAGATCGGCATCGGCGTGGACGACGAGCGCGGCATGGCACACCTCGACGTGATCGACCACGGTGAGGGCATCCCGCCGCAGCTGCGCGAGAAGATCTTCCAGCGCTTCTGGCGTGCGGACACCTCCCGCGCCCGTGACACCGGCGGTTCGGGCCTCGGGCTCGCCATCGTGTCCGGCATCGTCGCGGCGCACCACGGCTCCGTCGAGGTCTTCGACACCGAGGGCGGCGGCGCCACCTTCCGCGTCTGGCTCCCCCTGCTCCCCCGCGACTTCGCCGCCTGACCCGCGCGGGCCGCTGCTCGAGGTAGCGCTAACTGCCGCCCATCCCGCGCTCTCACGGCGCAACGTGCGACCTGGGTGACGAACGCACGGCGTGTTGTGCGACCGCCGCAAGCAAGCGTCGGACCCTTCGGAGGGACAACCCGCCGACGTCACGACGAGCGCGAGACGAAGGCCTGGCGCAGACGCTCGAACAGCACAGCAGGGCGAGCGGCATCAGCCCGCGTCGCATGCAGGACGAGCCAGCCGTTGACCGCCATACCGTTGTCACGCCGCTGGTCGTACTGGAAGACATCCTGCTCGCGGTGGTGATCGCCGTCGTACTCCAACGCGATCCGACGTTCCGGCCAGGCCATGTCCACGCGTCCGAGGAACCGGCCGTGGTGATCCGTCACCTCGACCTGCAGTTCCGGCTCGGGGAAGCCCGCGTCCACCACGGCGAGCCGAAGCCAGGTCTCCATCGGTGACTCGGCACCGACGCGCACCCGCGCGATCGCGGCACGAGCGACCGCGATCCACCGAGATCCGGGCACGATGCTCTTGGCGAGCGTGTCGATCGTGCAGAGTCCGCTCTTGCCCACCAGGAAATCGCCCACCGCGACGAGTTGCTGCACGCTGAGCAGACCGGCGCACTCCCGCCACGCAAGCTCTGGAGTGCTGAGCCGCATCCCCTGCCGCTCGCAGCTGGTAGCTCCGGACCGGCGACGGTGTCCTTTGACCTGTGGACGTCGCATCACCGGGCCGGTTCCGTCGGTCGTGACGTGGACGGGGACTTCGGCACCGTGCGGGAGCGGTGCTCCCCACAGCGCGGCGGCCGTCGTGTGGCTCAGGTACTGGTCCGGACGGAGCACCAGGCCGACTGCCGCGACGATCGACATCGTGGCGTCGGTCGACCGGACGCCATGCACGGGACGGACGAGATCACGTCGACGGAGACGACCCGGATCGACGCCGAACCCGATGGCGTCACGGACCAGGAAGCCGGCGGAGTCGAGCGTCTCAGGGAGCGGACGAGGCTTCGGCATGTCCCGAGTGTCGCGACCCGGCTGCCCACGCGACCCCCTCGGGAGCGCATCTGTGGAGAACGACCGGTGCCGGGCCTCCTGTGCGCTTCATGCTGATCGCGCAACATGCCGTCTCCAGCACGCCGTGGTCGCACAAACTGCCGGGACGGCCTCCGCGAAGCGGCAGATCGTGCGATCTCGGCCCAACCGGCCCGACCCGCACACACAAAAGGGCCCCACACGCTCAGCGTGCGGGGCCCTTCCGTCAGGCGGACTTAGAAGTCCATGCCACCCGTCGGGTCGCCAGCCGGAGCAGCGGGGGTGCGCTCGGGCTTCTCGGCGACGACGACCTCGGTGGTCAGGAACAGACCGGCGATCGACGCAGCGTTCTGCAGCGCCGAACGCGTGACCTTGGCGGGGTCGATGATGCCGGCGGCGATCAGGTCGACGTACTCGCCGGTCGCGGCGTTGAGGCCCCAACCCGACTCGAGCTCGCGGACCTTGGCGGCGACGACGCCCGGCTCGAGACCGGCGTTCAGCGCGATCTGCTTGAGCGGCGCGTCGATGGCCACGCGGACGATGTTCGCACCGGTCGCCTCGTCACCCTCGAGCTCGAGGGCCTCGAGTGCGACGGCACCGGCCTGGATGAGGGCGACGCCACCACCGGCGACGATGCCCTCTTCGACGGCAGCCTTCGCGTTGCGGACGGCGTCCTCGATGCGGTGCTTGCGCTCCTTGAGCTCGACCTCGGTCGCGGCACCCGCCTTGATGACGGCGACGCCACCGGCGAGCTTCGCGAGGCGCTCCTGGAGCTTCTCGCGGTCGTAGTCGGAGTCGGTCGCCTCGATCTCGGCACGGATCTGGCGGACACGGCCGGCGATCTGCTCGGCGTCGCCGGCACCCTCGACGATCGTGGTCTCGTCCTTGGTGATGACGACCTTGCGGGCACGACCGAGCAGGTCGAGCGTCGCGTTCTCGAGCTTGAGGCCGACCTCTTCCGAGATGACCTGGCCACCGGTGAGGATCGCGATGTCCTGCAGCATGGCCTTGCGGCGGTCGCCGAAGCCCGGGGCCTTGACGGCGACGGACTTGAAGATGCCGCGGATCTTGTTCACGACGAGCGTGGCCAGGGCCTCGCCGTCGACGTCCTCGGCGATGATCAGGAGCTGCTTGCCCGCCTGGATCACCTTGTCGACGACCGGCAGGAGGTCCTTGATGTTCGAGATCTTCGAGTTGACGATCAGGATGTAGGCGTCCTCGAAGACGGCTTCCTGACGCTCGGGGTCGGTGACGAAGTACTGCGACAGGTAGCCCTTGTCGAAGCGCATGCCCTCGGTGAGCTCGAGCTCGGTGCCGAAGGTGTTCGACTCCTCGACGGTGACGACACCTTCCTTGCCGACCTTGTCGATGGCCTCGGCGATGAGCGCGCCGATGGTCGGGTCAGCGGCCGAGATCGACGCGGTCGCGGCGATCTGGTCCTTGGTCTCGATGTCCTTCGCGTTGGCGAGGAGCTGGTCGGAGACGGCGGCGACGGCCTTCTCGATGCCGCGCTTGAGCGACACGGGGTCGGCACCGGCGGCGACGTTGCGGAGGCCTTCGCGGACGAGCGCCTGGGCGAGGACGGTCGCGGTGGTCGTACCGTCACCGGCGACGTCGTCGGTCTTCTTGGCGACCTCCTTGACGAGCTCCGCACCGATCTTCTCGTACGGGTCGTCGAGCTCGATCTCCTTGGCGATGGAGACACCGTCGTTCGTGATCGTGGGGGCGCCCCACTTCTTCTCGAGGACGACGTTGCGGCCGCGCGGGCCGAGCGTCACCTTCACGGCGTCGGCCAGCTGGTTCAGGCCGCGCTCGAGGCCACGGCGGGCCTCCTCGTCGAAAGCAATGATCTTAGCCATGTGGTTTTTCGTCCCTCCCGGACGTCGTCTTGGGGGTCGTGCTGGCACTCAGCGTGAGCGAGTGCCAACGCCGATTCTGGCACTCGCCGGGTGTGAGTGCAACACAGTCGGGAGGCTCGTGACGACTTCCCAGGACACGTCGCGTCCGGTGGACCCCGCACCACCGCCGCGGTCGCGCTCCCCGCGCCGGTCACCGTCCCCGCACACGACGAACGCGCCGCCCCTGACGGGACGGCGCGTTCTGGAAGTGGTGCTGCTCAGGCGGGGCGGACGGACTCTGCCTGCGGGCCCTTCGACCCGGTGCCGACGTCGAAGACGACGGCCTGGCCCTCCTCGAGGACCTTGTAACCCGACATGTCGATGGCCGAGTAGTGCACGAACACGTCCTGGCCCCCTCCATCCACGGTGATGAAGCCGAAGCCCTTTTCAGCGTTGAACCACTTCACGGTTCCGTTGGCCATGATCTCTTGCTCCCTGGTACTGCAGTGCGGAACGACGTGATCGTCGTCTGCATGGGACTCTGACCGAACCCGTCCGATGAGGCAAGAGGTGTGACGTTGTTTCACGTCGATTCCGTCAGAAATCAACGTGCTCGAAACACGGCCGTCACACAATGCGCGGAAAACGCGGCGCGACGGCCCGCAGAACGACCGATCAGCCGGTGTAGTCGGCGCCGAGGACGACGCTCACGTCGGCGTTCGGGAACGCTGCCGACTGCTGCACGGCCGTGACGCCGAGCTGCTTCGCGATGCCCTGCGCGACCGCCGCCTGCGACGCCTGCTGGTAGTAGACGATCGTCGACGTGGAGCCCGTCGTGCCGGCGTCACCGGTGGAGGCGACCTGCCAGCCGGCGCCGGTCAGCGCCGCACTCGCCCGGCTGGCGAGGCCCGTGGTGGTCGTGCCGTTCAGGACGACGACGGTGGTGGTGCCCTGCTGCGCCGGCGTCGCGGCCGCAGCGCTGCCCGACCCCGACCCTGCGGAGCCCGAACCAGCCGACGAGGACGCGGACGGCTTGGACGTCGCCGAGGGCTTCGCGGTGGCGGACGCCGACGTGGAGGCCGAGGGGGAATCCGAGCTGTTGAAGGAGTAGCTGCCGTTCAGCAGCGCGAGGACGAGCACCCCGATGCCGACGAGCACACCGGTGGCGAGCGCCGCCCAGGCGAAGGCGATCCAGCCACGGCCGCGACGCTGGGCACCGCGGTGCGCACCGACCCGCGGGCCGTCGGCGACGTCGTCGAACCGGTCTCGGGGGAATCTCGTGCTCATCGTTCCTCTTCACGTCCTTCGGGAGCCGCACCGGGCGCGACGAAGCTGCGCGTCGCCCGGGCGCTGGTGCGCGCGTGACGGAGCCGCTGCAGCCGGCTGACGAGCTGCGGGTCGTACGCGAGTGCCGCGGGCGAGTCGATCACGCGGTTCAGCACCTGGTAGTAGCGCGCCGCCGACATCTCGAACTCCACCCGGATCTCCGCTTCCTTCGTGCGGTCGTGCCGTGCCCGGTCCTGCTCGAACGTCAGCACGTGCTTCGCGAGCTCACTGAGCTGGTCAGCACCGAGCTGGTCAGCACGCAGCTCGTCAGCACTGAGCTCGTCGACGCTGCGTTCGTCGGTGGGGCTGGTCACTGCGGTTCCGATCACGGTCGGGTAACGGGTCTCGCACATCGTAGGGGTGGAGTCGATCCGGACCCTGGCACGGCGCTGGACTGTCGCGAACACCGGTCACAGGTTCGGCGCGCGGAACCAGCGCACACGCCGACCGAACGGGTCGGAGAGGGCCACCGCGACCCCGTCGAGCGAGACCGTCGCGAACGAGTCCGGATCCGCCGCATCGACGTCGTCGGGCAGCGTCGCCGCCACCCCGCGCAGGATCCCGGTGCGTTCGAGGGCGATCCAGTGCACGCCTCGCGCTCGGATCCCGTCGACGAACCGCTGCCGGTCCGCGCCCGGCACGTAGACCAGGGTCCCGGTGGTCAGGACGACCGGTTCGACGTCGTCCGGCAGGGCGTCCAGTGCACGGTCGAGGTCGCCGGGCAGCGCGCCCCGGATCCGGACTGGAGGCACGGTGAGCGTCGCGGACGCCGCCGCCCGCATCAGGGCGGTCCGGTCCGACGCCTCGGGCGGGACGGCCTCGACCAGCCGGTCGAACGCACCGGGGACCGACAGGTCGATCGGGTTCGGGTCGAGGGCCACCCGGGCGCCGACCCTGATCGGGACGGTCGCGGGAGTGGGGACGGCCCCGGTTGCGTCCGCGACGAGCCGGACCGAGGGCTCGGCGACCGCCGTGTGCATCCGGAGGACTGCGGCCCCGGAACCGACGCGGTAGTCCAGGGTCACCCGGTCCGGGATCGAGCACAGTCCGGCGGCGGCCCCGGCGTCGACCAGGCCGAGCGGACGCGCGGACCGTTCGGCGAGCGCCGCGAACAGCGGAACGACCGGGGCGAGCCGCTGCGGGTCGTTGGCCTGCACCGTGGCGGAGGCGAGGGCCGTGACCAGCGCGGGGCGGGCCTCCATGCCGAGCGCGCGCAGCGCACCCGGGTCCGACGGGTCCGCGCCCAGCTGCCGCGCGACCGCGAAGAACAGTTCCGGCTGCCGCTGCTGCTCGGGGACCTCGGCGAGGAGCGCGACGAGGGAGTCGTCGAGCGACCGTGCCCAGGCCGCGTACGACGGCGAGACCGCCTGGATGCGGTCGGCGTACGCGTCGTACCGGGCGCGGGTGTCCATCAGCGTCCGGGCCGGTGCATGCCGACGTGTCGGATGCCGGCCTCGTCGTACGGCTCCCCGAACCGCACGAAGCCGTACCGCTCGTACAGGGCGGCGACGTACTCCTGGGCGTGCAGGACGAACGGGTCGTGCCCGTGTTGGTCGAGGACGGCGGCGACGAGCCGACCGGCGATCCCCTGTCCACGGTGCTCCGGGTCGGTCGCGACGCGGCCGATCACCCACGCCGGCGGCGCCGCGCCGTCGGGGTGGACCTCGTCGGCCGCCGGGCGGATGAGCCGCAGGTACCCAACCGCATCGGTGTCCGTGCCGAACCACCAGTGCTCGGTGTCGGGCTCGCGGTCACGGCCGTCGAAGTCCTCGGCGGTGACCCGCTGCTCGAGCGCGAACACGCGGTTGCGCAGAACCACGATGCCGTACAGTTCGTCCGTCGTCAGACGGGTCCAGCGGGCGTGGTGCACGGAATGCTCGGACATCGTGGCGAGTTTAGTGAAGTGGTCGGGAGTGCCCGGAAGAGCCCGGCCGGAAGCAGGAGGAACCAATGGCATACAACGTCGACAAGTCCGACGCCCAGTGGCGCGAGGAGCTCTCCCCAGACCAGTACGCCGTCCTCCGCCAGGCGGGGACCGAACGACCGTGGACCGGTGAACTCCTCGACGAGGAGCGTGCCGGCGTCTACACCTGTGCGGCCTGCAACGCGGAGCTGTTCAAGAGCGGCACGAAGTTCGACTCCGGCTGTGGCTGGCCGTCGTTCTACGAGTCGGTGAACCCGGACGCCGTGCAGCTCATCGAGGACAACTCCCTCGGCATGGCCCGCACCGAGGTCCGGTGCGCGAACTGCGGTTCGCACCTGGGCCACGTGTTCCCGGACGGGTTCGGCACCCCCACGGGTGACCGGTACTGCATGAACTCGATCTCCCTGAACTTCTCGGAGAAGTCGGGCGAGTGAGCCCCGGACGCCCTCACCGGTAGGATGAGCGGCGTCAGCCGGCATGGCGCAATTGGTAGCGCACCGTACTTGTAATACGGGGGTTGCGGGTTCAAGTCCCGCTGCCGGCCCCAGACGAAGCGATGCCCCGGGCGAAGTCTCGCCCGGGGCATCGGCACACGGAACGCGGATCAGGGGGCGTTCCGGGCGCTGGACGCGGTAACCAGCCGGTCGTGCGACGAGGATGACACCTCACCGACCCGCGCGTCCACACCCTGACCCCACATCCGCGGAAATCCGCACGATGTGCACGAACGCGCCGGGGTCCTGTCCGCTCAGCGCCCGCCGGTGATCTTCCGCTCCCGCTGCGCGACGCCGGCCGTGCCGTAGGGGTAGTCGTCGATGCGGGGAGCGCTGGCGTCGGTCAGTCGGGCGAGTTCGTCGTCGGTGAGCACCAGGTCCGCGGCACCGAGGTTGTCCTCGAGCTGCGACAGGGTGCGGACACCGAGGATCACGCTCGTGACCGCGGGGCGGGCCAGCAGCCAGGCGAGCGCGACCTGCGACTTCGACGCGTCGTGGGCGTCGGCCACCTCGGAGACGGCGTCGAGCACCTCCCACGTGCGCTCGTCACCGTTGCGGGCTTCCCACGCCTCCATGCCGCGCTGCGGGTTCTCGCCCAGGCGGGTGGCGCCGGACGGGGCCTCGTCGCGCTGGTACTTGCCGGAGAGCCAGCCGCCGGCCAGGGGCGACCAGGGCAGCAGGCCGATGCCGGCGTCGAGGCAGGCGGGCACGACCTCGTGCTCGATGTCGCGGACGAGCAGGTTGTACTGCGGCTGCAGGGTGACGGGCGGTGCCCAGCCGTGGGCCTTCGCCTCGTAGACGGCCTTGGTGACCTGGTAGCCGAGGTAGTTCGAGAACCCGTAGGAGCCGATCTTGCCGGCGGACACGGCGTCGTCGAGGAACCGCAGGGTCTCGTCGATGGGGGTCAGGGCGTCCCACGCGTGCATCTGGTACAGGTCGATGTGGTCGACGCCGAGCCGCTCGAGCGAGGCGTCGAGGGCCACGCGCAGGTGTCGTCGGGACAGGCCGAGGTCGTTCGGGCCGTCGCCCTGCGGGAACCGGCCCTTGGTGGCGAGGACGACCTGTGCGGCCTCGGTGGGGTGTGCTGCGAGCCAGCGGCCGATGATCCGCTCGGACTCGTTGCCGGAGTAGACGTCCGCCGTGTCGACGAGCGTGCCACCGGCGGCCACGAAGGCGTCGAGGATGGCGTGTGAGGTGGGTTCGTCGGCTTCGCTGCCGAACGTCATGGTGCCGAGGGTCAGCGTCGACACCGATGTCCCGCTGTTGCCGAGGAGTCTGTAGTCCATGGCGGGGACGGTACGCCCGGTGCCGCCCGACCGAGGGGACCCACGAGTACCCCTCAGCGCGGGGCGGACAGGAACCGCAGCGCTGCTTCGCGGAACGGCCGCGAGGTCGGGGCGTTGAAGTGGTTGCGCCCCGGGATCTCGAAGAAGGTGGCGTCCGGCGCGGCCTCGGCGAGCCGGACCGCGCTGTCGCGGATGCCGTCCTCGCTGCCCGCGGCGATCAGGAGCGGCTGCGCCGGGGCGTTCTCCGGGGTCGGCTCGATGCTGTTCCGCATCCCCTCGACCATGGCCACGAGCGCGCCGAGGTCGTTGCCCTCGACGTTGCCCGCCATCGTCAGGTAGCCGTTGGTGACGCGGTCCTCGATGGGGGTGCCGTCGGCGATGTACGCCTTCGCCTGGTCGACGCGGACGCGACGCATGGGGTCGGCGTCCGGGATCCCGCCGAACACCGCGCGCGAGATCCGGCCGGGCAGGCGTTCGGCGGTGTGCCAGCCGACGCGGGCGCCGAGCGAGTACCCGAGGTACGCGACGTCGTCGAGCAGGTACGTGTCGATGACCGTGGTGACGTCGGCGACGAGCAGGTCCATCGAGTAGGCACCCGGGTCGTGCGGCTTCGCGCTCGCGCCGTGCCCGCGCTGGTCGAGTGCCACGACCCGGTACCCGGCACGGACCAGGTGCCGCGTCCAGCCCGAGGCGTGCCAGTTGAGCACCGCACCGGAGGCGAAGCCGTGCACCGCGATGACGGCCGGGGCGTCGGGGTCGCCGAAGTCGTAGGTCGCGAGTCGCAGCCCGTCGGGCGACATCACGAACCGGGGGCGGGGCGCTTCGGGGACGAGTGACATGTCCTCTCAAGCGTATCGGGGCAGTGTGGTGGCCATGGACGGCTACGGCGGCGATCAGATCCGGGCGGCGGAACGCCCCCACCTCGACGCGGGGGAACCCCTGATGCAACGGGCCGCCGACGGGCTCGCGCGCATCGTGGGCGACCTGCTGGACGACCCGGCCGTGCGGCCGGTCGACGGGCCGGGATCCGTCCTCGTGCTCGCCGGCAGCGGCGACAACGGCGGTGACGCCCTGTTCGCGGGCGCGCGCCTGGCAGCGGCCGGGAGGCACGTGGCGGTCCTGCGCGTCGGCTCCCGTGTCCACGAGGCCGGCCTGGCAGCGGCGCTGGACGCCGGCGCGCGTCTGCTGGACGGCCCGTCCGGCGCCTCGGGACCGAACGCGGGCGGGGCGGCGGACATCCTGCGGGCCGCCGGCCGGAGCGACGGCGAACGCCTGGCGGACGTCGCGACCGAGGCGGCGCTCGAGACAGACCTGGTGCTCGACGGCATCCTCGGCATCGGGGTGCACGGCGCGAACGCACTTCGGTCCCCCGCGCGGGAGGTCGTGGACGCCATCCGTGAGCTCGCCCGCGACCAGCGTGCGCCGTTCGTGGTCGCGGTGGACGTGCCGAGCGGCATCGACGTGGACACCGGCGGCGTCGCGGACGACCACGTCCTGCACGCCGACGTCACCGTCACCTTCGGCGGCGTGAAGGCCGGCCTGTTGACCGGACCCGCCGCCACCCTCGCCGGCCGGATCGAACTCGTCGACGTCGGGATCGGTGCGGATCTGGCGACGATGGAGCCGCTGATCCGCACCTGATCCCTCGCCCGTCAGTGCTGCTCGAACGTCAGTGCTGCTCGAACGTCAGTGGTGCTCGTACAGCACGGGCTCCGGCAGACCGTGCTCGGCGCGGACGCTGCGTGCGATGCCCTCGATGGCGACCAGGGCGTCGACCACGAGCTCGGGCGTCACCGGGAACGGCATGTTGTGGATGGTCTCGCCCTCCACCGTCGCGGCCTCGGCCACGGCGCGCAGCACGTCACGGTCGTCCACCGTCAGGCCGATCTCGGTCAGGGTGTTCGGCAGGCCGACCTTCGTGGTGAAGACGACGAAGTCCTCGATCTCCTCGGCCGGGGCGCCCTCGAGCACCAGCTGCGCGATCGTCCCGATGTTCACCTTCTGCCCGTGGGCCAGGCCGTGCGCCTGCGGCGCCGCAGTCAGCCCGTTGTGGATCGCGTGGGCGGCGGCGAGCCCACCGGACTCGAAGCCCAGGCCGGACAGCAGCGTGTTCGCCTCGACGACCTTCTCGAGCGCCGGGGTGACGACCTTGGCCTTGACGGCCTCGATGGCCTGCAGGGCGTTCTCGTGCAGGAGCTTCCACGACAGCTCGGCGAGCGCGACGCCGGTCTGGGTCTGCAGGCCGCCGGCCATGGTGTCGGCGTTGGCGCGCTTCGCGGCACGGGCCTCGACCCAGGTCGCCAGCGCGTCCCCGATGCCCGCGACCAGGAACTGCACCGGCGCGTTGGCGACGAGCCGGGTGTCGATGAGCACCAGATCCGGGTTGTGCGGGAAGAAGCGGTACTCGATGAACTCGCCCTCGGCGGTGTAGATGACGGCGAGCGCCGAGGTCGGGGCGTCGGTGGACGCAGCCGTCGGCACGCTGGCCCACCGGATGCCGGCGAGGTGCCCGGCGGCCTTCGCGGCGTCGATCGCGGAGCCACCGCCGAGCCCCACGATGACGTCGGCGTCCTTCGCGCGGATCTGCTCGACGAGCTCGTCGACGGCCTCGGGGGTGGCGAAGCGGCCGAACCCGACACGCTCCACGGCCAGGTCGGCGGACCGGAAGCTCTCGGAGACGGCGGTCTCGACGATGCCCCAGACCACGTCGTCGGCGACGATCAGGGGCCGCTTGCCGATCGGGGCGATGAACTCGCCGACGCGGGTGATCGCGTCCTTGCCCTGGACGTAGCGGGCGGGGCTCATCACGGTGCTGATGGGAGTGGCCATCGTGCGGCTCCTTCCGGTTGTCCGACAGGTGTACGACAGGTGTCGGGGTGGCCGACGCCGCCGACGGTACGCGGGGCCGCTGATCGGGAGGTGCTGATCGGTAGGTTCGGGATCATGACGTTCAACGACGACTCCCAACTCCGGGGCGGCAAGGTCAAGCGGCGGGGTCGCACCACGGCGATCGGCGGAGGCGCCGTGGGCGTCGGCGCCATCGTGGTGTTCCTGATCGCGCAGTTCACCGGCTTCGACCTGAGCGGGATCGTCGGCGGCGGCAACGGCCTGACGACGATCCAGCAGGAGGGCGAATCCGTCGACGCCGCCGCCGAGTGCCGGACCGGGCGCGACGCCAACCTGCGCGTCGAGTGCCGGATGGAGGGCGCGGCCGAGTCGCTCGACGCCTACTGGACATCCGAGGCGCGATCGCTCGGCATCTCGTACACGGCACCGGAGTTCTTCCTGTTCCAGGACTCCACCGACACCTCGTGCGGGCAGGCCTCGGCCGCGACCGGCCCGTTCTACTGCCCGCCGGACCGTGCGGTCTTCCTGGACACCGCGTTCTACGACGACCTGCAGTCGCAGTACGGCTCGTCCGGCGGTCCGCTCGCGCAGATGTACGTCGTCGCACACGAGTGGGGCCACCACATCCAGCAGCTGCAGGGGTCGTTCGCGAACACCGACCGCTCCGGCACGGGTGCGTCGTCGGGGAGTGTCCGCGTCGAGCTGCAGGCGGACTGCTACGCCGGGGCCTGGGTCGGCGACGCCGCCACGACGAAGGACGCGAACGGCGAGACCTTCTTCGAACCGATCACCCGCTCCCAGATCACCGACGCCCTGTCGGCGGCGAGCGCCGTGGGCGACGACAGCATCCAAGAGCGCGCGACCGGCCGCGTCGACCCGGACTCGTTCACGCACGGGTCGAGCGAGCAGCGCCAGCGCTGGTTCCTGCGGGGCTACCAGCAGGGCGCGACGAGCTGCGACACCCTGAGCATCCCGGGTTCGGCCCTGTAGCCGCACCGTCGAACCACGGGAGGCCCGGTGCCAGCTGGCACCGGGCCTCCCGTCCGTGGGCAGCGCGTCAGCGCTCGTTCAGACGTCAGCGCTCGTCCGGCCGTCAGCGCTTGGTCGGCGTGGGCGTCGGGGTCGCGCTCGGCGTGGGCGTCGGGGTGGCGTCGGTCGCCCCGGCGGCCGTCACCACGAAGGTGCGGAAGTCGTCGTTCGTGACCGGGGAGGTCAGCTCGTAGCGCTGCCCGTTCACGAGCACGAGCGGCGTGCCGGGGAACTCCTTGAGCGTCGACCCGGGGATCGTGCCGTCGGACACCGCCGTCGTCTGCTCGTCCACCCACTTGGCGTAGTCCTGGTCGGCGATGCAGCTCCGGACGGCGCTCCGTTCCTGCAGCCCCTGCACGCCCGTGACGACGTCGGTGAGCTCCGCGTCGGTCAGACCAGGGGTGCCCTCGTCCGGCTGCTTCGCGAAGAGCGCCTGGTTCACCGCGTAGAACTGGTTCGGGGAGTGCTCGGCGACGCAGGCGGCGGCGTTCGCGGCACGGAGGGAGTACTTCGTGCCCTGCGAGCGGTTCGACAGGACCGCGACCGGGTGGATGTCGACCGTGGCCGCACCGGAGTCGACGAGGTCCTTGATGTAGTCGCCGTTCGCCCGCTCGAACTGGCCGCAGCCCGGGCAGAGGTAGTCGACGTACAGGGTGATCCGGACGGTGCCGGCGCCGTCGGTCGCGGCGCTGCTCGGCGAAGCGGAAGCCGATCCGGACGCCGACGCCGCGACGGGCTTCAGGTCCTGCCCGATGGTGATGCCGCCCTGCGACATGGTCGACGGGCCGGGGCCGGCGGGCTTCACGGAGTCGACCAGCACGAGCGTGACGATCGTCGCGGCGGCGAGGAGCACGACCCCAAGCCCGATCTGCAGGCCGAGCCGGACACCCCGCTGGCGTCGCTTCTGCTGGGTCCGGGCACGCTGGGCTCGCTGGCGGGCGGCTTCACGGCGCTCGTTCCGCGCGGCGCGGGCGGCACCCTCGGGGCGGTTGTTCATCGGTGCGTCGTCCTCCTGATCGGTGTCCGCTCGGCGTTCCCCTGCTCGGCGGACGGACCCGGCGATTGTAGTGGGGCGCTCTGGGAAGCCGCCGACCAAGGGGGAAAACACTGGCGCACCCGGGTGAACTCGTGTTGTATGAACCTCGACAGTCGACGGCGACTGTCCGGGGCCCGTACGGGCACACCGCTTCACTCGGATCGTCCGGCACGTACCTGCCGGTGAAGGAAGGACCGAACGCTCATGGCGTCCGTCACCTATGACAAGGCAACCCGTCTCTACCCCGGAGGCAACCGTCCCGCGGTCGACTCCCTCGACCTGGACGTCGCCGACGGCGAGTTCCTCGTCCTCGTCGGCCCCTCGGGCTGCGGCAAGTCCACCTCGCTCCGCATGCTGGCCGGCCTCGAAGAGGTCAACTCCGGTCAGATCCGCATCGGCGACCGCGACGTCACGGACGTCCCGCCGAAGGACCGCGACATCGCGATGGTGTTCCAGAACTACGCGCTGTACCCGCACATGACCGTCGCCGAGAACATGGGCTTCGCGCTCAAGATCGCCGGCGTCGGCAAGGAAGAGCGCGCCACCCGCGTGCAGGAAGCCGCCAAGCTCCTCGACCTCGAGGACTACCTGGGGCGCAAGCCGAAGGCGCTCTCCGGTGGTCAGCGTCAGCGCGTCGCGATGGGCCGTGCGATCGTCCGTCAGCCGCAGGTGTTCCTCATGGACGAGCCGCTGTCGAACCTCGACGCCAAGCTCCGCGTCCAGACCCGCACGCAGATCGCGTCGCTGCAGCGTCGTCTCGGCGTCACCACGGTCTACGTCACGCACGACCAGACCGAGGCCCTCACCATGGGTGACCGCATCGCGGTGCTCAAGGACGGCATCCTGCAGCAGGTCGGCACCCCGCGCGACCTGTACGAGAAGCCGAACAACGTGTTCGTCGCCGGCTTCATCGGTTCGCCGGCCATGAACCTGCTGCCCGCCGACGTCATCGAGGGCGGCATCAAGTTCGGCACGCTCAACCACGCGATCGACCGCGACACCCTGTCGAACGCCCGTGCCGCACAGATCACGGTCGGCATCCGGCCCGAGGACGTCATCGTGTCGCAGACCGGCGAGGGCCTGCCCGTCACGGTCGACGTCGTCGAGGAGCTCGGCGCCGACGGCTACCTCTACGGTCACGCCGACGTGAACGGCCAGCGCGCCGACATCGTCGCCCGTGTCGACGGTCGTGCGCACCCGTCGATCGGTGACACGATCGTCATCACGCCGAAGCAGGGCCACGTCCACGCCTTCGACACCGAGTCGGGCGACCGCCTCGACGACAAGGCCGTCGTCAGCGCGTAACCAGCGCACTCCCCCGAGAGCCCGCGCCCGCCTCACAAGGGCGGACGCGGGCTCTCGGCTGTCCCCGACACCAGAGGAACCACCGTGCCCGACTCGATGTCCATCACCGCCGCCACCGTCGACCCCGGCCTGCTCGACCTGCCGTGGGACCTGCCGCTCGCCGACTGGCCCGACGACACGATCGTCGCGCTGCCGAAGGGCATCTCGCGGCACCTCGTGCGGTTCGTGCACCTGAGCGGGTACGTCGCCGCGGTGAAGGAGACCGGCGAAGAGGTCGCCCGGTCCGAGTACGAGATGCTCCGGACCCTGCAGCGGATGGACGTGCCGTGCGTGGACCCGGTCGCGGTCATCACGAACCGCGTCGACGCCGACGGTGAACCCCTGCACCCCGTGCTCGTGACCCGCCACCTGCGGTTCTCACTGCCCTACCGCGCGCTGTACTCGCAGACGCTGCGCCCGGAGACCGCCACCCGTCTGGTCGACGCCCTCGCGCTGCTGCTCGTCCGCCTGCACGTCATCGGGTTCTACTGGGGCGACGTGTCCCTGTCGAACACGCTGTTCCGTCGCGACGCCGGCGCCTTCGCCGCGTACCTGGTCGACGCCGAGACCGGCAAGCTCTACCCCGGCGGGCTGTCGAACGGTCAGCGCGAGAACGACCTCGAGGTCGCCCGCGTGAACATCGCCGGCGAGCTGCTCGACCTCGAGGCCGGCGGGCGACTCGACGAGAACGCCGACCCCGTGGACGTGTCGAACCGCATCGTCGCCCAGTACCGGACGCTCTGGACCGAGCTCACCGGCACCGAGCAGTTCGACATCAAGGAACGCTGGCGCATCAACGACCGCGTGGAGCGCCTGAACGAGCTCGGCTTCGACATCGAGGAACTCTCGATCCACACGACCGAGGGCGGCTCGCAGGTCCGGATCCAGCCGAAGGTCGTCGACGCCGGGCACCACCAGCGCCGACTGCTGCGCCTCACCGGGCTCGACGCCGGCGAGAACCAGGCCCGGCGCCTGCTCAACGACCTCGACTCGTACCGTGCCCGCAACGGCCGTGACGAACTCGACGAGGAGATGGTGGCACACGAGTGGGTCTCGCGGGTCTTCGAGCCCGTCGTCCGCTCGATCCCCCGTGACCTGCGCGGTCGGCTCGAACCCGCCGAGGTGTTCCACGAGCTGCTCGAGCACCGCTGGTTCATGTCCCAGCAAGAGGAGCGTTCCGTCTCGCTGCCCGAGGCCACGACCGCCTACATCAACGACGTGCTCCGACACCGTCGCGACGAGCGCCTGCTCATCAATCCGCCGACCTCGTCGATCACCGTGCCGATCCCGGTGCTGGACGACGACGACGCCGACGAGTCCGACGAGTCCGACGACGTCGACGACTGGCGCGCCACGGTCTGACGCGGTCTCCGCTCGGTCACGACACCCCGCCGGGTGGGCGCCGACCGGTCGCAGACCGTCGTCTGCGGCGTCGCGCAGCGACGACTCGTGACCACACGGCGGGCACCAGCCGACGTGTCCTGACCGTTCGGGGGTCGGCAACGCGACCGCCTGGAGGCCCGGCGCGGGTCCCGGAGACCGGCACCGGCCCTCCAGGCCGTCACGCCCGACCCCGCCTGCCACCGTGAGCAGGAATGGTCGCCTCCCGCTCGGGGAGGCGACCATTCCTGCTCACGAAGTGCTGGGGCTACGCGGTGCGACGGCGCCGCGCGACCTCCCACAGGGTGACGCTCGCGGCGATGCCGGCGTTCAGGGACTCGGTGGCGCTCGAGATCGGGATCGACACGATGGCGTCGCAGGTCTCGGTGACCAGGCGCGACAGGCCCTTGCCCTCGGAACCGACGACGATCACGATCGGGCGGTCCGCGAGCTCGAGGCCGTCGAGCTCCACGTCACCGTCGCCGTCCAAGCCGAGGACGAACAGGCCCATCGACTTGAGCGACTTCAGGGTCTGCGTGAGGTTCGGGGCCATCGCGACGGGGGTGCGTGCCGCGGCACCGGCCGAGGTCTTCCACGCCGATGCCGTCACGCCGACCGAACGACGCTGCGGCACGATGACACCGTGTCCGCCGAACGCCGCGGTCGAGCGGATGATCGCGCCGAGGTTGCGGGGGTCCGTGATGCCGTCGAGCGCGACGAGCAGCGGGACCTGGTCGCGCGAGAACGCCTGCTCGACGATGTCCTCGGACACGGCGTACTGGTACGCCGGGACCTTCAGGGCGACGCCCTGGTGCACGCTGTCGTGTCCGGTGATGCGGTCGAGCTCGGGACGCATGAGCTCGATGATCGGCACGCCACGGTGGTTGGCGAGCGCGAGGATCTCCTTCACGCGGTCGTCGACCTCGATGCGCGACGCGATGTAGAGCGTCGACGACGGGGTCTTCGTGCGCAGGGCCTCGAGCACGGAGTTGCGCCCGGTCACCAGCTCGGAGTCGTCGGTCTTGCGTGCCGGCGGACGGCCCGTGCGACCCTGCGGGGTGCTCGAGGAACCGTGACGGCCCTTGGCCGCCTCGAAGCGGTCCTTCGCGGCCTTGCGCTTGCCGGCGGGGTGGTACGGGCGGTCCTCGGCCTTCGGGGTCGGCTTGCGACCCTCGAGCGCCTGGGCGCCCTGTCCGCCGGAGCCGACCTGCTTGTTGCCCTTGCGACCGGTGCGGACGGCGCCGGGCCGACCCTTCTTGCTTCCCGAGACGTTCTTCATGCGTAGCTCCTGTTCGGCACTGCCGTGTTCAGGCGATGCTCCAGCGTGTTCCGGACGGCGTGTCCTCGATCGTGATGCCCGCGGCGGCGAGGTCGTCGCGCACGCGGTCGGCCGCGGTGAAGTCCCGTGCTGCCCTGGCGTCCGCGCGCTCCTGCACGAGGCGTTCGACGAGGGCGGCGAGCGGGCCTGCCGAGGTGTCGTGGCCGCCGCCCGACCAGTGGGCGGCTCGCGGGTCGATGCCGAGCACCTCCACCATCGCAGCCACCTGATGGTACGCGGTCCCGAGCGTTTCCGCATCGTCGGCGTCCAGGGCGGCGTTGCCGGTGCGCACGGTCTCGTGCAGCACGGCCAGGGCCTGGGGCACGGAGAGGTCGTCGTCCATGGCCGCGGCGAAGGCCTCGGGCACGGCCGGGGCGTCGGCGAGGTGGACACCCTCGAGCCGGGTCTCGGCGCGCTCGAGGAACCCGGCGATGCGGTCGTACGCCGCCTCGGCCTCGGTCAGGGACCCCTCGTGGTGGTCGATCGACGAGCGGTAGTGGGCGGCACCGAGGAAGTAGCGCACGACGGCGGGACGGGCGGATCCGAGGAAGTCCGCCGCGAAGATCGAGTTGCCGAGCGACTTCGACATCTTCTGGCCCTCGACGGTCACCAGGCCGTTGTGCAGCCAGTAGGACGCGAACGGGTCCCCGGCGGCCGTGGACTGCGCCAGCTCGTTCTCGTGGTGCGGGAAGCGCAGGTCGAGCCCGCCGCCGTGGATGTCGAACGCCGGGCCGAGGTACCGGCGCGACATCGCCGAGCACTCGATGTGCCAGCCCGGACGGCCGGCGCCCCACGGGGAGTCCCAGTTGGCCGTCGACGGCTCGCCGGGCTTCGCACCCTTCCAGAGCGCGAAGTCACGGGCGTCGCGCTTGCCACGCGGATCGGCGTCGGCGGCCTCGACCATGTCCTCGCGCCGCTGCCGGGTGAGCACCCCGTAGTCGGCCCAGCTGCCGGTGTCGAAGTAGACGTCACCCGAGCCGTCGTCGGCGGCGTAGGCGTGCCCGCGGTCGATGAGGCGCTGGATGATCTCGTGCATCTGCGGCACGCTCGCGGTGGCGCGGGGCTCGTAGGTCGGGGGCAGGATGCCGAGGGCGTTGTACGCGGCCGTGAACTCGAGCTCGACCCGGTAGGCGCGGGCGAACCACTCCTCGTCCGTGCCTGCAGCCAGGTCGAGGACCTTGTCGTCGATGTCGGTGACGTTGCGCACCAGGGTCACCCGGTACCCACGGTGGGTGAGCCACCGACGCCAGATGTCGTAGACGAGCGCGGACCGCAGGTGCCCGATGTGCGGCGACGACTGCACCGTCGGGCCACAGACGTAGACGCTCACGTGTCCGTCGACCAGGGGCACGAGGTCGACGACGGCTGCGGCGCGGGAGTCGTAGAGGCGAACGGTCACGCCTCAACCCTAATCGGCACGGGGCCGCGGTTTCAGGAGGGACGCACGAGTGCCGTGGCGATCGCCGCGAGCCCTTCGCCACGGCCGGTGAACCCGAGCCCGTCGGTCGTCGTGCCGGACACGGCGACGGGCGCACCGACGACCGCGGACAGGGCGTCCTGCATCTCGTCGCGGCGACGACCGATGCGCGGCCGGTTGCCGATGACCTGCACGGTGACGGACACCGGCACGAGCCCGGCGTCGGCGAGCAGCGCGACCGCGCCGCGCACGAACACGTCGCCCGTGGCGCCGGCGTACTGCGGGTCGGCGGTGCCGAAGCGTCCGCCGATGTCGCCGAGGCCCCCGGCGGAGAGCAGGGCGTCGCACACCGCGTGCGCCACCGCGTCACCGTCGCTGTGCCCGGAGAGACCGGGTTCGCCGGGGAAGTCGAGCAGCCCCACGCGGCAGGGCGAGGCGTCGTCGAAGGCGTGCACGTCGACCCCGAGCCCGAGTCGGACCGCGACGACGGCGTCGGCCTGGCTCGCACCCGCCGCACCAGCACCAGCACCAGCACCAGCACCAGCTTCTGTCCGCGCCCGCACGATCGACTCAGCCCGGCCGAGGTCCCACGGCGTCGTGATCTTGAAGGCGTCGGCGTCACCCGGCACGAACCGCACGGTGCCCCCGACGGCCTGGAACACCCCGGCGTCGTCCGTCTCGGACTGCGACGACACCGCGTAGGCCTGCCGCAGTGCCGCGAGCGGGAAGCCCTGCGGCGTCTGCACCCCGACGAGCGCCGCACGGTCGACGGTCTCGACGACGACGTCACCGTCGACCCGCTTGACCGTGTCCGTGACGGGGAGCGCCGGCACGACGCCCGCACCGTCACCGGCGGCGACGGCGCCGAACACCCGCGAGAACTGTGCCGCGGGCGTGAGGCACCGCGCCGCGTCGTGCACGAGCACCGTGGTGACGGAGTCCGGCAGGACGGCCAGGCCGGCCTCGACCGAACCGTGGCGATCCGTGCCTCCGGCGACGACGGCCGTGTACGCGACCGCAGCACCCGCGACCGAACCGACCACCTGCCGGCACTCGTCCAGGTGCGACGCGGGTGCGACCACGACGACGAGCGTCGGTGACGGCAGCGCGAACAGGGGTTCGAGCGCCCGCGCGAGCATCAGCGCACCGGCCACGGGCACGAACGCCTTCGCGGTCCCGATGCCGAGCCGGGTGCCGGAGCCGGCCGCAACGACGACGACCGCCCGGTCCACCCCTTCGGGGAACCGTGCGGTCGTCGTTCGTGCTGTCGTGTTCAGTGCGCTGTCGTCAGGCTCAGGAAGCCAGGACCTCGTCGAGGACGGTCGATGCCTTGTCCTCGTCGGTCTTCTCGGCCAGCGCGAGCTCGGAGATGAGGATCTGCCGGGCCTTGGCCAGCATCCGCTTCTCACCCGCGGAGAGCCCGCGGTCCTGATCGCGCCGCCAGAGGTCGCGGACGACCTCGGACACCTTGATGACGTCACCGGAAGCGAGCTTCTCGAGGTTCGCCTTGTAGCGGCGTGACCAGTTGGTGGGCTCTTCCGTGAACGGTGCCCGGAGGACCTCGAACACCTTGTCGAGTCCTTCCTTGCCGATCACGTCGCGGACGCCGACCAGGTCGACGTTGTCCGCCGGGACCTCGATCGTCAGGTCACCCTGCGTCACCCGCAGTTTCAGGTAGACCTTTTCCTCGCCCTTGATGACGCGAGTCTTGACTTCAGAGATGGTTGCCGCCCCGTGATGGGGGTAGACGACGGTCTCGCCGACCTCGAATTGCATGTATCAGGCTCCGTTCCCAGACATCCAGTTTACCACAAGGGCCGTTCCGGTAAGGGGACCCTCAACGCTCACCCCTCCCGGTGATCGCTAGGATGGGCGCGGGGACCGCCCGGTCTCCATCGTGACTTACGGAGGAATCTCTTGCGACCTCGGGTACTCGTGTCCGTCGCCGTTGCGGCAACCATCGCGCTCGGCGCCACCGGGTGCGAGTTCATGTCGCCGGCCCACACCGTCGACATCAAGCAGATCACCGACGGCGTGGACGTCTCGACCGGCAAGGTCGACGTGCGGAACGCCCTCCTGATCTCGGACGACGGTGAGAGCGCCCGCTTCATCGGCACGCTCGTGAACAACGACGACCAGGACGACTACACCGTCTCGATCGAGATCGGCGGCGACACCCAGACCGTCGACGTGCCGGCGAACACCCACGTCGACCTCGCCATGGCCGCTGGTGCGGGCAGCGACGACGAGTCGAGCGTGCAAGAGGGCGACACCACGCAGGGCACGACCGCCGGTGACGCCGAGCCGATCGTGTTCGACAACGCGGACGCCAAGCCCGGTTCGCTCGTGAAGGTCTACTTCAGCTACCCCGACGCCGAGGGCACCTCGGCCAACGTGCCGGTGCTGACGAGCTCGCAGGAGGAGTACCAGACCCTCGCGCCGAGCCCGACCCCGACGCCCACCTCGACGTCCCCGTCCGAGAGCGGCGCACAGTCGACCGGCGAGGCCGTGCCCGGCACGCAGCCGACCGACTCGCAGACGGATTCGTCCGAGGGCGACAACGGCACCAACTGACGCCGACGGGCGAGGCTGACACCGCGCCCGAGCCGTTCGCACAGGAGGCCCGGTGCGAGTCCCAGGGACTCGCACCGGGCCTCCTGTCCGTCCGTCTCAGGCCTCGATGCGGTACCCGAGACCGCGGACCGTCACCAGGATCTCGGGGGTCGACGGGACCCGCTCGATCTTCGAGCGGATGCGCTTGATGTGCACGTCGAGGGTCTTGGTGTCGCCGAAGTAGTCGGAACCCCACACCCGGTCGATGAGCTGCCCGCGGGTCAGCACACGGCCGGCGTTCCGGAGCAGCAGCTCGAGGAGCTCGAACTCCTTGAGCGGCATCGGGGTCTCGGACCCGTCGACCGACACCGTGTGCCGCTCGACGTCCATCCGGATGCCGCCGACCTGCAGGATCCCGCTGTCCGCCGGGTCGTCCTCGGTCCGGCGACGGAGCACGGCACGGATCCGGGCCAGGAGCTCCCGGGTTGAGTACGGCTTCGTCACGTAGTCGTCGGCGCCGAGCTCGAGCCCGACGACGATGTCCACCTCCGAGTCCTTCGCGGTCAGCATGATGATCGGCGCGTTCGACCGGGTCCGGATCTGCCGGCACACCTCGGTGCCGCTCAGGCCCGGCAGCATGAGGTCGAGGAGCACCAGGTCGGGGTTCTCCGCGTCGAACTTCGACAGCGCGGTGACGCCGTCGGCAGCGACGGAGGTCTCGTACCCCTCACGCTGCAGCAGGAACTCCAGGGGCTCGCTCAGGGCCGGCTCGTCGTCGACGATGAGGATCTTGGTCACGATGGCTGCTCTTCCAGTTGCTCTTCGAGTGCTGTGGTCAGTTCGGGATCTGCCTCGGGCAGACGGATGGTGAAGGTCGAGCCCTTGCCGGGCTGCGACCAGACGCGCACGTCACCACCGTGGTTGCTGACGACGTGCTTGACGATCGCGAGCCCGAGGCCGGTGCCCCCGGTGGCGCGCGACCGTGCGGGATCGACACGGTAGAACCGTTCGAAGACGCGGTCGAGGTCGGCCTCGGGGATGCCGACGCCCTGGTCGGTGATCGCGATCTCGACGAAGCCCTTCGACGACCGGACGCCCACACCGACGCGGGTGTTGTCCGGCGAGTACTTCACCGCGTTGGCGATGAGGTTCGACACCGCGACCTGCAGCAGCCCCCGGTCGCCCATCACCCGCAGCTTCGACTTCTTGGCACGGATGATCTCGATCGAGCGGGCGCGGGCGACGACCTCGTTCGCGTCGATGGCGGCCTGCACGATCTTGTCGATGCCGGTCTCCTCGCTGTTCTCGAGGGCGTCGACGGACTGCAGCCGGGACAGCTCGATGATGTCCTTCGTCAGCGCTCCGAGCCGCTCGGACTCGGTGATGAGCTGCGCGGCGAACTTCTTCACGTGCACGGGGTCGTCGGCGGCGAGGACGAGGGTCTCGGACAGCAGGCCGATGGCGCCGATCGGCGTCTTCAGCTCGTGCGAGATATTGGCGACGAAGTCGCGGCGGACCTCGTCGATGCGCCGGCTCTCGGTCAGGTCGTCCGCCGTGAGCAGGACGTACCGGTTGCCGAGCTGGGCGGCACGGAAGCTGAGGTAGCCGATGAGCTCCCCGTGGCGGCCACGCGGCAGCTCGAGGTCCTCCGACCCCATCTCCCCGCTCTTGCGCACCCGGTCGATGAGCTCGAGCAGTTCGTGGTGCACCAGGCGCCGGCGCACGACGAGCCCCGCCGTGAGGGCCTGGGGGGATGCCGCGACGACGGTGTTCGACGGGTCGATGACGACCGCCGGGTTGTGCATCGTCGCGATGACCGCTGCGACGCCGTCCGGCAGGGTCCGCTCCGCCACGTCGGCAGCACGTGCCGTCCGCTCGGCGGTGATGATCAGCACCACGACGCCCGCGCCGAAGACCCCGCCGAGGAGCATCGACAGTGGCACGAGCCACGCGTTGTCCATGCCGCCAGTGTAGGGATGGTCATGCGGGGTTCCGGTACCGTTCACCGTCTGCGGAAGGCCAGAACGCGAAGCGTTCAGCCCCGCGTCACCATTCGTTCACCTGGGCTGACGACACTCGTCCGGTACGCAGAGAGAGGTACTCCCCCATGCGCGAAGTCTTCCAGCAGGAACTCCAGGACGTCCAGGAGCGACTGACCGAGATCGCCGGGCTCGTCGAGTCCGCCATCACCCGAGCCACGCAGGCCTTCAGCGACTCCGACGTCGCCCTCGCCGAAGAGGTGATCGCCGACGACGAGAAGATCGACCTCGCCGCGAACAGCCTCGACGAGATCGCGATCGACATCCTCGCCCGCCAGGCACCGGTCGCCCGCGACCTGCGCGTCGTCGTCACCGCCCTGCGCGTCAGCTCCTCGCTCGAGCGCATGGGCGACATGGCCGAGCACATCGCGCAGCTCGCCCGCCAGCGCTTCCCCGAGAAGGTCGTGCCGAAGGGCCTCCGCAGCACGTTCAAGGAGATGGGCCGGCACGACGTCGCGATGGCGCAGAAGCTCACGCGGCTGCTCGCCACCGAGGACATCGCGCTGTCGGCCGAGATCCGCGACGAAGACGACGCCGTCGACGAGCTGCACGCCAGCGTCTTCGACTTCGTGCTCGGCGAGGCCTGGAAGGGCGGTCCGATCGACACCGTCGACGCCACCCTCGCCTCCCGCTACCACGAGCGCTTCGCCGACCACGCGGTCTCGATCGCGAAGAAGGTCGAGTACCTGGCCACCGGCGACTGGACCGGCGCGTCCACCTCGACCGCGGCCGTCTGACCCGAACCGAACGGTCTGACCCGGCCCGATCGGTCTGCGAGGATCGTGGCATGGCCCAGGTCGCGATCATCGTCAACGGCATGCCCGGTTCCGGCAAGAGCAGCATCGGCACGGCACTCGCCGAGGTGCTCGGCTGCCCGTTCCTGTCGAAGGACCGCATCAAGGAGCCGCTCGCCGACGTCGTCGGCCCGATGATCGCCTCGCGCCCGCTCGGCGGCATCGCGATGGACACGATGTGGTCCATGGCGCGGGCCGTCGAGAACGGGGTCGTCCTCGACGCCGTCTGGCTGCCGTCGCGTGACCGGGACCTCCTGGAGGCCGGACTCGCGTCCGCCGGGTCGCCTCGCGCCGTCGAGGTGTGGTGCGACACGGACCGCGCCACCGCCGAGCAGCGGCTGCGCGACCGGTACGAACCGGGCACCGTGCCGGTGCGGCACGAGGTGCACGGGGACCTGGCCGACGTGCTGGCCTTCTGGGACGAGCACGGCGACGACGCCCGGCCCGTCGGTCTTCCCGGCGTGCCGGTGATCCGGGTCGACACGACGAAGCCCTACGACGTCGGCGCCCTGGTGCAGGAGATCGCGTCGCACTTCGTCTGACCAGCCACGGCTCGTCGAGCCGACCGTGCTGCCGAAGCGACAGGTCGTCGACGGGGCGATCCGTTCCTCCTGGCAGAGCGACAGGAGTCGGCGGAACGTTCGCGACCCACTGTCGCTTTCGCGAAGCCCCACACGCATGAACGCCCCGCCCGGATGCCGGACGGGGCGTTCGTGCGTGGGTGCTACTTCTTGGCGCCCTGGGCGGCCACGGCGGCGGCGCCGGCTGCGGCGGCCTCGGGGTCCAGGTAGTACGCGGGCTTCGTCGGCGTGAAGTCGTCGTCGAGCTCGTACACCAGCGGGATGCCCGTCGGGATGTTCAGGCCGGCGATGTCGTCGTCGGAGATGCCGTCGAGGTGCTTCACGAGCGCCCGCAGCGAGTTGCCGTGGGCCGTCACCAGCACGGTCTTGCCGGCGGCGAGGTCCTTCGTGATGTCGGACTCCCAGTACGGCAGCAGACGGTCGATCACGAGCTTGAGCGACTCGGTGCGGGGCAGCTGGTCGCCGAGCTCGGCGTAACGACGGTCACCGAACTGCGACCACTCGGCGTCGTCGGCGATGGGGGGCGGCGGGACGTCGAACGAGCGGCGCCACTCCATGAACTGCTGCTCGCCGTACTCGGCGAGGGTCTGGGCCTTGTCCTTGCCCTGCAGGTCGCCGTAGTGGCGCTCGTTGAGGCGCCAGTCGCGCTTCACCGGCAGCCAGGCCAGGTCGGCCTGCAGCAGCGCGATGTCCGCCGTCTGGATCGCACGGGTCAGGAGCGAGGTGTACAGGACGTCGGGGACGATGCCGGACTCGGCGATGAGGTCGCCGGCGCGCTTCGCCTCCTTCTCGCCCAGCTCGCTGAGCCGGACGTCGACCCAACCGGTGAACAGGTTCTTCTGGTTCCAGTCACTGTTGCCGTGACGGAGCAGGACGAGCGTGGAGGTCATGCCTCCGAGTCTACCGAGCGGTACCGGCCCCGTACCCTTGACGCATGCCCATCGGGAACGTGACGCGCGGGACGACCGGGTACAACCGGCTCCGCCGCGTCGACCGGTGGATCGCGACCCTGCCGGTGCTGCGCAGGACGGACGACCCGCTCGTCGCCGACGTCGGCTACGGGGCCTCACCGACCACCACCCTCGAGCTGCGCGACCGGCTGGCGGCCGTCCGACCCGACGTCGAGGTGACCGGCATCGAGATCGAGCCCTCGCGGGTCGCGCTCGCGAACGCAGGCACCCGCGACGGCGTGACGTTCCGCCTGGGTGGCTTCGAGACCCCGACGCCCGGGCAGCGCCGGCCAGCCGTCATCCGGGCGTTCAACGTGCTCCGGCAGTACGACGAGTCCGCGGTGGTCGGGTCGTGGCGGATCATGCAGGACCGGCTGCAGCCCGGCGGTGCGCTCGTCGAGGGGACCTGCAACGAGGTCGGCCGGGTCGCATCGTGGGTGACACTCGACGACGTCGCGCCGCACACCTTCACGGTGTCGCTCCGGCTCGCCGGGCTCGACGTACCCTCGATCGTCGCCGAGCGGCTGCCGAAGGCCCTGATCCACCGCAACGTGCCCGGGGAGCGGGTGCACGCGTTCCTGCGCGACCTCGACCTGTCGTGGGCGGTCGCGGCTCCGCTCGGCACGTACGGGCCCCGGCAGCGGTGGATCGCCACGGTGCGCGGGATGCGTGACCGCGGCTGGCCGGTGCTGCACGGGGTGACGCGCTGGCGGCTCGGCGAGCTCAGCGTCCCGTGGTCGGCCGTCGAGCCTGCCTGACGCTGCGACGCAAGACACCGGTGTTCGCGCTCCGAACACCCGCAAACCGCGGTGCGACCGGCGAACACCGGTGTTTTGCGACCGCCAACGGGGAGCTAGGAGCGCTTGACGGCTCCGAGCCGGGGCAGGCGCGGGACGTTCGCCGTCGCACCGGCCTCGGGCGGGACGATGGTCTCCTGCGCCGCGGTCACCACGACGTCGTCGGCCTCGAGCCGCAGGGTCGCGGTGGGGTCGAGGGAACGCTTGACCACGGCGAGCCCGATGGGACCGAGCTCGTGGTGGATCGCCGACGCCGAGAGCCGTCCGACCTGCTTGTCGTCGAGCAGCACCGGGGTTCCGGGCACTGGCAGCACGCCGTCGGACCCGTCGAGGTGCAGCAGCACGGCCCGACGCGGCGGGTGCCCGAGGTTGTGGACCTTGGCGACGGTCTCCTGCCCGCGGTAGCAGCCCTTCGACAGGTGCACGGCGGAGCGCAGCCAGTCGAGCTCGTGCGGGATCGTCCGCTCGTCGACGTCGGACAGGGTCGGGCGCCAGGCGGCGATCCGCAGCGCCTCGTACGCGAGCAGCCCCGCGACGGGCACGTCGGACGCGACGATCGCGGTCGCGGTGCCGGGGGTGACCACGGCGATGCGGAGGGTCCAGTCGGAGCCGGGGTGGGCCTCCTGGTCGGCGTAGCCCCATCCGCCCGGCGTGACGGCGCCCCACGGGTCGACCCACTCGGCGACGGGCGGTTCCGGCAGTTCGACGGACGCGAACGGGGCGCTCGCCCCGAACCAGCCGAGGGTGACGAAGTCGGCGGAGCGGTCGGCGACCTCGACCCGGAGCATGAAGCGCATCGAGTCGAGCCACCCGGCGAGCGGCGCAGCGTCAGCGCGCTCGGTGAGCAGCCAGACCGTCGCACCGTCGTCGACGGCGCGAGCCGCGTGCTCGACGCGTCCGGCCTGGTCGAGGACGAGCGTCTCGGTGCTGACACCGGTCGGCAACCCGGTGAGCTGCTGCGAGGTGATCGAGTTGAGCCACGACAACCGGTCCGGTCCGGAGACGGTGACGACACCGAGTCCGAGCTCGACGACGGCACGCCCCCGGGTCAGCAGGCGCTGCTCCCCGATCGGGTTGCCGAAGTGCGCGGCGACGGAGGCGGCCGCGACGAAGCCGTCACGCGCGGCGAACACCGACATCAGTCGACCTTCGCGAGCTGCCCCGAGGCGTGCGAGGTGAGTTCGCGACCGAGCGCGGCGATGTCCCACGCCCAGAAGAGCTTGCCCTCGACCAGTCCGTACAGGCGGGTCGCGGCGGAGTAGTCCTTCGCGTTCGGCGAGCGCAGCACGGCGTCGGTCGACAGGTCGATCCGGCCCTTCAGCACCCGGCCGACGTAGAGCTCGTTGACGCCCGTCGGGTGGATGATCGCGGCCTCGACGTCGAAGCCGTCCGTGGTGTTGCGGAGTGCCTCGACGCTCTCGACCGTGCTGAAGGGCGTGGGCCCGTCGCCCAGGAGCATCGCGGGGCCGCGGTCGCCCGGCTCGGTCGGACGGTCGATCCGCCAGTAGCCCATCTCGGCGGCGAGCGGGGTGTGGTCGTCGTCGAGCAGCCACGTGGTCGACGAGTAGTTCAGGTACGGCAGGCCGTCGTGGCTGAAGCTGACGCGCTGGCCGAACTCGTAGTTCCGGACCTCGTCGTCGTCACCGACCGGGTACTCGACCACGCCGGTGCCCTCCCACACGCCGACCAGCCACGACAGCGGGACCAGTTCGGGGGCGAGGCCCTCGGGCAGCTCGATCAACGCTGGCCCTTGAACAGCTTCACGACGACGACCACCGAGATGAACGCGATCGCGAGCGACGCCAGGCCGAGGAGGCCGACGTAGAAGAGCTCGAGCGCAAGCAGCGAATCCATGCTCGGAGTCTACGCGGCTCGGCTCAACGCGCCAGGAGCACCACCGCGGTGACGAGGACCACGACGAACGCCCCGGACGACGCGATGCTGATCCGTTCGACCAGACCGTCCTTCGTGGCGGTGATGAGCTGCAGCACGAAGCTGACCATGACGCAGGCGACGAAGACGAGCAGCAGCCAGGCGAAGGCGTCGCGCTCGGCCACGGTCAGCACGAGCACGGCCCCGACGACCGCCAGCACCCAGACCGGCAGGACGGACGTCAGCCGCAGGCGACGCTGGTCGGTGGGGTGCACGGGCTCGGTCACGCGCTCCATCATGGCAGGGACGTGCGGAGCGCACGCACCGTGCGGTGCGGGATGACGCGCAATCCGTCCGGCCGGATGAGTCCTTCCCGAGCATCACTAGGATGTCTCCACGACGTCATCCACCTCCGGAGGTCCTGTGGCACAGCTCCTGGTACTCACCTCGACCGCGCCCGGAGACGTCCTGCCGAGCCTGGGCCTCCTGAGCCACCGGATCCGCCACGTGCCGGCCGAGGCCGCACAGCTGGTCAACGCCCCGCAGAGCGACCTGATGTTCGTGGACGCCCGCACCGACCTGGTCAGCGCGAAGGCCCTGTGCAAGATCCTCGCCTCGTCGGGGTCGACCACACCGATCGTGCTCGTCGTCACCGAGGGCGGGCTGACCGCTGTCAACAGCGACTGGAACGTCGACGACGTCGTGCTCGAGAGCGCGGGCCCGGCCGAGATCGACGCCCGCATCCGACTGTCCGCCGGTCGTGCGGCGAAGGGCCAGACGAGCTCGAAGATCCAGGCGTCCGGTGTCGTCATCGACGAGGCCAGCTACTCCGCCAAGGTGCGCGGCCGGCCGCTCGACCTGACGTTCAAGGAGTTCGAGCTCCTGCGCTTCTTCGCCACCCACCCGTCACGCGTCTTCACCCGCGAGCAGCTGCTCAGCGAGGTCTGGGGCTACGACTACTTCGGTGGCACCCGCACGGTCGACGTGCACGTCCGACGGCTGCGCGCCAAGCTCGGCGACCTCGAGTCGCTCATCGGCACCGTCCGCAACGTCGGGTACCGCTTCAACGTCTACGACGACGAGGCCGAGCGCCTGATGGGGCAGTAGTGCTCCCCGATCTCGGCAGCTTCGTCGCCCCCGGCGAGGCTCCCCCGTTCTCCGACCAGACCCTGGTGGACGTCCGCGCCGGGCGCGCGACCGTCCTGACGGTCGACCACGGGGTCGCCGTGGTCCGTGACGGCGAGCTGGAACTCGTCGTCGCCCAGGAGGCCCGTGGCCAGGGCATCGGCACGGCCCTGGTGACGCAGGCACTCGCGCTGGGCGGCGGGGCCGCTCCCCGGCTCGCGTGGGCGCACGGGGACAACCCGGCAGCGCGAGCGCTGGCCGACCGGTTCGGCTGGCGCGCGGTCCGCACGCTGCTGCAGCTCCGGGCGCCCGTCGCCGACTCCGACGTCGCCGCCGACTCGGACGTCGCGCTGCCCGACAGCTACTCGCTGTCGGCGTTCCGCCCCGGCACCGACGACGAGACCGACTGGCTCGCGCTGAACGCCGCCGCCTTCGCCCACCACCCCGAGCAGGGGCGGATGACGCTCGACGACCTGCACGCCCGCGAGGCCGACGACTGGTTCTCCGGCGAGGACCTGCTGCTGCTCCGCGACGCCTCTGGGCAGCTCGCGGGCTCGTGCTGGCTCAAGGTCGAGGACGGCATCGGCGAGTTCTACGCCGTCGCCGTGCGGCCCGACCTGCAGGGGCAGCGACTCGGCGGTGTGCTCATGCGTGCGGGCACCGATCGGCTGCGCGGCCGCGGCCTGACCGCCGCCGCACTGTACGTCGAGGGGGACAACGAGCCGGCGCTGGCGCTGTACCGGCGCTCGGGGTTCACCCAGCACGCGATCGACGTGCAGTACGCGGCGCCGGAGCAAATCTCAGGTCACTGATACGCTGCGCCCATGATCCAGGGGGACCAGGGCGGATCGCCCATCGAACGACGACGTCCGGACACACGCTCGGGGGCAGGGCGGTGAACTTCAACCCGTCGCCGGTGTTCCTCGCGATGGCCGCGATGGTCGCCATCCCCGCCGTCGTCACCGCACTCGTCCGCCAGAGCGACCGGAAGCGCCCCCCGTCGGCGGTCGTCGGGGACGAGGCGTACGGCGTGCTCTTCACCGTCCGCGCTCGCCGGTGGAACTACCTGCTGCTCCGGATCATCGGGATCGTCTTCATCGTGGTCGGCGGGTTCTTCCTGCTGGCCGCACTCGCCCTGCTCGACGACCCCGAGGCGATCGGGATGCTCCTCGGCGGTCTCGGCATCGGGCTGTTCGGGCTGCTGTTCGTCTACCTGGGCGTCGGGCAGAAGCGGCGCCGGGTCGAGGCGTACGACTCGCAGCTGGTCGTCACGCCGATGTTCCGTGCCGCCCGGACCGTCGACCCCGCTGCCATCAAGCACATCCGGCCCACGACGAACCGCTTCGGCGGCCTGGACGTCAAGGTGCACGGCCAGCGCGGGGTGATCAGTGTCCTGTCCATCGATGCCGCCTACCCCGAGTTCTGCGCGTGGCTCGAGCAGCGGGCGCCGGCGCAGTGGGGCGCGTTCGTGCAGGTCTTCGCGCGCTGAGCGCAGCACCTCGGTCCGTCGCGGCCGTTCCTGCACAACCGAACGGTTCACCACCGGTTTCCACAGCGTCCACCGAGGCCCCTCCGGTGGCAGGGGCCGGGTGGCAGGATGTGGGGATGGACACCGAACCGCAGCTCGACGGCGAATCCGTCGCACCCGACCTCGACGACTTCGACGAAGTCATCGAGATCGAGCACGAGTCACTGCCGACGGACCGCTACTTCGACCGCGAGCTGAGCTGGCTGCGGTTCAACCAGCGCGTGCTCGAGCTGGGCGAAGACCGCACGCAGCCCCTGCTGGAGCGGGCGAACTTCCTGGCGATCTTCGCGTCCAACCTCGACGAGTTCTTCATGGTCCGCGTCGCCGGCCTGAAGCGCCGCATCGACACCGGCATCGCCGTCCCGACCAACGTCGGCCGTGCTCCCAGCGACGTCCTGCGTGACATCGCGAAGAAGGCCCACGAGCTGCAGGACCGGCACGCCCAGGCCTTCATCGGGTCGCTCAAGCCCGACCTCGACGCCGCGGGCATCCACATCGAGCACTGGTCCGACCTCGACGAAGCCGACCGGCAGCGGATGCGGGAGTACTTCAACGAGCAGATCTTCCCGGTGCTCATGCCCCTGGCCGTCGACCCGGCGCACCCGTTCCCCTACATCTCCGGGCTCTCGCTCAACCTGGCGGTGCGGGTCCGCAACCCGAAGTCGCAGCGCCAGGAGTTCGCGCGCCTCAAGGTGCCGCAGAACTTCTCCCGCTTCATCAAGCTCCCCGACGACAACTCCGGCCGGATGCGCTTCATCCCGCTCGAAGACCTCATCGCGAACCACCTCGACGACCTGTTCCCGGGGATGGAGGTCCTCGAGCACCACGTGTTCCGGGTCACCCGCAACGAGGACGTCGAGATCGAGGAGGACGAGGCCGAGAACCTCATCCAGGCCCTCGAGCGCGAGCTCCTGCGCCGCCGGTTCGGTCCGCCGATCCGCCTCGAGATCACCGAGGACATGGACCCGGTGACCCTCGACCTGCTCGTGCGTGAACTCGACATCACCGAGGAAGAGGTCTTCCGGCTGCCGTCGCCGCTCGACCTCGGCGGACTGTTCGAGATCTCCAAGATCAACCGTCCGGACCTGCACTACCCGAAGCACGTGCCGACCACCCCGGTGCAGTTCCAGCCGGGTGAACCGAACACGAAGCCCGACCTGTTCCGTGCGATCAAGGCGAACGACGTCCTGGTCCACCACCCCTACGAGTCCTTCGCCACGAGCGTGCAGGCGTTCCTCGAGCAGGCCGCGGCCGACCCGAACGTCCTGGCGATCAAGCAGACCCTGTACCGCACCTCCGGCGACAGCCCCATCGTCGAAGCGCTCATCGACGCCGCGGCCGCCGGCAAGCAGGTCCTCGCCCTGGTCGAGATCAAGGCCCGCTTCGACGAGCAGAACAACATCACCTGGGCCCGGAAGCTCGAGAAGGCCGGCGTGCACGTCGTCTACGGCCTGGTCGGGCTGAAGACGCACTCGAAGCTCGTGCTCGTCATCCGGCAGGAGGGCGGGACGCTCAAGCACTACAGCCACATCGGCACGGGCAACTACAACCCCAAGACCTCGCGCATCTACGAGGACATGGGGCTCTTCACCTCGGACGACACCGTGGGCAAGGATCTCACCCGCCTGTTCAACGAGCTGTCCGGCTACGCCATCGAGAAGAAGTTCAAGCGCCTGCTCGTCGCACCGCTGCACCTGCGGAAGGGACTGCTCAAGCGCATCCAGACCGAGGCCGCCAACGCCCGGGCCGACAAGCCCTCGGGCATCCGGATCAAGGTCAACTCGATGGTCGACGAGCAGATCATCGACGCGCTCTACCTGGCGAGCCAGGCCGGTGTGCCGATCGACGTCTGGGTGCGCGGCATCTGCTCGCTCAAGCCGGGCATGGAAGGCGTCAGCGACACGATCCGCGTGCGGAGCATCGTCGGGCGCTACCTCGAGCACTCCCGTGCGTTCGCATTCCACAACGACGGCGACCCCGCGGTGTTCATCGGCAGCGCCGACATGATGCACCGCAACCTCGACCGACGCGTCGAGGCGCTCGTGCGGCTGGTCGCCCCGGACCACATCAACGAGGTCCAGGAGATGTTCGACCTGGCGATGGCCGACACCGCCAGCTCGTGGCACCTGGAGTCCGACGGCGAGTGGACACGGCACTCCACGGACGATGCGGGCCGTCCGCTCGAGGACGTGCAGAATGTGACCATGCGGAAGATCTCGGCCCGGAAGCGCTCGACTCGGTGAGCGGCGGTCCCTCGGGCCCCGTCGTCGCTGCGGGTGCGGTCGTCTGGCGCGAACAGGACGGCACACCCCTCGTGCTGCTCATCCACCGCGACCACCACAAGGACGTCTCCTTACCCAAGGGCAAGGTGGACCCGGGCGAGGCCGTCCCGACGACCGCCGTGCGCGAGATCGACGAGGAGACCGGGTACCGCGTCCACCTCGGCGCACCGCTCGGCACCGCTGAGTACGTGCTGCCGAACGGCCGCGACAAGGTCGTGCACTACTGGGCGGCCCGGGTCTCGGCCAAGGAGTACGCCCGCGCCGGTGCCTTCGTGCCGAACCACGAGGTCGCGGCGCTGGAGTGGGTCACCATCGACGACGCCCGCAACCGCCTGACGTACGAGCGGGACGTCGCGATCCTCGACCGGTTCGCCGAACGCGCCGCCGCCGGACAGCACCGCACGTTCGCCCTGATCACCCTGCGCCACGCGAAGACGGTGCCCGGCTCGGACTGGGACGGCCCCGACGCCACCCGTCCGCTGCTGCCCGTCGGCCGCTCGCAGGCCAAGGCCGCCGCGGCACCGGTCGCAGCGTTCGGCCCGAAGAAGATCGTGAGCAGCACGGCGGCGCGGTGCCTCGCGACCGTCGAGCCGCTCTCCGCCGCGACGAAGCTCGGGGTCTCGAGCACCGCCGACATCAGCCAGGACGCCCACGACCGCGGCGCCGCCGACGTCAAGGGCGTCGTCCGGCGCCGGCTCGACAAGGGCAAGACCGCGGTCCTCTGCTCGCACGGTCCGGTGCTGCCCGACATCATCGCCCGGATCGCCACCGCGACCGCCGACGACTCCGGTCGCTTCGACCTGCGCCGCGCCGCGATGCTGTCGGTCGGGGACTTCTCCGTCATGCACATCGCGGGGGACACCCTCGTCGCGGTCGAGACGCACCGCAACACGATCCCGGCGTAACCGGCCACGCGACGGGGCCGCGCCGCGCCCGGGAACGCGATCCGGGCCTCCCGACCGCTCGTCCGCGATCATGCGTGCGCATCTTCCGAACGAGCGCACAGTGCCCCCGATCCTGCTCCCTGCGCGGGTGCGGCGCACGCCGCCCCGACGTGGACAACCCCTCGTTCACCTTCCGTTCACCAGCGGGGGTGATTGCGGTCACCTCACGTCCCTACAGTCGCTCCCGGGTCGGCACCGGCCCAGGGACCGCAGTGGTCCCACTGCATTCCATTCCCGAAGGGACCCCTGTGAACATCAAGCGAATCGGTTCGATCGCAGCAATCGCGATCGCCGGCGCAGTCGTGCTCTCCTCGTGCGCGGCGAACGAGGACGCGGGCAGCACCGAGTCCTCCTCCACCAGCGGCAGCGACTACTCGAAGCTCTCCGGCACCCTGACCGGCTCCGGCTCGTCGGCACAGCAGACCGCGCAGGCCACCTGGGCCGCCGGTTTCCAGAACGAGGCCTCGGGCGTCACCGTGAACTACACCCCGGACGGCTCGGGCGCTGGTCGCGAGAACTTCATGTCGGGTGCCGCGGACTTCGCCGGCTCGGACGCCGCGCTGAAGGACGAGGAGCTCTCGGGCAAGTTCGAGTCCTGCAAGGCGGACACCAAGGGCATCGACATCCCCGTCTACATCTCCCCGATCGCCATCGCGTACAAGGTCGACGGCGTCAGCGACCTGACCCTCGACGCGAAGACCATCGCGGGCATCTTCTCGGGCAAGATCACCAAGTGGGACGACTCCGAGATCGCCGACCTGAACAAGGACGCGAAGCTGCCGGACGCCGACATCACGGTCGTCCACCGCTCCGACGACTCGGGCACCACGCAGAACTTCTCGGAGTACGTCTCCGCGAACGCCTCGGACGTCTGGACCGAAGAGCCCAGCCAGACCTTCCCGTACTCGGTCGGTGACAGCGCGAAGGGCACCTCCGGTGTCGCCTCCGCGATGGGCAACGCCACCAACGCCATCACCTACATCGACGACTCCGGTGCGGGTGACCTCGACCGCGCGAAGCTGATGGTCGGCGACAAGGCGACCGAGATCTCGGCCGACGGTGCCGCGCAGGTCGTCGCCGACTCGAAGATCGCGACCGGCCGTGAGGACAACGACCTCGCGATCGACATCGACCGCAAGGACACCGCTGACGGCGCCTGGCCGCTGGTCCTCGTCTCCTACGCCATCGCGTGCCAGGAGTACAAGGACGCCGACAAGGCCGAGCTCGTGAAGGGCTACCTCGACTACGTCGTCTCGAGCGCCGCTCAGGACGCCGCTGCCAAGGAGGCCAAGTCGGCCGCCCTCTCCTCCGACCTCGCGTCGAAGGCCAAGGACGCGGTCGCTTCCATCAAGTAAGGCCCCCTGAGCGCCCGGACGCCGGTCCCACCCACTCGACCGGCGTCCGGGCACTCAGCCGTCCAGGACACCACCCGGACGCGCACCCGTCCAGGACCCACCCGGACGCGCACCCGTCCGGGCCCACGGCCCGGACACCGCACCACCACCCCAGAACCCGTCGCCTCCCCCGGCGTTCCTCCGACAGGAGTACCCCATGACGACCGCACCGGCCCAGCCAGGGGCCACCGTCACCCCGATCAAGCCGAAGCCCGTCGTCCGTGTCGGCGACCGCGTCTTCTCCGCCGCCTCGGTCATCGCCGGCGGCCTCATCCTCTTCGTGCTCGTGCTCGTCGCAGCGTTCCTCGTCTGGCAGAGCATCCCGGCCTTCTCCGCCAAGGTCGGCGAGCTGCCGGGCAAGGCCACGAACTTCTGGGACTTCGTCGGCCCCCTGGTCTTCGGCACCGTCTGGTCCGCGCTCATCGCGCTCGTGATCGCCGTGCCGCTGTCCCTCGGGATCGCCCTCTTCATCTCGCACTTCGCGCCGCGTCGACTCGCGCCGGTCCTCGGCTACGTGATCGACCTGCTGGCCGCCGTGCCGTCGGTCGTCTACGGCCTCTGGGGCATCGCCGTGCTGGCGCCCCTGGTGAAGCCGTTCTACGTGTTCCTGAACGAGTACATCGGCTGGTTCCCGCTGTTCTCCGGCCAGGTGTCCGGCACCGGTCGTACGATCCTGACCGCGTCGATCGTCCTCGCCGTCATGGCTATCCCGATCATGACCGCGGTCATGCGTGAGATCTTCCTGCAGGCCCCGACCCTCAACGAGGAAGCGGCCCTGGCCCTCGGCGCGACCCGCTGGGAGATGATCCGCCTGTCGGTCCTGCCGTTCGCGAAGTCCGGCATCGTCTCCGCGATCATGCTCGGCCTCGGTCGTGCTCTCGGCGAGACGATGGCGATCGCGCTGGTGCTGTCGGTCTCGACGAACGTCACGTTCCAGATGCTGACGTCGCAGAACCCCTCGACGATCGCCGCGAACATCGCCCTGCAGTTCGCCGAGGCATCCGGTACGGCACTGAACGCGCTCATCGCGTCGGGTCTGATCCTCTTCGTCATCACCCTGGTCATCAACATGCTCGCGCGGTACATCGTCCGCAGCCGAGTCAGCTGAGAGGTCGCACCCGATGTCCCTCGCGCTCCGTCAGACCGGCACCGCCGGCAACGTCTACGCCAACGGCAAGCTGCACGCCTCCGTCCCGTGGCTGCTGCTCGTCGGCAGCTGGGTCGCCCTCGTCCTGGTCTTCGCCCTGCTCAACGCGGGTGGCGCCGTCAAGGACTTCAACGTCGTCGCCGCGATCTTCCTCGGCACGGTCCTGTTCGACGTCCTCATCGTCGTCATCTCGCGCATCGTCGAGGGTGGCCGCAAGGCGGTCGACCGCCTGGTCACCTCGCTCGTCATCACTGCGTTCGTCATCGCGGTCCTGCCGCTGGTGTCGCTGCTCTGGACGGTCATCGCCAAGGGCGTCGCCCGCTTCGACGCGAACTTCTTCTCGTACTCGATGCGCGGGGTCATCTCCGAGGGCGGCGGCGCGGTCCACGCCCTCATCGGCACGCTCGAGATCACGCTGTTCGCGGCGCTCATCTCGGTGCCGATCGGCCTGCTCACCTCGATCTACCTCGTCGAGTACGGTCGCGGCGCACTGGCGAAGGGCATCACGTTCTTCGTCGACGTCATGACGGGCATCCCGTCGATCGTCGCCGGTCTGTTCGCCTACGCGCTCTTCGCGCTGTTCCTCGGCCCGGGTGCCCGCTTCGGCCTGGTCGGCTCCGTCGCCCTGTCGGTGCTGATGATCCCGATCGTCGTGCGCTCCACCGAAGAGGTGCTGAAGATCGTCCCGATGGAACTCCGCGAGGCCTCGTACGCCCTCGGGGTGCCGAAGTACCTCACGATCCTCAAGGTCGTGCTCCCCACCAGCCTCGCCGGCATCACCACCGGCGTCATGCTCTCGATCGCCCGCGTCATCGGTGAGACCGCCCCGCTGCTCGTCACGGCCGGCTTCACCGCGAGCATGAACTACAACCTGTTCCGTGACCCGATGATGACCCTGCCGGTGTACGCGTACACGCAGTACTCGCAGCAGGGCGCCAACCCGGTGCCGTTCGTCGACCGGGCCTGGACCGCGGCCCTCGTGCTCATCCTGATCGTGATGCTGCTCAACCTGCTCGCCCGGTTCATCACCCGTCTCTTCGCCCCCAAGCTCAGCCGCTGACCCTCCGCCCCCGCGGAACCAGCGACACCACCCACCCAGAAGGATCAACGTGTCCAAGCGCATCGAGGTCGACGGCCTCAACGTCTACTACTCGAAGTTCAAGGCGGTCGAGGGTGTCGACATCACCATCGAGCCCCGCACCGTCACGGCCTTCATCGGCCCGTCGGGCTGCGGCAAGTCCACCTTCCTCCGCACCCTGAACCGCATGCACGAGGTCATCCCCGGCGCATGGGTCGAGGGCTCGGTCAAGATCGACGGCGACGACCTGTACGGCGCCGGCGTCGACCCCGTGCTCGTCCGTCGTCAGGTCGGCATGGTCTTCCAGCGTCCGAACCCGTTCCCCACGATGTCGATCCGCGACAACGTGCTGGCGGGCGTGAAGCTCAACAACAAGCGCGTCTCCCGCTCCGAGGCCGACGACATCGTCGAGCGCTCGCTGCAGGGTGCGAACCTGTGGAACGAGGTCAAGGACCGCCTCGACAAGCCCGGCATGGGTCTGTCCGGTGGGCAGCAGCAGCGTCTCTGCATCGCCCGCGCGATCGCGGTCGAGCCGGACGTGCTCCTGATGGACGAGCCCTGCTCGGCCCTCGACCCGATCTCGACCCTCGCCATCGAGGACCTGATCGAGGAGCTCAAGAAGGAGTTCACGATCGTGATCGTGACCCACAACATGCAGCAGGCGTCGCGCGTCAGCGACAAGACGGCGTTCTTCAACATCGCCGGCACCGGCGCCCCCGGCAAGCTCATCGAGTTCGACGACACCGCGACGATGTTCTCGAACCCGTCCGTGCAGGCCACCGAGGACTACGTCTCGGGCCGCTTCGGTTGATCGGCATCCGTCCGTCGCACTGACGGACGGCCTGGAGGCCCGGTGCACGTCCGCCACGGACGCGCACCGGGCCTTCGTGGTTGCGCCGGAGAGCCGTGCGGACGCAGAACGACGAAGCCGCTGTCGTGTGACAGCGGCTTCGTCGTTCTGCGTCGGTGGCAGTCCAGCAGGACCGCCCGAGGCGTCAGGCCGTGGTGGTGGGGACCGCCATGATCGGCGAGGTGGTCGGCTGCTCGGAACCGCCCTCGGGCTCGACCGTCATCCCGATCGTCGCGCCCTCGGACATCGCGCCCTTGAGCACGGCGGAGTGCACACCGTCAGCCGCACCGTCGACCAGGCCGGCCGACTTGATGGTGCCGCCCTGCTCCTCGGAGCCGATGTACCAGAGCTCGTACGTCTTGCCCTTCGGCGCCTGCTCGACACCGTCGAGGATCACCGCGGACTTGCCGAGGTCGTTCGACCACACGACCGTCGCCGAACCGCCGCCCGCGACCTTGGTGGTGGTGCGCTGGAAGTCCGAGGCGGCGTAGATGCGGTCGAGGCCGCTCGAGGCCTGCGTGGTGCCGGTGCCGGAGCCGTTCGGGTCGAAGATCGACCCGACGCCGAGTCCGCCGAAGAAGACCGCGGCGACGGCAGCTGCGGCCGTCAGCATGACCGCCGGACGCTGGAACCAGCGGCGGCGGGCCTCGGACGATGCCCGGCCACCGGCGGTGGGGCCGTCGGCGATCGAGGCGACGTGCCTGGCGGGCTCGTGACGGGCCTCCTGGACGGAGGTGGTCTCGGCAACCGGGGTCTGGTCGACCGTCGTGTCGGCGAGGGGCGCAGCCTGGGGGGTCGTCGCGATCCGGGCCAGCAGCGACGCCTTGAGCGACGCGGGGGGCTCGATCGGTGCGACGGCGTAGGCGAGCTGCAGCGCGGTCTCGCGCAGCGAGTCGTTCTCGGCCTGCAGCTCGGGGGACGTCCGGAGGGCGTCCTCGAGGAGCGCGCGCTCGTCGTCGGACAGCGCGTCGAGTGCGTGGGAACCCGTCATCAGTGCGGGGTCGTCGTGGCGTTCGGTCATGAGGTCACCCCCATCTCGTCTCGGAGTCGGATCATCCCGTCACGGAGACGGGTCTTGACGGTGCCGATGGGGACACCGAGGTGTTCGGCCATCTCGCTGTGCGAGTAGCCGCCGTAGTACGCGAGTTGCACGGCCTGCCGCTGGAACTCGGTGAGCTTCGCCAGCGCTCGGCCGACGCGCTCGTGCTCGATGCGGATCTCGACGGACTCGGAGACCTGGTCGAAACCGGCCTCGAGGTCGCGGATGCCGATCTTGGTGTCGCGGTCGTGCGACGACTGCGAGGCACGGACCCGGTCGACCGCTCGGCGGTGGGCCATGGTGAGGACCCAGCTGGCGGCCGTCCCACGCTTCCGGTCGAAGCGGGTGGCCTGCTGCCAGACCTCCAGGAAGACCTCCTGTGTGACCTCTTCCGACTGCGCGCGGTCCCGGAGGAGGCGCGTGATCAGACCGAGGACCCGACCGGAGAGTGCGTCGTAGAGGTCCGCGAAGGCGGCTTGGTCACCGGCGGCGACCTGGGCGAGGAGGTCGTCCGGCGATGCCTGAGCTGGCTCTGACGAGCTCCAGCGTTCGGTGTCGCTATCCACGAGGGCAAGCATTGCAGGTTTCCCTCCTCTCGGTTGCTTTCGTTGACCAGGCGGGTAGCACGAAGCATCCGCATGGGCGGTCGAGACGAGGGGCCGGCGTGACCCACAGGGAATTGACCGGCGGTGCCGGTCCGGGTCACACCGGGCCTCTCGCTTCGTGACGGGCATTCCGTCCGTCACGCTGATGATTCGGTGCGGTCCCCGCTGTGGATTGGATGGGGGTCGGGATTTCTCGACGGGATGGGCGCGGCGGGCCTGCACCGGGGTGCGCGCGGGCACGCCCGGGGCCGGTTCTGTCCACCATGAGTGAACAGGGTCGAGTGATCAGCCGACGTCTCGTAGACTTGGTCTCGCCGGGCCGCAGCAAGCCCCGGGCTCCAAAATTCGCCGCTTCGAGCGGCCTCGCGCCGAGAGGCGCTTCTGCGGCCCGGTCTTTTTGTGCCCGGATCCGTTCCGGTCCTCTGCTGCGCGGCCCTGGCTTGGCGCGGCATCGCGCTGCTGCGCGGGCCTGGAGGCCCGGTGCGGGTCCGCCCCGCCGCTCGCTCAGTCCAGGCTGTCGCGGCGCCAGAGCGCCGCAGCCTCGGTCAGGTCGGCCGCCAGCTCCGTCAGGCGGAGCGCCCGCGTCGTGAGTTCGCTCGCGCGCTCGGATGCCACCAGGTCGGACTCGTCCGCCACGGCGGTCGCGCCGGCGGCGGTCAGACGGCAGAACGACGCCCCGCGGTCGAGCGCCACCGCGAGGTCGCCCGTGTACAGGCCGTGCAGGATGCGGTCGGCGAGCGTCAGGATCTCCGCCGGCCCCGTCGGCTCCTCGGCACCCGCGACCGCCTGGTCGATCGTGCCGATCTGCGCCGTGCCCCGCTCGAACAGGTACGCGATCTCCTCCGGGTTCTGCCGGATGACGATGCGCACCAGGTACACCCGCCAGAGCGCCCCCGGCAGCGTGTGTGCCCCGACCCGTGCCCACAGTTCCGCGATGGCGTCGATGCCGTGCACGTCGGTGTAGGTGACGAGCCGCTCGACCACGGCCGGGTCCGGGTCCTCGCGCACCCGGTGCAGCAGGGCGTTCGCGGTCTCGTGCGCGACACGGTTCACGAGCGCCGGGTCCTCACCGCCCTGGATGGCGGCGAACTCGGCGTCGGTGAAGTGGACGGGACGGTGGTGATCGCGAGGCACCGCAGCAGTGTAGGCGCGGCCGGTGACACGCCCGCGTCCCGTTCGCCCAGAACGCAACGGCTGCGCCACGCGTACCGTGTTGCGGCAGGGAGGCGCTCCTCCCTGCACGTGAAGGAGAGGACCATCCATGAACGCCCTGCTCATCATCCTGGCTGTGATCGCAGTCATCCTGCTGTTCGTCGGCGGTTTCGCTGCGAGCCTCAAGTTCCTGCTCTACGTCGGCATCGTGCTGCTGATCATCGCGGTCATCGCGTGGCTGCTGCGGACGCTCACCGGACGCCGGGGCTGACCCGGTCAGACGGTTCCGTCTCGGAGGCCCTCACCCGCTAGCCTTGCGGGTGAGGGCCTCTAGCTCAGTTGGTAGAGCACCGGACTTTTAATCCGAGGGTCGTGGGTTCGAGCCCCACGGGGCCCACCCACTAGCTCCTGTCTAGAATGTCCTCGATGGGCCGACGATCGCAGCGCGAGCGGCCGGGCACCCCCACCGGCCCGGCGACGATGCGCCGACGCCGCCGGAAGCTGGTGCCGACACTCGCCCTCGGCGCGATGGCACTCGGGGTCTCCGGACTCCTGCTGATCCTGCCGAGCGTCTCGAGTGCCTGCCAGCCGGTGTCCTCGTCGACCTCGGCCTCGGCCGTCGCTGCCCCCGGCGTCTCGGCCGACCGCGTCGCCGCGGCGATCGAGCCCAGGTCACGCGTCCTGATCGTGGGTGACTCGTACACCTCGGGTCGGGGCTCGGCCAGCGGACTCCGCGGCTGGGCACAGGACCTCAGCGAGGACCGTGGGTGGACGGCCAAGATCGACGGGTACCCGGGCACGGGCTACGTCGACACCGGTCGGACCGGTTCGTCGCACTACACGTACGGGCCACGCCTCGAGCGGCACGCTGCGTTCGACCCCCAGCTCGTGATCGTGCAGGGAAGTCAGAACGACTGGCTCGTCGACTCGGACACCCTCCGCGCCACGGTGGAGCGGACCCTCCACACGGCGCAGCAGACCTGGCCGGACGCCGTCGTCGTCGCGCTCGGCCCGTCAGCACCGCTGCCGTGGGCGAACTCGACCGTCGGTGTCGCCGCGTCGGTCTCCGCGGGTGCCGCCGCCGCCGGTGTCCCGTACATCGACGCCCTCGCCGGCAGGTGGTTCACGTCGAGCAACAGCCCGGGGTACTCCGCCGTCGACGGCGGCCACCCGAACGACGCCGGCTACCAGTACCTGGCGGACCGCGTCAGCGAGTCCCTCGACGCCCTCGGCGGACCCGTCGGCAGCGCCAGCTGCGTCTGAGGACGCCGTCTGCTCCTGAACGGGGTACAACCCGTCCCCAGCGGGCTCATGGGAGATCCCCTGCCCACCACAGCCCGCCCTCAGCGGATTGTTGGGCTGCCGCCGATAGTGTCGTTCCCGGATCCGATCACCGGATCCTGCAGCACAGCACCACCACGAACGAACGGGGTACACCGTGATCGAGCCCATCGAAGCCACGCAGACCAGCACCACCGGTGACGCGCGCCGCATCGTCGAGCTCGCAGCAGCGACCAACACGACGATGAGCAACGAGCTCCTGCTCGACACGCTCCGCCGCAACGCCCAGGTCACGACCCGCCACATCCGCAAGGACTTCATCGAGGTCGCGACGGCCACCGCCGTGCTCGGCTACGTCTGCCGGCAGCGCAAGGACTTCATCGCGCTCCGTGGCGACGACCCGGCGTGGGCGCACGAGGTCGGCCGGTACGCGACCGAGTCCCTCGCGGTCGAGGCACTCCGGATGCGCCGCGGCTGACGCCCGGCGTCCGACACGAACACAGAAGGCCCCGCCGGACACCCGGCGGGGCCTTCTTCGTGTCAGCGGTGGTGCCGACCGGACTCCTCAGGACCAGACGCGGCGGATCCCCCACGAACCGGTCCAGGTCTCGTCCGGCTCGAGCCAGCGCAGGCCCTCGCCCGAGTTCAGGGCGTTCGCGGGCGCCGTCATCGGTTCGACCGCGACCGCCAGGCCCTTCCCGTCGCCCCGCGGGTACTCGCGCGAGGTGAAGACCTGCACGTAGGGGAACGAGGCGTCCTGCCAGAGCTCGACCCCGTCGCCCTCCGGCCCGTGCATCGTCGTGCGGCGGATCCCGTCGGCGTCAGGGGTGACGTCCTTGTAGGCGGTGTCGAGGTCCGAGTCCCCGGCACGTCGCCCCTGGCGCAGGTCGTACGGCGTGCCCTCGACCGGCACCGAACCGTTCGGGACCTTCTGCTCGTCGACGGTGAAGGCGGTCGCGGCGTCGAGCGTGACGACCAGGTCGTCGGCGGGGGTGTCACCGGCACGCAGGTACGGGTGCGCGCCGACCGCGAAGGGTGCGCGCACGCCCGAACGGTTCGTGACCTCGTGCGTGACACGGATGCCGTCGTCGACGAGTTCGTGCAGCACGCGCGTCTCGAGGGTGAAGGGCCACCCGTGCTGCGGGTGGATCGTCGCTTCCTGCTGGATCGACGTCTCGGTCTGCGACACCACCCGGTACGGGGCGAACCGGAGCAGTCCGTGCGACGCGTTGCCGTACTTCGGCTCCGAGACGTCGAGCTGCTGCCGCTTGCCGTCGAACACCCACACACCACCGGCGACGCGGTTCGGCCAGGGCGCCAGGACGATACCGTTCGCCCCCGGCGGCTGCTCGGTCACGGGGAACGGCTCGGTGATGTCGAAGCCGGCGACGCGGAGTTCGCGGATGCCCGCGGCGACCTCGGTGACCACGGCTTCGACGACCCCGTCGGGTCCGGCGTGGTGGAGGCGGTACTGGCCACCCGTGGGTGCTGCGGTCATGGGGTGTTCTTCCTTCCGGCTGGTTCGGTGTGCTGCTCGCCGTCGGCGACGATCACCTGGGCCCCGGCCGCCCGGATCGTGGCGACCGCGGCGGCGTCGGCCTCGGCGGTGACGACGACGTCGATGTCCTCGAGCGCGCGGACGACCCCGATGTGGGCCCGGCCGAACTTCGACCCGTCCGCGACCACGACCGTACGCCGGGCCGTCGCCGCGAGCATCCGCTTGGCCTCGGTCTCGGGCAGGTTCACGTTCGTCAGGCCGTGGTCGACGTCGAGTCCGGTCCCGCCGAGGAACACGAGGTCCGCGGCGATCATCGGCAGGACCGCCCCGTTGAAGGGGGCGACGAGCGAGTGCTGCAGGGGCCGGAGGGTGCCGCCGGTGACGATCACGGTGAAGCGCGGGACCGCACGCTCGAGCGCGAGCGCCGTGGTGAGGGAGTTCGTGACGACCGTGACGCCGGTGAGCTCGGTGCGCGCCACGAGGGCCTCGGCGACGGCGGCCGGCGTGGTGCCGACGTCGAGGACGACGCACTCCCCCGGGCGGACCAGCGCAGCGGCCGCACGGCCGATGGCGGCCTTGGCCACCTGGTGCTCGACGGCGGTCTCCTCGAAGGGGCGCTCGGTGGACCCGGCCCCGGGGCGGACCGCGCCTCCGTGCACCCGCCGGATCCGGGCCTCCTGGTCGAGGACGGCGAGGTCCTGGCGGACCGTCACCTCGCTGGTGCCGAGGGACGCGGCCAACGCGGCCGTCCGGACCATGCCGGGGGCGCCTTCGACGATCGCGACGATGCGGTCCTGCCGGAGGGGCGCGGGCAGCGCGCCGGCGAGGAAGGAGAGGTCGGCGTCCGTCATGTGCACAGTTTCGCTTGCTTCCGATGTCTTTCGCAACGCTTCGGATGGGCGCTAGGCTGTTCCGGTGATCACCAAGCGCGTGACGAAGCTCGCGGACGGCCGCGACCTCTTCTACTTCGACGACGCCGACTCGACACTGCCCGCAGAACGCAGCATCGACGAACGCGTGCTCGACCCGCGACCCGAGACGGCGCGGATGCGGCAGGACGTCCTGACGGGCGAATGGGTGTCGATCGCGGCATCCCGGCAGAACCGGGTGTTCCTGCCGCCGGCCGACCAGGACCCGCTCGCACCCCAGAGCCCGGCCAACCCGTCCGAGATCCCGAGCCGCTACGACGTCGCCGTGTTCGAGAACCGCTCGCCGTCGTTCGGCCCGCTGCTCGAAGCCGACGACGCCCCCGAGTCGCTCGAGTCCCTGAGCGACGTCGGCCTGAACCGCCAGCTCCGCTCGGTCGGCCGGTGCGAGGTCGTGTGCTTCTCGCCCGAGACCTCCGGGTCCTTCGCCTCCATCTCCGAGTCGCGTGCCCGCACCGTCGTCGAAGCCTGGGCCGACCGTACCGCCGCACTCTCCGCGATGCCGGGCATCCAGCAGGTGTTCCCCTTCGAGAACCGGGGCGAGGCGATCGGCGTCACGCTGCACCACCCGCACGGGCAGATCTACTCGTACCCGTACATCACGCCGCGCACCCAGCGCCTGCTCGCGAGCATCGAACGGTTCGGTCCGGACCTGTTCGAGCAGCACCTCGCGAACGAGCGGGGTTCCGAGCGGGTCGTCCTCGCTGGCGAGCACTTCACCGCCTTCGTCCCGTTCGCCGCGCGCTGGCCCATCGAGATCCACATGCTGCCGCACCGCCACGTCCCCGACTTCGCCAGCCTGACCGACGCCGAGAAGGACGAGCTGGCCCACATGCACCTCCGGCTCACGCGTGGGCTCGACGCGCTCTACGGCGACCCGACGCCGTACATCGCCGCGTGGCACCAGGCGCCGGTGCACACCGCCCGCGACACCGTGCGGCTGATGCTGCAGATCACCTCGCCGCGACGTGCGGCGGACAAGTTGAAGTTCCTGGCCGGCAGCGAAGCCGCCATGGGCGCCTGGATCGGGGACCTCGTGCCCGAGAAGGCGGCCGAGTTCATCCGACAGGGAGTCGAGCGCGCATGACGTTCCAGCAGGTCTACGGGTACGAGCCGACGGTGCGGTACTCCGCCCCGGGTCGCGTCAACCTGATCGGTGAGCACACCGACTACAACGACGGCTACGTGCTGCCCTTCGCGATCGACCGTCGCACCACCGCCTCCATCGCGCAGCGCGACGACCGGACGATCCGCGTCGCCTCCGCCTTCGACGCCACGAGCGAGCCGATGGCGCTGTCCCTCGACGACCTGTCGCCCGAGGCCATGGACGGTTGGTCGGCCTACGTCTTCGGGATCGCCTGGGCCCTGCGCGAGCAGGCCGGTGCCGATCTGGACGACAAGACCGGGTTCGACGTCTTCATCGAGTCCGACGTGCCGGTCGGTGCGGGCCTGTCGTCCAGTGCGGCGATCGAATGCGGTGTCGCGCTGGCCTTCAACGACCTGTGGGAACTCGGCCTCGACCGGAAGACCCTGGCGCGCGTCGGGCAGTACTCGGAGAACCACGCCGTCGGTGCCCCCACCGGGATCATGGACCAGTCCGCCTCGCTGCTCGGCGAGCAGGACGCCGTCGTGTTCCTCGACTGCCGCACGCTCGACACCGCCGTCGTCGACCTGGCGCTCGAGGCGAACGGGCTCGAGGTCCTGGTGATCGACACCCGCGTCGAGCACGCCCACGCGACCGGTGGCTACGCGGCTCGTCGGGCCTCGTGCGAGAAGGGTGCGCGGGTGCTCGGTGTCGAGGCCCTGCGTGACGTCAGCGTCGAGGACCTGCCTCGTGCGCAGGAGCTCCTGGACGACGAGACCTTCCGCCGCGTACGGCACATCGTGACCGAGGACCAGCGCGTCCTCGACACCGTCCGCACGCTGCGCGAACAGGGCCCCCGGGCGATCGGTTCCCTGCTCGTCGCGTCGCACGAGTCGATGCGCGACGACTTCGAGATCTCCGTGCCGGAGCTCGATCTGGCCGTCGCGACCGCGGTCGAGCAGGGTGCCGTCGGTGCGCGCATGACCGGTGGTGGGTTCGGCGGTGCGGCGATCGCGCTGGTCGACCAGGAGTCACGCGGGGCGATCACCGCCGCCGTCACCGTCGCCTTCGCCGACGCCGGGTTCCGCGAGCCGAACGTGTTCACGGTGCACGCCGCGCAGGGCGCCCGGCGCGACTGACGGGTGCGGCGCGCGCGTGCGCGCTCAGCCGCTCGCGCGCTCGACGTTTCGCGCTCAGCGACAGTTCACGCGGCGATCAGCCCGTGGACTGTCGCTCGGCGCGAAAGAACGGCAGCACCCCGACAGCCCCGACCGCGCCCCCGCCGACTCAGCCGAGGTAGTCCGCGTACCGGACGTACTCCACCACGTTCCCGAGCACGAACGGGTGCGTCCGACCGTGCTCCACGGCCCACTCCACCCACGCGGTCTGCGCCGGCATGAGCAACCACACCAGGGCGGTGGTCCCGAGCACGGCGGCCAGGGTCAGGCCCATCACGGTGTGCTCGTCGAACCGGGCTGCACCTCGGCGGGCGATCGCGACGACGAACCCGGCGACCGCGAACCCCACCGTCGCGAGCGTCCACCCGGACCAGGGGCCCGACGTGAACGTGTACTCCTGGCCGGCGTGCACGAAGGTCGTCGCCCAGGTCGACCCGGGAGCCTGGAACAGCACGCAGATCGCCACGATGACGATCAGCCACCGGGCGTCCTTGGTCAGTTGCGACGGCTCGGGCCGGGCTCGCATCACCGGCGTCGTCTGCAGACGTTCTTCCCCCATGCCGCGACCGTAGCACCGGCGGAGTGCACTTCGTGAGCAGCAGTGGTCGGGTGCGATGACGCCACCCGACCATTGCTGCTCACCATCGCCACGCGAGCGCACGCGCCCGCGCTACGACAGCTGGCGCTCGGCGGCCTCGACGACGTTCTTCATGAGCATCGCGCGGGTCATCGGCCCGACGCCACCGGGGGTGGGCGACAGGAAGCCCGCGACCGACGCGACCGCGGGGTCGACGTCGCCGTGCAGCTTCGCCTTGCCGGTCTCCTCGTTGACCACGCGGGTGATCCCCACGTCGATGACGGCGGCTCCGGGCTGGACCCAGTCCGGCTTGACGAGCCCGGCGACCCCGGCTGCGGCGACGATGATGTCGGCGCGACGGCACTCCGCGGCGACGTCGGCCGTCAGCGAGTGCGTCAGGGTCGCGGTCGCCTCGAGCCGCGTGAGCAGCAGGCCGAGCGGCCGTCCGACGGTCAGCCCCTGCCCGATGATCGTGACGTGTGCGCCGCGGATCGGGATCTCGTACGCGTCGAGCATCGCGACGATGCCCCGCGGGGTGCAGGGCAGCGGTGCGTCGATCGTGCCGGCACCACCGGGCACGGCGAGCACGAGCTCGCCGAGGTTCGTCGGGTGCAGGCCGTCGGCGTCCTTCGACGGGTCCATGAGCTCGAGCATCGGCGTCGGGTCGATGCCCTGCGGCAGCGGGAGCTGCACGATGAACGCGGTGACCCGGGGGTCGTCGTTCATCTGCAGGATCGCGGCCCGGATGTCGGCAGCGGACGCGGTCTCGGGCAGGTCGATGCGGTGCGAGTCGAGCCCGATCGACGCCGAGTCGCGGTGCTTGCCCGCGACGTAGGACATCGAGCCGGGGTTCGAGCCGACCATGATCGTGCCGAGGCCCGGGCGGATGCCGTGCTCGTGCAGGCGGTCGATCCGGCCCCGGAGTTCGTCGAGCGTCCGGGCGGCGAGGGCCGTGCCGTCGATGCGGACGGCACTCCCTTCACCGGCCCAGAGCTCGCGCGGGAGCGCCGCGCTGACCGAACCGCTCACGCGTAGAGCGGGAACGCGTCGGTCAGGACCTTCACGCGGGCCGAGAGCGCTGCGACGTCCGGGTTCGGCATGAGGGTCAGCGCGATGATGTCGGCCACCTCGGTGAACTCGGCGTCGCCGAAGCCGCGGGTCGCCAGCGCCGAGGTGCCGATGCGGACACCCGAGGTGACCATCGGCGGGCGCGGGTCGAACGGCACGGAGTTGCGGTTCACGGTGATGCCGACCTCGTGCAGCAGGTCTTCGGCCTGCTTGCCGTCGACCTCGGACGCGCGCAGGTCGACGAGCACCAGGTGCACGTCGGTGCCGCCGGTGAGCACGTCGATGCCCGCGGCCTTGGCGTCGTCAGCGGTCAGGCGGGCGGCGAGGGCCTGGGCGCCACGGATGGTGCGCTCCTGACGGTCCTTGAACTCCGGGGTGCCGGCGAGCAGGAACGCGGTGGCCTTCGCGGCGATCACGTGCATGAGCGGGCCGCCCTGCTGGCCCGGGAAGACCGCGGAGTTCAGCTTCTTGAACAGGGTCTCGTCGTTCGACAGGATGATGCCCGAGCGGGGGCCGCCGAGGGTCTTGTGGACCGTCGACGAGACGACGTGGGCGTGAGGGACCGGGGACGGGTGCAGCCCGGCGGCGACGAGGCCGGCGAAGTGCGCCATGTCGACCCAGAGCTTCGCGCCGACCTCGTCCGCGATCTCGCGGAACTTCGCGAAGTCGAGCTGGCGCGGGTAGGCGGACCACCCGGCGATCAGGACCTTCGGCTGGTGCTCGATGGCCTTGGCGCGGATGTCGTCGTAGTCGACCTCGAACGTCTCCGGGTCGACGCCGTACGCCACGGCGTTGTAGATGCGGCCCGAGAAGTTGAGCTTCATGCCGTGGGTCAGGTGACCGCCGTGCGCGAGCTCGAGGCCGAGGATGGTGTCGCCGGCCGAGGCGATGGCGTGCAGGACGGCCGCGTTGGCCGTGGCACCGGAGTGCGGCTGCACGTTCGCGTACTCGGCACCGAAGAGCGCCTTGGCACGGTCGATGGCGAGCTGCTCGGCGACGTCGACGTACTCGCAGCCGCCGTAGTAGCGCTTGCCCGGGTAGCCCTCGGCGTACTTGTTGGTGAGCACGGAGCCCTGCGACTCGAGCACGGCGCGCGGCACGAAGTTCTCGGACGCGATCATCTCGAGGGTGTCGCGCTGGCGGCCGAGCTCCTGCTGCAGGACGGCGGCGATCTCGGGATCGACCTCGGCGAGCGGGGCGTTGAAGGCGGCGCGTGCGGCGGCCTGCTCGGCCACCTCGGCCGAGTCAGAGACGAACGGGGGCAGATCGGCAATGGACACGGGACTCCTACGGTGTGCGGACGACCAGCTGGTCGCACTCGGACGGTCGGTCGGTGCAGCCCAGGCGTACGGCCGCGCACCGTGTCTTGGTCGCTCCCCGATGGTGACCCATCCAACGCCAGTCGCGACCTGACGATCGTACCGAGCCACCGCACCCTGTGTCACCCTGGATGCATGACGCTGCTCTCGCCCGACGTGGACGAACGGACCACCACGGACGAACGGACCAGTGCGCGGGCGGACACCCCGTGGGTCACCGTGGTGTGGGACGACCCGGTGAACCTGATGTCGTACGTCACCTACGTCTTCCAGCGGCACTTCGGGTTCTCTCGCGAGCAGGCCGAGCGGCTCATGCACCAGGTCAACGACGACGGCCGGGCGATCGTGGCGACCGGCCCGCGTGAGTCGATGGAGGCCCACGTGCAGTCCATGCACGGCTACGGGCTGCAGGCGACCGTCGACAAGGCCCCCGAAGCGTGATCCCGTTCGTCCGCCGCGCCGACGGCGTGCACCTCGGCCTGTCCTCCGGCGAGCGCGACCTGCTCGCCTCGCTCACCGAGCAGCTGCAGCAGGTGCTCGGCGGCGACCTGTCCACCGACCCGATCAGCGAACGGATGTTCCCGGATGCTTATCCTGGCGACGACGAGGCGAGCGCGGAGTTCCGGAAGTACACGCAGTCCGACCTGCTCACGCAGAAGACGACGAACGCCTCGATCGTGCACGACTGGCTGACGGGCACCCGCGACGGTTCGCTCGACGCCGAGGACGAGCAGGCATGGCTCCGCACGCTCACCGACCTGCGGCTGACGATCGCCGATCGGCTGGGCATCGAGGACGCCGACGACGAGGAACGCTCGGTCGAGGCCGACGCGGGCGTCGGCCTGCGCGACGTCTACGACTGGCTCGGCTACGTGCAGGAACACCTGGTCGTCACGCTCACGTCGCGCTGACGGCCCACGGCCTGGAGGCCCGGATCACCTCCGGTGCGGCGGGTCACCCCAGCAGGTCGTCGCGGTGGGCTCGCGCCCAGTCGGTCAGGCTCCGGGGCGCGGTGCCGGTGATGCGTCGGACGTCGTCGCTCATCACGTCGACGCCGTCGAGGCCGCGGCGGACGACCCGGCCGAACTGTTGCCGGAGCCCCTCGGCCTGCCACGCGGGCACGCCGCTCAGGCGCAGCACACCGGCGTAGACCCGGCTCGGCAGGTGCAGGGCGCGCACGGGTCGGCCGAGCCCGGTGGCGAGCGCGGCGGCGACACCGCGCGCGTCGAGCAGGTCCGGGCCGGTGAGCACCGGTTCGGTGCCGTCGTGGCCGTCCTCCGTCAGCACCCGGGCGGCGGTCCGGGCGATGTCCTCGGTGTCGATCCAGCCGATCACCCCGCGGCCCGTGGTGTGCGGGAACCACCCCCGTCGGATCGCCGGCGCCGAGGGCTGCACGTTCGTCATGAACGACGAAGGATGCAGGATCGTCCACGCCAGCCCGCTCTCGCGCACCAGCCGGTCGATGTGCCAGGCGGCGCTCGCCCACGACATCGGGGAGTGCTCGGCGGCGTCCCCGCCCGACAGCTGCACGATCCGGCCGATCCCTGCGCGCTGCGCCGCACGGACCCCGGTGGCGCCCTGCTCGCGCTGCCGCTGGCTGACCGGCGTCACGAGGAAGAACCGGTCGACCCCCTCCAGCGCCGCGGTGAGCGCGTCCTCGTCGTCCAGGTCGGCCAGGCGGCCGTCGATGCCCCGCGCCCGGAGCGCGTCGACCTGTTCGGGCCGTCGGACCACGGCACGCACCGTCACCCCGGCCGCCCGCAGCAGCTCCGCAGTCTTGCCCCCGACGTCCCCGGTCACACCGGTGACCGCCACGATCTCGCCCATGTCTGCTCCTCGTCCCGCTGACCCATTCTGGTATCAGTTTCCTGATACCAGAACGTACGCCGGTACAATCGCCCCGTGCCCCAGGAACTCCCAGCCCCGCGCGACGACGTCGACGGCATCGTGGCGTGGACGGTGATCCGGGCCGCACGGACGCTCTCCCGCCGGCTCGCGGCCGAGCTGGCGCCGCTCGGGTTGACACCCGTGGAGTTCGGGGCACTCATCCAGCTCGCGGCGGCGGGCGAGCTCAGCCAGGCCGACCTGGCGCGAGCGGTCGGCGTCCGACCGCAGAGCATGACGACGCTCGTCGGAGGGCTCTCGACGCGGGGACTCGTGGAGCGGGGCGCCGCACCGGGCCGGGGACGGGCCTCCCGGATGCGGCTGACCGACCAGGGCGAGGCGCTGCTGGCACGCGCCCACCCGATCGTCCGGGCGAGCAACGCGTGGTTCGGCGACGGTGCGGAACCGGTCTCGGCGACCCTGCTCCCACTGCTCGAGCCGGACGCGGGCGACGACGGGTCCGCCGTTCCCTGAGCGATATCAGAAGGCAAACTTGCAAGGTGGGCTGGTGACGGATTAGCCTCCCGGGCGTGACCAACGCGCCCGAGACCGACCCGACCGACCTGGCCGACGCCGTGCTGACGATGCACGGACGACTGCGGCGGTCGTTGCTGGCCTCGAAGTCGGACGACGTCACGGCGTCGCAGACCGCCGCTCTCGGACGCCTGCTGCGGCACGGGCCGGCCACCATCGCCGACCTGGCCCGAGCCGAGGGTGTCCGACCGCAGTCGATGGGCGCGACCGTCCAGGCCCTGGTCGACCTCGGCCTGGCCGAGCGGCAGGCAGACCCGACGGACGGCCGGCGATCGATCGTCAGCGCGACGGCGGCCGGTCGGGACGCCCGCCAGGCCGCCTGGGCCGCGCGGAACCGCGAGCTCGCCGAGCGGCTCGCGACCCTGCCCGAGGCGGACCGCCGCGTCGTCGCGCGGGCGATGGACCTGCTCGGGCCGATCGTCGATCCCTGACCCGCACCCCTCGCCCAGTCCTGCAACCGGAAGAAGCACTCTCACGTCCACCACCACGACCCCCGACACGACCACGGGCAGCGGCTTCGGCCCGAAGCTCCTCATCCCGGTGCTCGTCGGACCCCTGCTCAACCCGATCAACACCACGATGGTGTCGGTCGCCCTCACCCCGATCTCCCGCGACCTGGGCATCGGTGCGGCGCAGGCGATCTGGCTCGTCGCGGCCCTGTACCTGGCGAGTGCGATCGCGCAGCCCACGATGGGCAAGCTCGCCGACCGGTTCGGCCCGAAGAAGGTGTTCCTGACCGGGCTCGTCATCGTCGGGATCGCCGGGGTGGTGCCCGAGGTCCTGACCGGGTTCGGCGGGGCCGTGTTCGCCCGGGTGCTCATCGGCATCGGGACGTCGTCGGCGTACCCGGCGGCACTCACCACCCTCCGACAGCACTCCGTCCGGATCGGGAAGCCCACGCCGCCGCTCGTGCTCGGGGCGCTGTCGATCACGTCGCTCGTGTCCGCCGCCGCCGGCCCACCGCTCGGAGGGGCGCTCATCGCCGCGTTCGGCTGGCACGCGATCTTCCTGGTGAACGTGCCGCTCGCGGTGTTCGGCATCGTCGTGGCGACGGCCTGGCTGCCGTCCGACCGGCTGCGTCCGCGAGACGACGCCGAGCTGCCGGTGTTGCAGGCGCTCGACCCGCTCGGCATGGTGCTGATGACCGGGACCGTCTCGGCGCTGCTCGTCTTCCTGCTCGACCTGTCCGCCGGGCTGTGGTGGCTGCTCGCGGTGGCCGTCGTGCTGCTCGTCGCCCTGGTGGCGTGGGAGCTGCGGGCCGTGCGACCGTTCGTCGACGTGCGGCTGCTCGCCCGGAACGGCGCGTTGTCCCGCACGTACGGCCGCCTGTTCCTGACGTACCTGCTCGCCTACACGATGACCTACGGGTTCTCGCAGTGGGTGCAGGACGTCGCGGGCTACCCGAGCGACGTCGCCGGGTACATCCAGCTGCCGGCCGCGATCGTCGCCGGGGTGGCCTCGTTCGTGGTCGCACGCAAGACCGCGATCCGCGGGCCGCTCGTCGTCGCCGCACTGGTGCCGATCCTGGGCGGTGTGCTCCTGCTCTTCCTGCACACCGGGTCGCCCGTCGTCCTGCTCGCCCTGACCCCGGCGCTGTTCGGGGTACCGCAGGCCCTGGCGTCGGTATCGAACCAGGCGGCGCTGTACCGGCTCGTCCCCGCGGAGTACATCGGCACCGCGGCCGGGCTGTCGCGCACCGCGGTGTACATCGGGGCGATCGCGGCGTCCTCGCTCATCGGTGGCGTGTTCGGCCAGGCCCCGACGACGCCGGACCTGCACGTGCTGGCGTGGGTGATCCTCGGCGTCGCGGTGCTCCTGACCGTGCTGACCCTGGCGGACCGCCGGCTGCGGGACGCCGACACCGGGCGCGCCGCCGCCGCTGCGCCCGCGCCGGCGCCCGCGCCCGACGCCGAGTGAGCAGAAGATGACGGGTCGTACCCCCGCACCCGACGTCTTCTGCTCACTCGGCGGCCTCCGGACGTCCTGGAGCACCTCGCCACCCGCGGACCGGTAGCGTCGCGGGCATGGCGAACGGCGGCGGGTTCAGCAGCGACACCAAGGCAGGCGCGATCTGGAACGTGGTGATCTGCGGCATCCTCTGCATCGGCATCCCGATCGCGGCGATCGTCAACGCCGACCGGGGCTCCGCGTACGTCGGCATCGGCATCGCGGCGACGGTCCTGGCCCTGTGCATGGAGGTCTACTTCGTCCGTCGTCTGCTCGCGCGCCGGCGCTGACGCCGGGCGCGCCACCGCTGCCGCGCCCGCCACTGACGCTTCGTGAGCAGGAATGGTCGAGTCGCCGCGGCGCACTCGACCATTCCTGCTCACGAAGCACCTCCCCCGCGGCCGGTACCCTGATCCGGTGACCGACCCGACCCCCACGCACTGGACCCTGACGCTCGTCTGCGACGACCAGCCCGGGATCGTGCACGCCGTCTCCGGAGCGATCGTCGCCGCCCAGGGCAACATCACCGAGTCGCAGCAGTTCTCCAGCGCCGACACGAACACGTTCTTCATGCGCCTGCAGGTGATGGCGCCGGTGGACCGCGCCGCCTTCGAGGCAGCACTCGCCCCCGTCGCCGCCCGCTACGACGCCCGCGTCCAGCTCGACGTCGTCGGTCGTCCGCTGCGCACCCTCGTGCTCGTGTCGAAGGCGGGCCACTGCCTGAACGACCTGCTCTACCGGCAGCGCGGCGGACAGCTGCCGATCGAGGTCCCCCTCGTGCTGTCGAACCACGCGGACCTGTCCGAGCTCGCCGCGTTCTACTCCGTGCCGTTCGAGCACCGCCCGGTCACCGACGCCGAGTCGAAGGAGCAGATGGAGCGGCGCGTGCTGCAGGCGGTGGAGGAGCACGACATCGAGCTCGTGGTCCTCGCCCGCTACATGCAGATCCTGTCGCCCGAACTCTGCGCGGCACTCGAGGGGCGTGCCGTGAACATCCACCACTCGTTCCTGCCCGGCTTCAAGGGCGCGAACCCGTACCGGCAGGCGCATGCCCGCGGGGTGAAGCTCATCGGTGCGACCGCGCACTTCGTGACGAGCGACCTCGACGAGGGCCCGATCATCGAGCAGAACGTCGTCCGCGTCGACCACACCAAGGAACCGGCCGAGCTGGTGTCCATCGGGCAGGACGAGGAGTCCCGCACGCTCACCCAGGCGGTGCGCTGGATCGCGGAGGACCGCGTCCTGCTCGACGGCGCCCGCACCATCATCTTCAAGTAGGCAGCACCATGACCAACGCCCCGCAGTCCCCCGTCGACTGGGAATCGGTCCCCGACCCGGCAGCCGTCCGGCAGCCGCGACGGCGGTTCGAGGCCTGGATGATCCTGCGGATCGCCGTGATGGTGTTCGGCCTGCTGTCCCTGGCCTTCTGGGGCTACTGGTCGTGGCAGCTCCCGCTCCCCGGCTACCTGTTCATGGTCGGGGCTCCGCTGTTCGCCGCGGTCGTCTGGTACTTCTTCCGGTCGCCGCGCTCCCCGATCGAGACCGACATCGTCGGCAAGACCATCGTCGAGGTCGCCCTGGTCGTCGCCGCAGGCGCGACCTGGATCTCCATCGGCCACCCGGTCGTCGGGATCGTCTTCATCGTGATCGCCGCCCTGAGCGGCGTGATCGCGTTCCGCAAGGAGATCGCATGAGCACCACGGGCCTCCAGACCGGCCAGGAGGCCCAGCGCACGCTGGTCCGCGCAGCCCGCGTCGTCGACGCGGCCGGCACCACGGCCGACGGCTGGGTCCTGGTCGTCGGCGACACGATCCACGCGACCGGCTCCGGCCCCGAGGCCCCCGTGGCCGACCGGGTCGTCGACCTGGGCGACGCGGTCCTGACGCCCGGCTTCGTGGACCTGCACGGGCACGGTGGGGCGACCGAGGCGTACGAGGACGACTCGTTCGACCGTTCGCTCGCGATGCACCGTTCGCACGGCACGACCCGCTCCGTCCTGTCGCTCGTCGCGAACCCGGTCCCCGCCCTCGCGGCGTCGCTGGCCCACGTCCGCGCCGTGATGGCGACCGACCCGCTCGTGCTCGGCGTGCACCTGGAGGGACCGTTCCTGTCCCCGCACAACAAGGGCGCCCACAACGAGTCGTTCCTGATCGACCCGACCCCTGCCGCGGTCGACGCCCTGCTCGAAGCGGGCGAGGGTGTCATCCGCCAGGTCACGATCGCGCCCGAGCTGCCCGGAGCGCTCGACGCCGTCCGCCGCTTCGTCGACGCCGGCGTCACGGTCGCCGTCGGCCACACGGTCGGCACGTACGACCAGGCGCGGGCCGCGTTCGACGCCGGCGCGACGATCCTGACCCACGCCTGCAACGCGATGCCCGGGCTGCACCACCGCGCTCCGGGGCCGATCGGCGCCGCCGTGTCGGACGACCGCGTGACGCTCGAGCTCATCCTGGACGCCGTGCACGTGCACCCGGTCGTGGCGGACACGCTCTTCCGGGCGACGCCGGGTCGGGTGGCGCTGATCACCGATGCGATGGGTGCCGCCGGCGCTGCGGACGGGTCGTACCGGCTCGGGTCGCTCGACGTCACGGTGACCGACGGCGTCGCACACGTGGCGGGGACGGAGACCATCGCGGGGTCGACGCTGACGCAGGACGTGGCGCTCCGCAACGCGGTCTCGCTCGCCGGGCGGACCCTGCCCGAGGCCGTGGCGGCGCTGACGAGCGTGCCGGCCGGCGCGCTGGGGCTCGGCGACCGTCTGGGTCGGCTGGCGCCGGGGTTCGCCGCCGATCTGGTGGCACTGTCGCCGTCGCTCGAGGTCGAGCGCGTCTGGGGCGGCGGGCGCGAGCTGCGCTGAAGCGCGCACGGCGCAGACGGCTCGCTCGGACACGTCACGGCAGGTCGGTCGGGCGGGGGTTGAGGGGCTCACCGAACCGTGGGGCCCGGCCGGGGACGCAGTGGCCGTCGATGGACACGTCCGCGTACGAATCGAACGCCTGGAAGAAGATGGCGAACCCGTCTGCCGCTGTCCCACCGAGGTACCCCTTCGGGTAGCTGATGACCGTCCGCTCCGGCGTGAGTTCCGTGTCGTGCTGAACACGCGCACCCTCGTACCCGATCGCCGCGAGGGCCCGTGTGACCCCCTCGGCAACCTGATCCGCTGTACCAGGAAGCGGGAGCCGCCGAGTGCTCGCGTAGGTGTACTGCGCAGCGTCCTCGCCATCACTTCCGCAGAGGTTCCACCCGGGGTCCTCGTCACCCCAACCGTCCTGCCCGACGACCGAGCGCACGGCGGCGAAGATGTCCAGGACGTCCTGGTGCGACTGTTCGACGTTCATCGACGTGTCCTTCTGCATCGGGGAGTCCGGGGAGGCGCCGGTGCACCCGGTCAGGAGTGCGGTGACCACCAGGGCTCCGGCGAGTGAGGCGCCCCACGGTTCAGAGCGTCGGGTCACCGGTGCCCCCGGTCTGCCAGCCGTACATGAGCCAGTCGTCCTTGGTCTGCTGCCGCATCCGGTCGAAGGGTCCGCCCCGCTCGGGGATCTCGTCCCCGTGTCCCATCGCCGCTCGTGCAGCGTTGTGCTGGGCGGTGGTCCCGTCGTCGAAGTACGAGTACCGGCCGTCGTCGTCATCGCCGTCGTACGGCCCGTGACGGGTGACGCCGTGCAGGGTGTCCGACCCACGGCCCTCGGTCTCGGAGCTGAACGCGTGCGCGTCCCACGTGGACTCGGTCGGGTCACGCCGACCGGACAGGTTCTGCCCGGTGACGGCCCAGCCGTCCTTCGCGCCCTGGCTGGCGAAGACCTGCCCCTCGGGCACGTGCAGCGCGGACGCGTTCGGTACGGCGTCCGTCACGCCGGCCGAGCCGAGCAGCACCACGTGGTCGGCGTGGGTCTTGGTCAGGGCGATGGTCGCCACGGTCGTGCCGTAGGAGTGCCCCATGACGGTCAGGTCGGCGTCCCGCCCGGCGGCCGCTCGCGCCGCGTGGAACCCGTCGAGGTCGGCGACGAGTCGCTCGGCGCCCGCTCGCGCGCGGTCGTCCGCCAGGACGGTCCGGAAGGACGGGTCGTCGGCCATCGGCGGGTGGTAGCCGATCCAGGACACGACGGCGATGTCACTGCGGCGGATGCCAGCCACACGGGCCTCCTCACGACGCATCCCGCGGGCGATCGCGCTGTAGTCCTGCACCGTGCCGTCCTGGTACGTCGCGGTGTTCATGCCCGGCACGATGACGCTGACGTGCGTGGCACGGTCGAGGTCACCCGCGACGACCTGCGCGAGCGGGGGACGGTCGTCGACGAGTGCCACCAGCGAGACCGGTGTCGTGGCGAGGGTGTCCTGGATGTTCCGGTAGGCGTCGCGCTGCCGTTCCCAGACGAGCAGCTGCTCCCGTGCCGTCGCCGCTTCGGCCGGGTTCCGGGCGGCGTCGTGCCGCCCACGCCAGTGGCGGACCTGCTTGCGGGCGTGTGCGAGCCGGTCAGCCAACACCGTCGTGTTCGCCCGTGCACGCGCCCAGGAGGCGACACCGTTCAGGTTGCCGATGACCACCGGCATCGCCGCGACGAACGCCCGCTGGACCGCGGACGGCACACCGTCGACGCCCGACATCGCCTGCCACCACCCGGCCACTTGCGCAGGGTCGAGTCCGGCGAGCCGCTCGGCGACCCGTGCGTCGTCACCGAGCGCGGCGACGGTCTCCGGGTCGAGGGTGCCGAGCCACGTGAGGAACTGGCCGTCGCTCATCGCGGACACGACCGTGGCGGAGACCAGCTTGCCGAGCACCGACCGGTCCTCGAGCGCGGAGGCCGCCACTCGGTCGGCTGCGGCTCGGCGGGCGACGAGCTCGTCCCATTGCGCCGTCAGCCGAGCGTCCAGCGCTGCCAACCACTCGCCGCTGCGCTCCAGCTGCTGCAGGAGCGCACGGTCCGACTCGACCGCATCCGGTCCGGACGCCACCACGGTGGCATCGCGGATCGCCCGCTCGTTGGCCGCGATGTCGTCCGCGGTGTTCCGCCGGGTCGTCTGCAGGCTCGCGGCGTCGTCCTGGATCTCCCGCACCTGGCGCGCGTAGGTGGCGAGTGCGGCCGACGCCGCGGCCAGCCGCGCCGCGACGCGCTGGGCACTCGCCGGCATCGCCGCCGCCGTCACGAGGAACCGCTGTTGCGCCCGCCCCGCCCAGCCGGACGCCGCGTGCTCCGCGGCGACGAGCACGTGCCGGGCGCCGTCACGGACCGCGTCCGAGTGGTCGTCGTGCCGACGGGCGATCCGCTGGATGCCGTCCGGGTCGCCCGCGACGGGGTCCGCGCTCACCGGACCCGCCGGGCGAGGTCGGCATCCGCACGCAGGACCGCTTCGGCGGCGGCGGTCACGTACTCGCGCAGCGTGTCCGCGTCGTCACCGAGGGACCGGATCATCGCGTCGTGCGCCCTGGCCGACGCGACGAACGCGGATTCGACCGCCCCCGAGCCGAATGCACCGCCGTCCGAACCGGACAACGGGCGCTCAGAGCGGAGGTCGGTGACCGCCTGCCCCGCCGCTCGTGCGACCGCCTGCATGGTCGGCAGGTCGACCGTCAGATCCCCCATGGTGCCCCCTCGTGTTCCCCGAGGAGGTCAACATATCACCGCTGAAGTACAGTGTGTCAAGCGGTGTTCAGCGGTCGATCGGGCGCCCCCGCTCGCCGCTCGCCCAGCTCGTGTCCGCCGCGTCCCCGACCCGCAAGGACAACGTGCCACCCCGCGTCACGAACGACGCCGGCACCCAGGACCGCTCGTGCGTCCACCCGTTCAACCGGGCGCCCTGCACGTACGGCTCGGTCCCCGAGGACCGGATGACGATCCGCTCGCCGCTCGACCGCCGGATGTCGACCGTGCTGAACGTCGGGCTGCCGATGAGCATCTCCGCTCGCCCGGGCGTCTGCGGGAACAGGCCGATCGAGGCGAAGACGTACCAGGCGCTCATGGTGCCGAGGTCGTCGTTGCCCGGCAGGCCGCCTGGGCCGGTCGAGTAGGCGTCGTCCACGACCTGCCGCACGGTCTCCTGCGTCTTCCAGGGCTTGCCGAGCGCGTTGTACATCCACGGCGTGTGGATGTCGGGCTCGTTCGTCGGGTCGAACTTCGTGGCGTCGCCACCGGTCACCGCGAACGCACCGGTGCTGTCGTGGAAGAAGTCGTCGAGCCGTGCGACCGTGGCGTCGTCACCGCCGAGCGCGCTCGACAGTCCCTGCACGTCCTGCGGCACGAGCCAGGTGTACTGCGCGCTGGTGCCCTGTGCGAATCCGGTGCCGGTCGAGGGCGACCAGTCGGGCGTCCACGATCCGTCGGCCTGACGAGCAGCCTGGTAGCCGACGGCGGCGTTGAAGGTGTTCTTCCAGTAGGTCCCCCGCTCCGCGAACATCCGGGCGTCCGACCGCAGCCCGAGGGAACCGGCCCAGTACCCGAGCGCGCTGTCGGAGATCGAGTCCTCGAGGGTCTCGGCCGCACCGCCCCAGCAGGAGCAGTCGTCGTTCGCCGCGTACTGCCGCTCCAGGTACTCGTCGAGTGCGGGCCGCTGCGCCAGGCACTGCCCCGGGCACCCGATGTCGCTCTCGGCGTCCGCGTTCTCGACCGTCGCCTGGCGCTTGAGCGAGGCGTAGGCAGCCCGGACGTCGAAGTTCCGGACGCCCATGGCGTACCAGGTGGCGAGCGTCGCGGCCGAGGGGTCGCCGGTCATCACGTGCGTCGGCGCTCCGAGGTGCAGCCACCGGTCCCACACGCCGCCGTTCTGCTCGGCGAACCGCAGCATCGACTGCGCCATGTCCCCGGCGACGTCCGGCCGCAGCAGGGCCAGCAGCTGGATCTGCGCCCGGTACTGGTCCCACCCGGAGTACGTGCCGTAGACGGCCCGGTGTCCGCGGTCCATCCGGTGCACCCGCAGGTCGGGCCCGAGGTAGCGCCCGTCACGGTCGTTCAGCGTGTTCGGCTGCATGAGTGCGTGGTAGACCGACGTGTACAGCTGGGTGGTCCGGTCAGCCGTGCCGCCACCGACGCGCAGGCGCGACAGTTCACGGTTCCAGGAGGCCCGTGTGCCGGCCGCCACGCTGGCGACGGTCGAGCGCCCGGTCACCTCGCCGTCACGGTTGGCGACCGCCCCGGCTGCGCTCACGTACGAGATGCCGATCTTCGCCTGCACCGTCGCTCCGCGACGCGCATCGAACCCGACCCACGCGCCGGAGCCGCGTCCGGCGCGGTCGGCGCCGGTCAGGTACCCCTCCCCACCGGAGGAGGACGTGCCTCCAGGCTGGACCGTGCCGTCCTTCCAGGTGCCGGTGCTCGCGAACGCCGTGTCGAAGGTCGCGGTGAAGTAGAGGCGGTAGTAGCTGCGGCGGTCCGGGTTGGTGGCGCCGCCGCCGTTCGCGCGGCGGCTGCAGAAGCCGCCGGTCAGGACGCTGCCGCTGACCGTGCGGGTGCGCGGGTCGACGCGGGTGGTCGCGGCCTCGCTGCCGTTGATCGAGTTCGACGTGCGGAAGAGCAGGTTCGCGTCCTTGCCGGCCGGGAACGTGAACGCGCCGACGCCGGCACGGGTGGTCACGGCCAGGTCGGTGCGGACGCCGTTGTCGAGCGTGACGCCGTAGCGGCCGGGGCTCGCGGACTCCTGGTCGTGGGAGTACCCGGCGGCGTAGACGGCGTCCTTCGAGTCGGCTGACGGCGAGGTCGTGACCGGGGTCGTGACCGGCATGATCGGCACGTCACCAGCAGCCCCGGGAGCACACCCGGCACCGTTCAGGTGCGTCAGGCTGAAGCCGCGCAGCCGGTTCACGTCGTACGAGTAGCCGTTCGCGACCGGGGTCGACGTCTGGTCGCCCGCGGTGCCCGTGGGGCTCCACTGCATCATGCCGAACGGCGCGGTGGCCCCGGGCCAGGTGTTGCCGTTGTTGCTCGTGCCGATGAAGGGGTCGACGTACCGCGCGGGATCGCTGACGGTGCGCCCGGCCTGCGTCGAGGGCGTGGCCACGGCCGGCGCGGCGACGATCGCCGTGCCCAGCAGTGCGGCGATCGTGGCCACCGCGGCGAGCGGGAGCGGACGGACGAGCGGGCGACGGTGCACGCGAGATCGGTTCACATCGGTGACGCTAGCCCCCTCGGACGGGGGACGCCGCCCGCGTCACCGAGCGCTCTCCCGCTGTTCACGTCGGGTTCGGCGTCGGGCCGGCGCCGTTCGGTCAGACAACCGTGCGCGCGGCGACCGCGTCGACGAAGGTGCGGACCCGCTGCCGGAACACCGGGTCGGTGGCGGTCCCGCGGACGGGCACGACGTGCAGCCGCCGGTCACCACGTCGCAGCGCCGGCCCGACGAACACCCCCTCGGCGACGTCCGGCGCGGTGGCCGACCAGAGCGTCGAGCGAGCGCCGTCCTCCGCGGTCCGGGCCATGCTGCGCGCGATCATGCCGCCGAGGCGCTGCGCGAGGGTCTCGGCCTGGTCGTTCATCCCCGTCGCCGCGATGCCGGGGTGTGCGATGACCGAGCGGACGTCCGAGCCGGCCGCGCGGAGCCGCTCACCGAGGTCGACCGCGAGCGCCGTCGCCGCCGTCTTCGAGTCGGTGTACACGGCGAGCTGCGAGTAGTCGCTCGGATCGTCGACCCCGCCCGGTGCGGGCACGCGGCGGGTGCGCTGCGACAGGTTCGACCCGACGAGCACGACCCGGGGCGACGGTCCGCCGAGCACCGGGAGCATCGCGTCGGCGAGCACGGCCGGCCCGACGACGTTGGTAGCCCAGGTGCGCTCGATGCCCTCGTCGGTCAACCCGAACGCGCCCAGCGTCGCGCCGGCGTTGTTGACGAGGGCGTCCACGACGATGCCGTCCGCCGCGAGCTGCCGGGCGAACGCCGTGACCGAGGCGACCGACGCGGTGTCGACGACCCGCGCCTCCAGGCCGACGGGCAGGACGCGAGCCGCCTTGTCGGGGTTGCGGACCGCAGCGATGACGCGTGCTCCGGCGGCTGCGAGTCGGGTCGCGACCACCAGCCCGAGTCCGCCGGTCGCGCCGGTGACCACCACGGTCCGGCCGTGCTGGTCGGGCATCGCGGACGGTTCCCACTCGAAGGTGCCCATTGGTCGTCTCCTGCTCACTCGTCGTGTGGAATCGGATGATCCATCCGGAACGGTAGCACAAGCGGATAGAGTGTCCGCATGACGATCGCGATGGCCCGACCCGAAGCGCTGCGCTCCGATGCGCAACGCAACCGGACCGCGCTGCTCGACGTCGCCCGGTCGTTCCTCGAGCGGGGCGAGCAGCCGCTCCTCAACGCCGTTGCACACGAGGCCGGTGTGGGTGTCGGGACCGCCTACCGGCACTTCCCGTCGCAGCAGCACCTGCTCGAGGCGCTCGCGATCGATGCGCTCGAGGACATGCTCGACCTCGTCCGTGTCGCCGTCGCGCTGCCCGACGCGGTGGACGCGCTCCGGGGGGTCGTGACGGCTGCGTTCCGGAGCATGGTCGACGACGCGGCCCTCGGCGACCTCCTGACGAACGGCGGGTTCTCGTGCGCTGACACCGCGGCGCTCGCGGGCGACCTGGTCGAGTCCGTCGACGCGTTGCTCGCACGGGCACGGGCCGAGGGGCTCGTGCGTGCCGACGTCGATGCGGACGACCTGCGACGGCTGCTGTGCGGGATGCGGGTGGCCGCCGTGGCGGGTGGCTCCCGGGTGCACGACCCCGAGCGCTACGTCGAGGTGCTGCTGGCGGGCCTCCGCCCGGCCTGACCACCACCCTCGCGCCCTGCGTGCCTCGCTGTCAGGATGGGCGCATGAGCGTCATGGTGTCCGTCTTCGATGCGTACCGGTCCCGCACGAGCGAGAAGTACACGGCCTACCCGCCGGACGTGCTCCCCATGTTCGTCGCCGAGATGGACAGCATGCTCGCCGAACCGATCCGCGACGCCCTGGTCACCGCGGTGACGAACGGCGACACCGGGTACGTCGGGCACGGACGGGCCCTGCCCGAGGCGTTCGCCGACTTCGCCGAGAGCCGGTGGGCATGGCGGGTCGACCCCGACCTGGTCCGCACCACCACGGACGTGTCGGTCGCGGCGGTCGAGGTGCTGCGCCGGGTCATCGAGCCGGGCGACCAGGTGGTCATCATGCCGCCCGTGTACCCGCCGTTCTGGGAGTACGTGTCCGAGGCCGGCGGCACCGTCACCGAGGTCCCGCTGCTCGCCCCCGCAGGCCCGGCCGACCCCTTCGACACCACGGCCGGCTGGCGGATGGACCTGGACGGCATCGCGCAGGCGTTCGCCGACGGAGCCCGCACGGTGCTGCTCTGCAACCCGCACAACCCCCTCGGCCTGGTGCACGACCGCGCGTCGCTCGTCGCACTCGCGAAGCTGGCCGCCGAGTGGGACGCCGTCGTGGTGTCCGACGAGATCCACGCGCCGCTCGTGCACGCCGACGCGGTGTTCACGCCGTTCCTGGAGTCCTGCCCCGAGGCCACGTCGCTCGGCGTCGCCCTGACGAGTGCGAGCAAGGCCTGGAACCTCGCCGGCACGAAGTGCGCGATGATGATCGGCGCCTCGGAGCGGGCCCGCGCCTGGTTCGACGGACTGCCGGCCGAGGTCGTCGAGCGCACCGGCATCCTCGGCTACACGGCGAGCGTGGCGGCCTTCAGCGAGGGCGGGCCGTGGCTGGCATCACTGCTCACCGAGCTCGCGGCGAACCGGCGCACCCTGGCCGAGCGGATCGGCGACGTGCTGCCCGGCGCCGAGTACCGGCAGCCGCAGGCGTCGTACCTGGCGTGGCTCGACCTGCGGGCGCTGCCGTGGGGCGACGACCCCGCAGCGGAGCTCGTCGACCGGGCGAAGGTGGCGCTCGGCTCCGGCCCGGCGTTCGGACGGCAGGGCCGGGGCTTCGCGCGGCTGAACTTCGGGTGCTCGGCGGAGACCCTCGACGAGGGGCTCAGCCGCCTCGCCGCAGCGGCCAGAGGCTGAGCCCGAGCTGCGTCGACCGGCGTGTGGCTGCCGCGAGACGCCGGCGTGTGCGTTCGACGCCCCGCAAGCGTCGAGACGCCGCGGGATTCGGCGGCGTCTCGACGCTTCGGCGGCGCCGGGGCAAGACGCCGGCGTGTGAGTGGAGAGAAGGGCGCAGCGCCTACTCGAACCGCTGCCAGGCCGGCTTGTTCGCGTACGTGTAGCGGTAGTAGTCGGCGAGCTGCAGCCCGGCAGCGGCCTCCTCGTCGACGACGACGGTCGCGTGCTCGTGCAGCTGCAGGGCCGAACCGGGCACGAAGGAGCTGAGCGGCCCCTCGATCGCAGCGGCGACGGCCGCGGCCTTCGACGGCCCCTGGGCGACGAGGACGAGCTCGCGGGCCTCGAGGATGGTGCCGAGCCCCTGCGTCATGCAGTGCGTCGGGACCTGCTCGGGCGAGTCGAAGAAGCGCGCGTTGGCGTCACGGGTCGACGGCGCGAGGGTCTTGATGCGGGTGCGCGAGGCGAACGACGAGGTCGGCTCGTTGAACCCGATGTGGCCGTTGGCCCCGATGCCGAGGATCTGCACGTCGATCCCGCCCGCGGCACGGATCGCGGCGTCGTACTCCTTGGCCGCGAACTCCAGGTCGGCGGCACGGCCGTCCGGCACCCGCACGCGCGAGGCGTCGAAGCCGAGCGGTGCCACGACGTCGCGGGCGATCACGGCCGCGTACGACTCTGGGTGCTCGAGCGGGATGCCGACGTACTCGTCGAGGGCGAACCCACGAGCCTCGGCGAACGAGATCTCGCCCGCCTGCACCCGGCGCTGCAGGTCGGTGTAGATGCCCTGCGGGCTGGATCCGGTGGCGAGACCGATGACGGCGGACGGCTTCTTGGCGACGACGGACGCGATCTTGGCCGCGGCGACGCGACCGACCTCGTCCGGCGTGGGCAGGATGATGATCTCCACACGGCAAGCCTACTGGTCATGACCAGTCTGCGACAGGGGTCGCATGGGTAGCGTGGAGGCATGCCGACCCCCGACTTCGTCCTGTCCCTGCGCGAGAAGATCGGCACGGCGCCGCTCTGGCTGTCGGGCGTGAGCGCCATCGTGACCCGCGGCTCCGGCGCCGATCGCGAACTGCTCGTGGTCCGGCGGGCCGACACGGGCGCGTACACCCCGGTCACCGGGATCGTCGACCCGGGCGAGGAACCCGCCGTCGCCGCCGAACGCGAGGTCCTGGAAGAAGCCGACGTCGTCGCCGTCGCCGAACGCCTGGCCTGGGTGCAGGTGCTGCCCGAGATGACCTACCCGAACGGCGACCGGTCGCAGTACCTCGACCTCGTCTTCGCCTGCCGGTACGTCTCCGGGACGCCGAACCCCGCCGACGGCGAGAACACCGAGGCGTTCTGGGCTCGGCTCGACGCCCTGCCCGACATGTCGGAGAACATGCGGGCACGCGTCGAGGCCGGGCTGGCCGACGAGCGCGAGGCGCGCTTCCAGCGCTGACCCCACCGGTCTGGAGGCGCGGTGCCAGGCCGCCACGAGCCTCCCGTCCGCCGTCGGTGCCGCCCACCCCGCCAAAGCGACAGAAGTCCGCGAAGCATCCGCGCCCATCTGTCGCTTTCGCGACGGTGAGCGCGGTCGCGAGCGCGATCTGTCGCTTTCGCGGGGGGGGGGGAGCTACGCGAGCGGCGCGACCGCCACGGGTGCGCCGAGCAGGCGCACGGCGACGGGGTCGCCGGTGGCCCGGCGGTCGCCGACCTCGTGCTGGACGGTCACGACGGTGTCGTCGTCCAGGCGGACGGTGGTGCGGCGGATCGACCCGAGGAAGCTCGAGGAGACGACGGTGCCGGTGATACCCTCCGGAGCGAAGGCGATGTCCTCCGGCCGGACGTAGGCGAGCACCGGCCCGTCCGGAGCCGAGGAGTCGAGCGCCGGCACCCGGAACCCGTACACGAAGACGTCGCCCCCGCGCAGGTCGCCCTGCAGCCGGTTCGACTGGCCGACGAAGTCCGCCGTGAACGCCGACGACGGGGTGCGGTAGAGCTCCTCGGGCGTGCCGACCTGCTCGATGTCGCCCGCCTGCATCACGGCAATCCGGTCGGAGACGGCGAGCGCCTCCTCTTGGTCGTGCGTCACGAACACGGTGGTGATGCCGAGGTCGCTCTGGATGCGGCGGATCTCGTCGCGCAGCGACACCCGGACCTTCGCATCGAGGGCCGACAGCGGCTCGTCGAGCAGGAGCACCCGGGGGCGGGTGACCAGGGCACGGGCCAGGGCGACGCGCTGCTGCTGCCCGCCGGAGAGCTGGTGCGGGTACCGCTCGGCGAACTCGCCGAGGCGGACCATGTCGAGGGCCTCGACCACGCGGCTCTTGCGCTCGGCGGCGGGGACCCGGCGCATCTCGAGGCCGAAGGCGACGTTCTGCCGGACCGTCATGTGCGGGAACAGCGAGTACTGCTGGAACACCATGCCGATGTCGCGCTTGTTGACCGGGGTGTCGGCGACGTCCTGGCCGTCGATGCGGATCGAGCCGGCGTCGATGGCCTCGAGGCCCGCGAGCGCGCGGAGGGCCGTCGTCTTGCCGCAACCGGACGGCCCGAGGAGCGAGACGAACTCCCCCGGCTCGACGCGGAGCGACAGTCCCGCGAGTGCACGGTGTGCGCCGTAGTGCTTCTCGACGGCGTGGAGTTCGACGACGGCACCGGTGGTGGCGAGGGACGCCGGGGCTGCCGGAGCGGTGACGGTCATGCGGACTCCTCGAGGCGGGGACGACGGGTGGTGCGGGTGCGGCGGACGCGGCCCGTGCGACGGGTCCCGATGCGGCCGATGAGGACGAGCAGCACGAAGCCGAACGCGAGCGCGGCGACCGAGAAGATCGCGGCGACGTACGGGTCGGTCCCCTGCACGAGCACGAGCCCGGTCTGGAACGTGCTGCGGGAGAGGAACGCGGCGAGGGTGTACTCGCCGAGGACCACGGTGATCGTGAGGAAGCACGCGGCGGTGATGCCCCGGCGCAGGTTCGGCAGGAGCACGCGCCAGGTGACGGTCCACCACGAGGCACCGAGCGACCGGGCCGCCTCGGACAGGACGATCAGGTCCGTCGCGGTGATGGCGGCGGCGATCGGGCGGAACGCGAACGGCAGCGTGATGATCCCGATCGCGAACGCCAGCGTCCAGGAGCCGGACCCGAAGACCTGCGAGACGACCTGGTACACGGGGATGAACCCGACGACGAGCACCACGACCGGCACGGTGATCGGCACGATGCAGACGAACTCCAGGACGCTCCGGAGCCTGGGGTAGCGGAGCGAGGTGATGATCTGGGCCGGCAGCAGCACGAGCAGCACGATCCCGACGGTGATCACGGCGATGAGCAGCGACGCCCCGAGCCCGTCGAACACCGGCTGGTAGGTGAACGCGTTGGCCGGGTCACCGATCGCCGCCCAGTGCGCGAAGGTGAGCCCGCCGTCGGTGCCCTGCCGGAAGGTGAACTGCAGCAGGGCGACCAGCGGCACGGCGAACAGGAGCCCGATCACGGTGAGCACGATCGCTGCCGCACCACGGGACGGGGCCGTGCCGAAGCGGCGGACGCGGGACGGGCCTCCGAGCCGAACCGGCTGCGCCGGGCGGGCCGGACGGACCGGGGCCGCCGCGCTCATCGCTGCCACCTCGCGGCACGGCGCTGCAGCAGCGAGTACGCGCCCATCACGACCGCCATCACGACGACCATGCCGAAGGCGAGCACCCCGGCGACGTTCTGCAGGCCGGCGAGCGTCTCGCTGGTGAGCTGCGTGCGGATCGTCAGCGGCACGATGCCGCCCTGCGAGATCAGGGCCGCGGCGGTGGCGAACGACGAGAAGCCGTTGGCGAAGAGCAGCAGGAGCGACCCCCAGAACGCCGGTGCCAGGACCGGCAACGCAATCCGGCGCCAGTACGTCAGGCGCGAGGCGCCGAGGGTCGCGGCGGCCTCGCCCCACTGGGCCTTGACGCCCTCGAGTGCGGGCATGAACGTGAGGACCATGAGCGGCACCTGGAAGTAGACGTAGGGGATCACGAGCCCGGGCACCGTGTACAGGAAGGCGCCGTCCGCGTTGAGGTCGACGTGGAAGACCGTGACCAACCACGTCGTGACGAGGCCCTGCACGCCGATCGTCGCGATGAACGCGAACGCGAGCATGACGCCACCGAACTGGGCGAGGACGCTCGCCGCCGAGTCGATCATCGACCGGACCAGCCCGTCCGGCCGCAGTGCCGAGAGCGCCCAGCAGACGACCGCGCCGAGCACGGCACCGATGACCGCGGAGGCGGCGGACAGGCCGAACGACCCGCCGAACGCCCGCAGCACGGACGGGTCGGCGAAGGCCGCGAGGTTCGCGAACGTGAACGCTCCGGAGGCGTCGAAGAAGCCGCTGCCGATCGCGATCACGGCGGGGACGGCGAGGAACAGCAGGACGTAGGCGGCGAAGGGCGTCAGCCCCAGCCAGGCGAGGCCGACGCGGCGCCGGACACGGGGTCCGGCGCCGCGGCGGACGGCATCGGCGGACGCTCGTGCGGACGTCGGGCGCACGGGGCTCGTCGCGCTCGTCGCCGGTGCGGCGTCGGTCGCGGCTGCGCCGCTCGCCGCGGGCGCGTCTGCCGATGCGGTGGTCATGCTGCTCAGGACCCCATCGTCGAGGACCACTTGGCCTTGAGCACCTTGGCGGCGTCGGCGACCTGCGCGTCGGTCAGCTCGACGTAGTCCTTCGGTGCGCCACCGGCGGCGTCGAGGGCGTCCTGGTCGACCTTGCCCGACTTCGTCAGCGCGGCGAGGGTGGACGGGAAGGCGCCGGCCTGCAGGTACAGGTTCTGGACCTCGGGGCTGGCGATGTACTCCTCCCACAGGCGGGCGGCCGCGGGGTGCGGGGCGTCCTTGTTGATGGCCTGCGAGTAGTACGAGCCGAGCGCCTGCCCCTTCGGGACGACGGTCTTCCAGTCCTTGTTGCCACTCGCGCCCGCCGCCGGGCCCCAGGCCAGGTTGTTGTACGACCACTGGACGACGACCGGGGTCTCACCCGAGGCGACGGTGGCCTGCGTCGGCAGCACGTTCTGGAAGTTGCCGGCCTGCTTGAGCTTGCCGAAGAAGTCGACGCCCTTGGTGATGTCGTCGGCCGAGCCGCCGTTCTCCAGCGCCGCCAGGTACACCGCGGACGCGGCCTGGTTCGCCTGCGTCGGGTCGCCGCCGATCGAGACCTTGCCCTTGTACTCGGAGCCGAGCAGGTCCGTCATGTCCTTCGGGGCGTCGGAGATCTTCGACGAGTCGTACCCGATCGACATCAGGCCGGTGTAGTCGCGCGTCCAGGCGCCGTCCTCGTCCTTCAGGTTCGTGGGGATGTCGTCCCAGTTCGCGACCTTGTAGTCGGCGAACAGGTCGAGGTTCTCCTGCAGCACGGCGTTGCCGAGGTCGAGCACGTCGGGGGCGGTGGACTGGCCCTTCTGCGACTTGACCGCGGCGACCTCGTCGGCGCTCGAGCCGTTCGGGTTCGCGGAGTTGATCTTGATGCCGTACTTCTTGGTGAAGCCGTCGATGATCTTGCCGTAGTTGGCCCACGTCGGCGGGAGCGTGATGACGTTGAGCTGGCCCTCGGCCTTGGCGGCCTTGACCAGGGCGTCCATGCCGCCGGCGGACTCGGCGCTGGTGGTGGTCTTCCAGTCGGCGTCGCCCTTGCTCGTGCTGGCGGAGCTCGTCGAGGAGCATCCGGCGAGGGTGACGACTGCGGCGGCGGCCAGGGCGATGCCGGCCAGGGTGCGCTTGTGCTGCACGGGTGGGCCTTTCGGGTGGGGGAAGGTGCTGCGGGGACCGGGTGTCCGGGTTCTGCTCGATCGTGGACGCGGCCGGTTTCCGGCCCGTGCTCCGGTGGTGAACGACGGCGGAACAGCGGGTGCGGCTGTACGCTTTGCTCGTTCTGGGCGCAGGGTCGCGCCCACACCAGGCCTGGAGGCACGGATGCGGTTCACGACGACGGTCCTGCAAGCGCGGAAGACGGCGACCGGACTCCCCGTCCCGGAGTCCGTCATCGAGGCGCTCGGATCCGGCAAGCGCCCCGCGGTGGTCGTCACGATCCACCGGGGCTACACCTACCGCTCCACCGTCGGGGTCATGGACGGGCAGTTCCTGGTGCCGCTGTCGGCCTCGCAACGTGCGGCCGCCGGGATCGCCGCCGGGGACACCGTCGAGGTCTCGCTCGAGGTCGACACCCTGCCCCGGACCGTCGACCTGCCGGAGGACCTGGCCGCCGCGCTGCAGGAGGCCGGCGTGCGTGCGGCGTTCGACACCCTGTCGAACTCGCGGCAGCGCGCACTCGCCGACCCGGTCACGCAGGCGAAGGCCCCGGAGACACGGGCCCGGCGGATCGAGAAGGCCGTGGAGTCCCTGCGGGGGTAGGGGTGCGGCGGCCAGGTCC